>JAIQGH010000154.1:2720-13854 GCA_020072655.1 Terriglobia bacterium | reverse complement strand
GGATCATGCCCTGCTCGTCGAAGGTGCGGTACCGGGACCGATGGGCGGGTATGTGATCGTGCGCAAGGCGAAGGCACCGCACAAGTAGGCGGTAGATGGCAAACGGGGAAAGAGTAGGGCAAAGGTCGAAGGTCCAGGATGGTTTAACTGACCACTGAGAACTGACGACTGACAACTGACTATGGCGACGGTCGAAGTCAAGAACTTGGAAGGGCAGACGGTCAAGCAGATGGAGCTGGCCGACGAGGTGTTCGCCGTCAAGCCCAATCAGAGCCTGCTCTGGGAAGCGGTGAAGGTCTACCTCGCCAGCCGGCGCCGTGGCACGCACAAGACGAAGACCCGCGCGGAAGTCTCGGGTGGCGGGAAGAAACCCTGGCGGCAGAAGGGCACCGGCCGCGCGCGCGTGGGCAGCATCCGCAGCTCGTTGTGGCGGCACGGCTCGATCGCGCACGGCCCGGTGCCGCGTGATTACTCTTACAAGCTTCCGGCCAAGATGCTGCGCGGCGCGCTGCGCTCGGCGCTAGCCGCCAAATACCAGGATCAGAAGCTCACCGTGGTCGAGCAGTTCGATCTCAAGGAGGCGAAGACGAAAGCTTTCGCGGGCGCGCTCGAGAAGCTGGGCGTGAGCCGCAAGGTGCTGATCGTCAACGACCACTCGAACCGGAACCTGGAGCTTTCTTCGCGGAACATCGAGGGTTGCGAGCTCGTCCGGCACCACGAAATTCATCCGTACCAGGTGCTCAGCCACGACCGGCTGCTGATCTCCGAGGGCGCGCTGGCGCGCTTGCAGGAGTCGCTGCGATGATCAAGAGCCCGTATCAGATCCTGAAGAAGCCCGTCATCACGGAGAAAAGCGTGGATGCGCGCGAGCGGGCGCGGACCTTGTGCTTCCAGGTTGACCCGCGCGCCACCAAGGTCGAAATCCGCGAGGCCGTGCAGACGCTCTTCAAGGTCAAGGTGGATTCCGTGCGCACGGCAATTTTCCACGGCAAGACTCGCCGGCGCGGCCGCACGGTGGGGCGGCGTCCGGATTGGAAGAAAGCCTTCGTGAAGCTCCAACCCGGCGAGAAGATACCGGAGTACATGGAGACGGCTTAGAAGTAAGGACGAGCCATGGATGATGAGTCGCAGCGGCCGGCGGTCGCACTGGCGATTCATCAGTTGAAGGTGTTATGGGAATCAAAACCTATCAACCCTACACGGAAACCCGGCGGTTCCAGACGGGGCTTACCTTCGAAGAGATCACGACCTCGAAGCCTTACAAGCCCCTGCTCGAGCCCAAGACCCGCATCTCGGGCCGCAACAACCGCGGGGAGTTGACCATCTGGCACCGCGGCGGCGGCCACAAGCGGATGTACCGAATCGTGGACTTCAAACGCGACAAGGCGGGCATCCCGGCCCGCGTGGCCACCATCGAATATGACCCGAATCGCTCCGCGTTTCTGTCGCTGCTCCATTATGCGGACGGGGAGAAGCGCTATATCCTCTACCCGTCAGGGCTCAAGGTGGGCGACCGGGTCGTCTCCGGGCCGGACGCCGACATCGTTGTAGGGAATGCGCTGCCGCTCAAAAGCATTCCCGCGGGCACGATGATTCACAATATCGAGCTGCGTCCCGGCAAGGGCGGGCAGCTCGTGCGCTCGGCGGGCGGCGCGGCACAACTGCTCGCCAAGGAAGGCGATTACGCCCAGGTGCGACTGCCTTCCGGCGAGGTACGCAAGATCCACATGGAATGCTTTGCCACCGTCGGACAGGTGGGGAACCTCGACCACGAGAACATCTCGATCGGCAAGGCGGGCCGCAAGCGCTGGCTGGGAATTCGCCCCACCGTGCGCGGCGTGGCCATGAATCCNCTGGGCGGCGGCGAAGGCAAGACCTCCGGCGGCCGGCATCCCGTGACGCCTTGGGGCCAGCCGACGCGCGGATACAAAACGCGCCGCAACAAGCAGACAGACAAGTTCATCGTCAAGCGGCGCGAGAAGAGGTAGCGGGAGGGTAACTTGGGACGGTCGGTCAAGAAAGGTCCGTTCGTGGACGATCACCTGATCAAGAAGATCGAGCTGCTCAACCGGCGATTCGAGAAGAAGGTGATCAAGACGTGGTCGCGGCGCTCGACGATTGTGCCCGAAATGGTGGGGCACACGATCGCCGTTCACAACGGCAAGAAGTTCATTCCCGTCTACATCACGGAGAACATGGTCGGTCACAAACTCGGCGAGTTTTCACCCACGCGTATGTTTAAGGGCCACGGCGCGCGGGTGGCGGCGGAAAGGGCGGCGACGGCGGCCCCGCCGGGTGGCGCAGCACCCGCAGCGCCTCGGCCCACGGTTCCTGCCGCCGGCGGCACGAGCTGAGCGGCCAAAGGATCCTAGGAGAGCAGTTCGGGAGAGCCGATGGAAGCACGAGCCGTTTCAAAGTTCATTCGGGTTTCGCCCCAGAAGGCGCGGTTGGTCGTGGACTTGATTCGCGGGAAAAACGCCGGCGAAGCCATCAACATCCTGCGCTTTACGAAGAAGCGGGCCTCTCACGAAATCGCGAAGGTCCTGCACTCGGCGATTTCCAATGCCGAACAAAAATCGGAACACGTGGACGTGGATCGTCTGGTCGTTTCTCGGGCGTACGTCGACGACGGGCCGCGGGCCAAACGCACTCGCCCGGCGCCCATGGGCCGCGCATACCGTTACCAGCGGCGCATGAGCCACATCACCGTGGTGGTGGAGGAACAGAAAGGCTGAAGATCGGCCCCGGCAGACGCCGGGTGAAGGAGGAGAACAGTGGGTCAGAAAGTTCACCCTTACGGGTTCCGCCTCGGATACAACAAGACCTGGAAGTCGCGCTGGTTTGCGCGGAAGGATTATGCGCACCTGCTGCACGAGGATCTGGAGCTGAAGAAGCAGCTCAAGAAACAGTTGCAGAGCGCGGGTGTGGCTTCCATCGAAGTTGAGCGGCCGGGCAACAAACTCAAGATCTCGATCTTTACGGCCCGCCCGGGGATCATCATCGGCCGCAAGGGCGCGGAGATCGACCGGCTGCGGCAGGAGATCCAGAAGCGCACGGGCCGCGAAGTCCTGCCCATCAACATTCAGGAAGTCCACCGGCCGGAATTGAACGCGCAGCTCGTGGCCGAATCGATCGCCTTGCAGCTTGAAAAGCGCGTGGCCTTCCGCCGCGCCATGCGCAAGGCGGTGGATTCGGCGCTGCGCTTCGGGTGCAAGGGCATCAAGGTGCGCTGCGGAGGGCGGCTGAACGGCGCGGAAATCGCCCGCTCCGAGTGGTATCTGCAGGGCCGCCTGCCCCTGCATACGCTCCGCGCCGACATTGATTTCGGGCTGGCAGAAGCGATGACGACCTATGGCGTGATCGGCGTGAAATGCTGGGTCTACAACGGCGAGATCCTCCAGCAGAAACGGCGGGTCGAGAAGGTCGAGGAACCGGTGGCCGCCGCGGCGGCATGAAAAGCAGTGGCTAGTTGTCAGTGGTCAGTTGTCAGCCAAGACGAAATCGACAACCGGCGACTGGAAACTGAGAACTGAGAACTTCTCTTATGTTAATGCCCAGCAAAGTGAAGTATCGCAAGCAGCAGCGCGGCCGGCGCCGGGGCAAGGCTTGGCGAGGGTCGGACCTGGCGTTCGGCGACTATGGATTGAAAGTGCTCGTGCCGGGCTGGATCACCGATCGCCAAATCGAAGCCAGCCGCGTGGCGATCATGCGTTTCATCAAGCGCGGTGGCAAACTCTGGATCCGAGTCTTCCCCGACAAGCCGGTGACGAAGAAACCGGCCGAAACCCGTATGGGAAAGGGCAAGGGCGCGCCGGAGTTTTGGGTGGCAGTCGTGAAGCCCGGCCGCGTGCTCTTCGAAATGGAAGGCGTGACGGAGGCCGAGGCGCGCGAGGCGATGCGGCTGGCGAGCCACAAGCTGCCGATCGCCACGCAGTTTGTGGCACGTTCGGCGGCGGCGTAGGGGCGCGGCGGGAGTCGATGGCATGAAAGTCGAGAAACTGCTCAAGGCGGAGAAAATCCGGGAATGGAGCCCGGACGAGCTGCGCAACAAAGAGAAAGAGTTCGCCGATCTGCTCTTCCGGCTGCGCTTCCAATTTGCGGGCGGGCAGACGGACGCGCTTCCCAATATCCGCATCCTGCGTAAGAACTTGGCCAAGGTGAAGACCGTCCTGCGGGAGCGGGAGTTGGCGGGGAGTGCGGCGAAATCCTAAGGAGCGGTGAGCAGCCGCCAGTGGTTTTCGAGAGGCTATGAAAACACGACGACAAGAAAAAGTTGGAATCGTTACGAGCAACAAAATGCAGAAGACGGTCGTCGTGACCGTCGAGCGCCAGGTCACTCACCCCCTCTACAAGCGGGTGGTGCGGTACTCGAAGAAATTCCTGGCGCACGATGAGAAAAACCAGTGCCAGGTTGGGGACACGGTGCGGATTGAGGAGACACGCCCCCTCAGCGCGCGCAAGCGCTGGCGAGTGGTGGAAGTCGTGGCGAAAGCGGCGCAAGTCGCTGCCGTGCCGGAGGGTGCGGTATGATCGGAATGCGAACCATCCTGCAGGTGGCCGACAATTCCGGCGCCCGGAAGCTTGCCTGCATCCTGCCGGTGGGGGGCGACGTCGGGCTGCAAGCAGGCTTGGGCGATGTGGTCACGGCTTCGGTCAAAGAGGCCGCGCCGGATAGCCCCATCCCCAAGGGCAAGGTCGTCAAGGCGGTCATCGTCCGCATGAGGAAAGAGCAGCGGCGGCGCGACGGCAGCTACATCCGTTTCGATGAAAACGCCGCGGTGTTGAGCAACGAAGCGGGTGAGCCGGTGGGGACGCGCGTGTTTGGCCCCGTCGCCCGCGAACTGCGCGAGAAGCGGTTTCTGAAGATCGTTTCCCTCGCGCCCGAGGTTTTGTAATGGCGTCCAGGATGGATATTCGCAAGAACGATCAGGTTCAGGTGATGGCAGGCCGCGATCGAGGCAAGGCCGGGCGCGTGCTGGAAGTGGTGCCGGCGAAGCAGTGGGTCTTCGTCGAGCATGCCAACATCGTCAAGCGCCACACGCGGCCAAACCCCGCCAAGCAGATCCGCGGGGGGATTCTGGATAAGGAAGGTCCCGTGCACATCTCGAACGTCGCCCTGATCTGCGACGAGTGCGGACCCACGCGCATCCAGCATCGAAGGAAGGCCGAAGGCAAGAAGGTCGTGACCGTCCGCGTCTGCGCCAAGTGCGGAAAGGTGCTGGACCGCTAGGGGGGTAGTGAGCCGGAGCTATGGCACCGAGACTAAAAGAGCGTTACCAAAAAGAGATTGTGCCGATGTTGATGAAGGAGCTCCACTACGCGAACCCCATGGCCGTCCCGCGCCTGCGCAAGATTGTCGTGAACATGGGCCTGGGCGAGGCGATCCAGAACGCCAAGCTGCTCGACAACGCCAGCCAGGAGCTCGGCCTGATCACCGGGCAGAGGCCGATCATCACGCGGGCGCGGAAGTCGATCGCCAATTTCAAGCTGCGTAAGAACATGCCGATCGGGGCCATGGTGACGCTGCGCGGCGACCGAATGTACGAATTCATCGACCGGCTGATGAACGTGGCGTTGCCTCGCGTCCGCGACTTCCGCGGGCTTTCGACGCGCTCGTTCGACGGCCGGGGCAGTTATACGCTGGGTCTCCGGGATCAACTGGTCTTCCCGGAAGTCGACTATGCGAAGGTGGACAAGATCAAGGGCATGAACATTTCGATTGTGACCGACGCCCGGACGGACGCCGAAGCTCTGGCGCTGCTCCGTCACCTGGGGATGCCCTTCCGGGCCGAAGTGCAGCGGCGGCAGGCGGCGGCCGCCGCGGCCGAAGAAAAGGCAGGAGGTTAGGCAGTGGCGCGAACTTCTCAGATGGCGAAGCTGGTCCGGAAGCCGAAATTCAAGATCCGCCACCGCAACCGCTGCCGCATCTGCGGGCGCCCGCGCGGCTATTTGCGGAAGTTCCAAATGTGCCGGCTCTGCTTCCGGCAACTGGCGCTGCGCGGCGATATTCCCGGCGTCATGAAATCGAGCTGGTAGGCCGGCCACGGCCCACGGACTATTGCTTGCGGGAGTTTTATGGCAGCTATCACTGATCCAATCGCGGACATGCTGACCCGAATTCGGAACGGGATTGGTGCGCGTCACGCGCGCGTGGACATGCCCGCCTCGCGGATGCGCATCGAGTTGGCGCGAATTCTCAAAGAAGAAGGCTATATCAGCAACTACAAGGTGGCCGAGGAAGAGAAGAAGAAGATCTTGCGCGTCTTCCTGCGCTATTCCCCCGAGGGCGTGAGCGTGATTTCGACGCTGGAGCGCGTCTCGCGGCCCGGAAGGCGGGTCTACGTGCCCGCCCGCAAAATCCCTCGGGTTCTGGGCGGGATGGGGATCAATATCCTCACGACGCCGCAAGGGTTGATGACGGGAAAGAACGCGCGCAAGGCGGGCATCGGCGGCGAAGTGCTCTGCAACGTGTGCTGATTTGAGCTGCCGGAGCGCCGGAGCCGGCAGGGACGGATGAGCCGGCGACGCGACCTCCGGAGCGGGAAGCAAGCTTATGTCGAGAATCGGAACGAAGCCGGTTGAGGTGCCGTCGGGCGTGGCGGTGACTACCGAGGGCTCCACGGTCATCGTGAAGGGTCCCAAGGGGACCTTGCGCGTGGCGATTCCCAAGGGGATCACCTTTGAAAAACAAGACGGGCGGCTCACGCTTCGCCGTGAGGACGATGAGCATGCGGCCCTCCACGGCCTGGCGCGTAGCCTCCTCGCCAATGCGGTCCAAGGTGTCGCCAAAGGCTTCGCGCGACACCTGGATATCGTGGGCATTGGCTATCGTGCCGAGCTCAAAGGTCGGATCGTGCAGTTCTCCCTGGGCTATTCGCACCCGATTGACTTTCCGATTCCGGAGGGGATCTCCATCGCCGTGGAGAAGCAAACCCATCTCGTCGTGAGTGGCGCCGACAAGCAACAAGTCGGCGAGGTGGCGGCGCACCTCCGCGCTCTGCGCCCGCCCGACCCGTACAAGAACAAGGGAGTCCGCTATACCGGCGAGCGGCTGAAGAAGAAGGTGGGCAAGGCGGTGGCGGCGGCCGCCGGGGCGACGAAGTAGTCGGCGAGCAAGGGGAACGCGGGAAGATCGGGAAATCTTATGTTGAAACTGGCTTCCAAGAACCGCGCCCGGCAGCGCATTCACCGGCGCATCCGGACGCGGGTGGTCGGCCGGCCGGAGGCGCCGCGCCTGAATGTCTACCGCTCGCTCAACCACATCTACGCCCAGATCGTCGATGACTCGCGCGGCCAAACGCTGGTTTCGGCTTCGAGCCTGGACAAGGAAGTCCGCAAGACGCTGAAAAGCGGCGGCAACCTCGCGGCGGCGAAGACCGTGGGTCAGGTTCTGGCCGGGCGGGCCAAGGCGGCGGGCATCAACTCGGTCGTCTTTGACCGCGGAGGTTACGGCTACCACGGGCGCGTCAAAGCGCTGGCGGACGCGGCGCGCGAAGGTGGCCTCAAATTCTAATGAGGGGCGCAAGGGAGTATTAATTTGGTTACCCGGATTGATCCGAATACGCTGCAATTGAAAGATCAGGTCGTTTCCATCAACCGCGTCACGAAAGTCGTGAAGGGCGGAAAGAACTTGAGCTTTTCCGCTCTCGTCGTGGTGGGCGATGGGGCCGGGCACGTCGGCTACGGATCGGGCAAGGCCCGCGAGGTGCCCATGGCCATCCGCAAAGGCATTGAGGCGGCAAAGAAGAAGCTGCTCAAAGTGAACATCGCGGCGACGACCATTCCCCACGCTGTCGTGGGGAGGTTCGGCGCGGGGCGCGTGCTCTTGAAGCCAGCCGCGGAAGGCACCGGCGTGATCGCCGGCGGCGCGGTGCGAGCCGTTGTCGAGGCCGCGGGGATCCAGAACGTGCTCACCAAATCACTGGGGACGACGAACCCTGGGAACGTCGTCAAGGCCACGATAGACGCGCTCGCGCAGCTTCGCAATCCGGAGGAAGTGGCCGCCGCGCGCGGCAAGACGAAGGAAGAGATCTAAAGGTTAGGGACTGTCGTGACAGAAAAAGCTCAGCGGACGATCCTCATCAAGTGGGTGCGAAGCGGCATCGGTTTCACGCGCCGCCAGAAGGCCATGGTGCGCAGCCTGGGCTTGCGGCGGTTGAACCAGGTTGTGGAACGGGTCGATTCTCCGCAGGTGCGGGGACTCGTGGCGCGCATCCCGCACTTAGTGGAAATCGTAGACGAAGCGCCACGGCCTCCGGGCTGGGCCAGCGTGGCGGAGTATGCGTTGCTGCCGAAGGAAGTCGTAGCACCCCAACCTGCCGTTGAGCCCACAAGCGTCGCGGCCGCGCAGGGAGACGCCGGCGCAGCTCAGCCGGGGGCCGAAACTGCTCCAGAGGCAAACGCGAAAAGTGCGGAAGAGGTTGCGAAGCCTGCCCGGAAAGGCAAGCGGGGGAAAACGGGAGGCGCACCGGAGGAGAGCGTCGAACCTCCCAAGACGGACTAAGAACTAGGCAACGAGCTTATGGCGATTCACATTGGAACATTGCGAGCCCCACGCGGCGCCCACCATCGGCGCAAGCGCATCGGCTCGGGCATGGGATCGGGCCACGGCAAGACCGCCACGCGCGGCTCGAAAGGGCAACGCTCGCGGACCGGCGCGCGCGTGCGGCCAGGGTTTGAAGGCGGCCAGATGCCCCTGCAGCGCCGCCTTCCCAAGCGCGGCTTTACGAACATCTTCAAGAAACACTACGCGTTGGTCAACCTCAGGGATCTGGCACACTTCGGGGCAGGAGAGAAGATCACGCCCGAACTGCTGGTCGAACGGGGCCTGGTCAAGAAAATCGGAGACGGCATCAAAGTGCTCGGCACGGGCGAACTTTCAGCGGCTCTGACCATCGCCGCGCACCGTTTCTCGAAATCCGCCCTGGAAAAGATCCGACAGGCAGGCGGCACGGCCGAGGTTCTTCGGGCATGATGGATCAAGTCAAAAGCATCTTTGAGATTCCGGACCTCCGGAGGCGCATCCTTTTTACGATGGGGATGCTCGCCCTCTACCGCCTGGGCTCCTTCATTTCATGCCCTACATCACGGCTTCGATTATTTTGTAGCTCTTGACCGTCGTCTTTCCGCACTTGGAGAAACTGCAGAAGGAAGGCGAGCTCGGCCGCCGAAAGATCACCCAGTACACGCGGTTTCTGACGGTGGCGATCAGCGCCTTCCAGGCCTTCGCGATTGCCATGGCGTTGCAGCGCGCGACGATGGCGGGAACTCCACTGGTAGCGAGTCCGGGTCCGGGGTTCATCGTGCAGACGGTTTTGACGCTCACGACGGGCGCTATCGTCGTCATGTGGCTCGGCGAGCAGATCACCGCGCGCGGCATCGGCAACGGCATGTCGCTGCTCATCTTTGCGGGCATTGTTGTCGGGCTGCCGCGGGCGATCGGCGACCTCTACGACAAAGTCTTTGTGAGCCGGACGTGGAGCTTCCCGGTGCTCCTTCTCCTGCTGGCCTTCATGCTGGCGATTGTGGCGTTCATTGTCCTCGTCGAGCGCGGCGAGCGACGCGTTCCCATTCAGTACGCCCGGCGTATCGTGGGGCGGCGAGTGATGGGGGGCGTTTCAACCCACCTGCCGCTGAAGGTCAACAGCAGCGGCGTCATGCCGATCATCTTTGCCGTATCGATTCTGACTTTTCCGCAGACCCTGGGGCTGTTCATCCCCAAGACCACCGCGGCCGGGGGAGTGATCGAGCGGTTCGTTCGGCTGTTCGCCTGGGGTGAACCGCTGTACACGCTGACCTACATTCTTCTGATCCTGTTCTTCGCGCACTTCTATCTATCCATCGTCTACAACCCGGACGAAGTTGCGGACAACATCCGGAAGCAGGGTGGATTTATCCCTGGCATCCGGCCTGGGAAGCGCACCGCGGACTACCTCGACGAGGTCCTAACCAAGATCACCTGGGTGGGCGGCTTTTACTTGGCCCTGGTCGCGTTGATTCCGGAAATCATGCTGGCGGGCGTTCGCCTCCACCACCTGCCCACTTGGTTGGGCGGGGCGTGGTTCGACGCGCACTTGCCCACTTGGGTTCTGAACGGCATGAATATCAATTTCTATTTTGGCGGCACGTCGCTGCTGATTGTGGTCGGCGTGGCGATGGATACCGTGCAGCAGGTAAATGCTCAACTGATCATGCGGCACTACGACGGATTCATGCGCAAGGGCCGCCTGCGGGGGCGGCGCGCGGCGTCGTAACGCCGACGCGGGGGAGCCGATGAAGGCACAAGCTCTAATCTTTCTGGGGGCGCCGGGAGCCGGCAAGGGGACTCAGGCGCGCGAGGTGGCGAAGGAATTCGCTATCCCGCAGATCTCGACGGGTGACATTCTGCGGGAAGCCGTAAAGAGGGGAACGTCGCTGGGGTTGGCGGCCAAGGCGAAGATGGAAGCCGGCCAACTCGTCCCCGACGAGGTGGTCTGCGGCATCGTCGCGGAGAGGGTCGGGGAGCCGGACTGCAAGCTGGGTTTCATTCTTGACGGTTTTCCGCGCACGATCCCCCAGGCGGAGTTCGTGGATAAGATGCTGGAAGCGAAAGGGCGCGGCCGCCCGCTGGTCATCAACATCCAGGTGGAGCACGACCTGCTGATGAAGCGCTTGACGGGCCGGCGGACTTGCTCCGTGTGCGGGGAGATCTACAACGTCTATTTCAGCCCCCCGAAGAAAGAGGGGGTCTGCGACAAGGATGGGGGCAAACTCCTTCAGCGCGCCGATGACAACGAGGAAACCATCCGCCAGCGCCTGGTCGCTTACGAGAATCAGACCAGCCCGCTGATCGATTACTACCGGCAGAAGAGTCTCCTGCACGACGTGAACGGCAACCGGGAGCCGGAACCGATTGCCGCGGAGCTCGTCGGGTTCCTGAAGGGTGCATGATTATCTGCAAATCTCCGGCCGAGATCGAGAAACTGCGGCGCAGCGGAAGGTTGGTCAGAGAAATCCTCCTCGAGCTCAAGGAGCGCGTGCGGCCGGGAGTGACGACCCTCGAGCTGGAGCGGTTCGTCGAGAAACGGCTCCGCGAAACGGGAGCCCGATCGGCGTTCAAGGGTTATCGCGGCTACCCCTGTTGCCTTTGCGCGTC
>JAIQGH010000154.1:0-2713 GCA_020072655.1 Terriglobia bacterium | reverse complement strand
AACTCAAGGAGGGTGATATCCTGGGACTGGACTTGGGCGCGGTCGTGGACGGCTTCTACGGCGCCTCCGCCCTGACCGTCCCCGTGGCCGAAATCTCCGAGCCGCTGCAGAAGCTCCTGCGGGTCACGGAAGAGGCCTTGGAGCTGGCCATCCAGAAGGCACGGTTCGGGAACCGCGTGGGAGATATCTCGGCGGCGATTCAGCAGCACGCCGAGAAGAACCGGTTCTCGGTGGTACGGGAGTTCGTCGGGCACGGCATCGGGCGCGAGCTGCATGAAGAGCCGCAGGTGCCGAATTTCGGTTCGCCCGGGCACGGGCCGGTCCTCAAGGAAGGCATGGTGCTCGCGATCGAGACCATGGTCAATTCCGGCGGACCGGACGTCCGGGTGCTGGCGGATAATTGGACGGCGGTGACGCGGGACGGCAGCGCCTCCGCGCACTTCGAGCACATGGTAGCGATCACGCGCAACAGCCCGGACGTGCTGACGCGAGTGTAGATGGTGCCCCCCGATTCATCGGGGCGCTACTTTGGCCGCGTTAATACTTTATATGGCAAAGGAAGAAGCAATCGAAGTTATTGCCACGGTGATTGAGCCTCTGCCCAACGCGATGTTCCGTGTCGAGCTGGACAACAAGCACCGCGTCCTCGCACACATCTCGGGGAAGATGCGCAAGAATTTCATCCGCATCCTACCCGGTGATAAGGTCGCGGTGGAATTGTCCCCCTACGACCTGACGCGCGGGCGGATCGTCTACCGGTACAAGTAATTCGGGAGAGACGCCCCCCGGAGGGTCAGGCTGGCTTAGGGCTTCGGCAAGAAGCCCGGGGCAATAGATCGAGCGGGAATGCCCGCGGAGTTGTAGGCGATGAAGGTTCGTTCTTCGGTTCGAAAGATCTGCGCAAAGTGCAAGATCGTGCGGCGCCGCGGCGTCGTGCTGGTGATCTGCGAGAATCCCAAGCACAAGCAGCGGCAGGGATGAGTTTGGAAACTGGAAATTGGAAATTCGAAACTCGAAATTCGAAAATCGCGGTCAAATTAAAGCTCCGATGCGGATTCTGGCTCCCGAGTTTCCAGTTTCAAATTTCTAATTTCCAGTTTCGAGTTTCCAGTTTCTCTTAGCAGGGAGGTAGGAAATGGCCAGAATTGCCGGCGTGGATTTGCCGCCCAAGAAACGGGCGGAAATCGGCCTGACGTATATTTACGGCATCGGCCGGGCGCGGTCGCTCTCGATCTTAATGCGCGCGGGCGTCCACCCGGACACCAAGGTCAAGGACCTCGCCGAGGAACAGGTCACGAAGATCCGCACCATCATCGAGGAGGAAGGCGGCGTCGAAGGCGATCTCCGCAAGGAGAACGCCATGAACATCAAGCGCCTGATCGAGATCGGGTCGTACCGCGGACTTCGCCACCGCCGGAACCTCCCGGTGCGCGGCCAGCGGACGCATACCAACGCGCGGACACGCAAGGGGCCGCGGCGCGGAACGATTGCCAATAAGAAGCGGGCCACCGCCAAGACTTAGGGGAAGTTAGGGTGGGAGGGCGAGCCTCCCAAGCTAATTCGTGAGGTGACATGGCCAAAGCGGCAGCCAAACCAGGCAAGCGGAAGTTTGCGAAGAAGAAGGAGAAGCGCATTGTTCCGACGGGGATTGTGCACGTCTACGCCACGTTCAACAACACGCAGGTGTGCATCAGGGTACGCCGTTTGCGGCTCAGCAGGCGGCGTTGCGCGCGGCGAACACGGCGCGCGACCACGGGATGAGGACGGTTGAGGTGCGGGTGAAGGGGCCCGGCTCGGGACGTGAATCCGCGATCCGCGCGCTCGCCACGGCGGGGTTGGACGTTCGCCTGATTCGGGACGTGACTCCCATCCCCCACAACGGCTGCCGCCCGCCGAAGAGACGGAGAGTTTGATTCGGAAAAACGGGACTCGAAATTTGGAATTCGAAACTGAGAATTCGAAAATAGAAAATCGCAGTCAAAACAGGGCTTCACGATACGCCCCGGCCCGCGAGTTTCGAATTTCTATTTTCGAGTTTCGAATTTCGAGTTTCCAGTTTCGTCTGCAGGAATGAGGAGGGTCGTTTGGCACGTTATCGTGACGCAGTTTGTAGGCTATGCCGGCGGGAGGGCGTGAAGCTGTTTCTGAAAGGGCAGCGCTGCCTGACCGACAAGTGCGCGATCGAAAAGCGCAATTTTGCTCCCGGTCAGCACGGCAAGTCGCGCCGGCCCAAGGTGGTCGGCTACGGGTTGCAGCTCCGGGAGAAGCAAAAGGTCCGCCGGCTCTATGGCATCATGGAGGACCAGTTCCGCAATTACTTTGAAAAGGCTGCGGCCACCAGAGGCATCACCGGCGAGAAGCTGCTGCAATTACTCGAGCGCCGTTTGGACAACACGGTTTACCGCCTGGGGCTCGCCACCTCCCGTGCCGAAGCGCGGCAACTCGTCCGCCACGGCCACATCGAGGTTGGCGGGCGCAAAGTAAACATTCCGTCGTTTCAGGTCGCGCCGGGACAGGCGATCACGGTGCGCGAGAAAAGTCGAAACCTCGCCGCCATCCAGCGAGCCCTGGACCTCACCGGCGGCCGGTCGGTCCCTTCCTGGTTGGAGTTCAACCGGGCGACCTTGAGCGGCAAGGCGGTCTCGCTGCCCAAGCGCGAGGACGTGAATTTCCCCATTCAGGAACAGATGATCGTCGAACTCTATTCGAAATA
>JAIQGH010000153.1 GCA_020072655.1 Terriglobia bacterium | reverse complement strand
AGCCCCAATCGCGGGCCAATCCAGTCAATGAAACGTCCCATGACTGGATGAAAGAGTCCGTAGGCAAACAAGAAAACGAAGAGCACCTGCGAGTAGTTAAAATTAGACATGTTGAATCGCGAGCGGAGAAACGGCGCGGCGATTGAAAGAACCTGGCGATCGAAATAGTTGATTACCGTCACGAGAAACAGCAGCGTAATGATGTACCACCGCAGGTTTCGGATCTTCGGTGACGTCAAATCTATGGAATTGTCAAGGCCTTCTTCCGGAGGCGCTGGCCTTGGCGGCTTCCCAGCCGTGGATCACAAAGTAGGGGGTCTGCTTCAAGAAGTCGGGATAGTGCGACGCGTTGCCGTTTTCGTCCACCGCCTCTAAGTAGTACAGGATGCCTTCCGGAGTCAGTGGCACCTCCGCGCGGTACAAGTTGTTGCCGGCCGGCTGCATGTCGATCGAAAGCCACTCATACCAGGAAGGCATGCGCTTGTAATACACGCGAACCGCGCGGACCTCGGCATTATCTTCGACCCGGGCGGTCAACGACACCGTCTCGCCCCGGGCCGGCCCGGTAGGCGGCTCATGCTCGATCGTAGGCTTGAGATTATCACTCGTGACGAGCACGCGGTAAGGTGGTCGGTCCTGTAGCGTGCTGCCGTAGCCGGTCGAGACCCCGCCGAAGGCTTCAAAGTAGTATTCGAGATTCCCCGGGACAACGGCATTCGCGGGAATTTCGCCGGCCCGGGTCCGCTCGAAACGGTTCTCGAGCGTCATCGGCACTTCACTGAAGGCGGTTTCGCCGGGCATCCGGTAAAAAAGGTCAAGGTGCACGTCGACTCCTCCGGCCGCGACTGTCGCGACCAAAGGCAGCGGTTCGCCCGGCTTGGTCTTTATTGGAGGAACGTGCCCGATGAGTGCGCGGTGCCGCATGCGGCTAGTCGGACGCTCGAAATCGGCTTCGAGCCGGTTGATCTCCTCGAGGTCGGCCCCGAGGCTCCTTCCTTCGTCGCGCCAGCGGAACTTGTACACGCTCATGCGAAGGATGTCGGGGATGTAGCCGAAATGTTTCTCCGTAATATCGGAAAGTCGATCCCAGTTCTGTATCGCGGACTCGAGCGCCTCGTAGGCGGCCGTCAACTCGGGGTGATGGTAAGTGCGCTGATAGAACTCGAGGTGCGTCACGGAAGCGATTCGGTCGCGGTAATACAGGCCGAGAGCCGCGACCGCATTGACATCCATGCGAATGCAGTCAAACTCTTTCCGGGACTCAGGGTTTAGCTTCTCGGCCTCGGCAATGAAACGCTCGCTTGCTTCGGCGGCAGCGCTCAGATACTCACCGGCCTCGAGCGGTGACATTTGGGCCAGCGGCTTGTTCTCCAACACGTTTTCGACAAACGTCCGCGGGTCAGCCATCGCAGTCCGATCAAGCGTGCCGACCGCGAGGAAATCTTTGTTGCTGCCCCCAAAGGGCACGACCCGTTTGCCCTGCCATATCGTGTACCGGACACCATTGGCGTGATCCCCAGTCTCAAATTCCGGTGCCATGTCCTGACAGTCGAGCCCCTGGTTGTGATAGGCGTAGATGAACGGAACGATCTTGCTGCTCTCGACGAGCGCGCGATAGACGAGCGGTCCCACCTGCGTTCCGAAGCGGCGCGAGAATTCGCTGACCCAGACGCGGTCCGAAACCTCCGGATCATATGCTACGCGGCCCCAGATCGAGTACCAGAACCACTGCTGGTCATGCATCCAGTTGTAGAACCTGTGGTCGGTCCCGGGATTGTTGTGCAAGTAGTCGGTCTGCGGGCAATACGCGTTCATAGTCTCCATGGAAAAGCCCACGCCCTCACCGAACCTGCAGCTTCTCACCGTGCGGCGCGCGAACTCCGGCCAGCCCCAGTGAAATACCCGGTGTGTCCCAAACGCCCGGATCTGCCAGATGATTTTGAAGTTCCGCGGGTAATTGGTGTAGTCCTCATACGACCCGCTGCGCCAATACGACCGCCCCCCCAGCACCGCTTGGTAGGGCAGCCCCAGGTGCTCGGCGTTGTATTTGGGCTCCACATAGAATCGATGCGGCGTCGCATTAGCGATCTCGCGCACCTTGGCTGGGTCGGCGCCCCAGGTCCGCGCGTACAGGTTCAAACTCTGCGGAAGGTTCTTAACGGCTTCTATGTATGTTTTATTGTAGAAGTCCTCCGGCTGGCCGGATTCGCCAACTCGGAAGCCGAACATCCAAAGCTCGGGGACTGCCTTGAGGAACGCCTCGACCGCCTCCCGGGTGTATTGTTCCAGCCGAGGCCCGGCCAGCACCGGCTGGGGCTCCCGCGGGAACCGCGGGTCCTTCCAGAACACGCCGGTTTTCCGGGGTCCAATCGTGGGCGCTGCCGTGTAGTTCATGTACCCGACTTTCACACCGCGCTCGGCCGCCATGCGGATAATCTGCCGAAAGCGCGCGAGGTTCTTCTCTGCGCGCTCGCGGCCGACCCCGACCTCGGGGAAATCCGGCAAATAGACGAGGAACGGAAAACCGTCCGGAAAGGGAAACTCCCCCGTGAGGTCCCATAGCCCGTGCAGGTCCAGGAAATTGTGGCGCGAGCGCGCCATCATATCAAGGAAGCTCTTCCAGAACCCGTCCGACCAATACCACGAGTCGGGCTCGTCGAAGCACTGCGGGGTCAAGAAGGTGTTGATGCCTCGAACTTCGAGAAACGGCGACTTAGTGACTGGTTTTATCTTGGCCAGGTAGTCGGCACCGTCCGCCCACGCGATCTGTTCGGCCAGTTCCATTACGCCATACATCGCACCCGCGGCGTCGCGGCCTTCCACCACGACGGCTCCCGAGTCAAGCACCGAAATCGCGAACGATTCGGCCTTGTCGGGTACAGCCAGCCGGTTTCCGCCAAAGGCCCCCACAAGGGCGTCGCCTTGTTCCGCAACGGCGATCCGGAAGGGCGTGGTCGGTGCTTTCGTCGTGATCTCAACCTTGCTGCCTCTCTTTTCGATGGACGCACGAAGTTCCTCTACACCGAACCGAACGGCGGGATGCGCCCTTTCGGAAATGACAATAGCCACCTGCGCCGGGGATGATTGAGACGCGGCGTGAATTGAATTCCTTCCAGCTGCGATCAACGGAAACACCAGTACACAAGAACAAATCCTTAAGCGCGTGCTCAACACCTTTGTCCTCCATTCGCGCACTTTATCCGGCCACCCGAACATGAGTTTCATCCACCCGCCGGCAAGTGCCCGTCGGTTTTAGTTATGGCCCATGTACTTAGCTGAGGATCTCCGGACACCGTAGGTCTCCGGTGGCAGGGGATTCTAGCTCAAGCGACGACCTCCTTGGGCAGCGGAATCACTTTCTCCGTGACCTCCTAGGACATCGAATTCACTTGAAGCACTCCCTCCAAGAAGGCCTGATAGGGAGTGCGCCCTTGCGTGCGATAACCCTAATGAGCGCGCTCGCGGTTATAGAACCCCAGGTAGCAATCCAAGCCCACCTCCAACTGGTCGAGCGATTCGTAGACCGTTTTGCGAAAGGCCACCTGGAAGAACTCTTCTTTCACGGTGCGACGCATCAGAAGTAATATTTTAAGGCCAGCTGCACAATGCGCGGGTCATAGGCTCCAAGAATCCTCCCGAAAGCACTGCTACTCAGAGTACTCTGCGGCTTCATGAAGTTTGTATGATTCGTAACGTTGAAGAATTCAAAGCGAAGCCCTAACCGCTGGTTCTCCCGGATGTTGAAATACCGGCTTATCTGCGTATCGAGAGTGAACGACCCTGGTCCCAGCAAGGAATTTCGGCCTGCATTGCCAAATGTCCCCAATGCGTTCGGAACAAAAGCTGTCGGGTCAATCCATTGCCGGGTGTTGTAGTTTCTCACATAGGGATTGCCGACTGCATTAGGGCGATCCAGGCCAACCCCTGTAAGCGAATTGTCTTTGCCAGTCGATGGAGAAAACCAAGTACCGCTGTGGGCAGAAACTATTCCTGAAAGCTGCCAATTCCCTAACAGCTTCTTGGCCCAGGGGTGAGCGAAGGAGGGAGTGTTAGCCACGAATGATGTTGTGAAATTGTGCCGCAAATCAAACCCGCAGTTTCCGTACTCACCCCTAAGATTTTGAGGATTCTGAGATGTCATATAATTGGGTCCTATGTCCCCCACAAAGTCGACATCGCTGAGACAGTGTGAATAAGTGTAGTTCGAAACGATCGTGAAACCGTGGCTCATACGGTGCTTGGCCGAGAGAACAAGGCCGCTATAATAAGCAAAGCCGTTCGGACTTGCCTCTGTGACATAACTATACATGGCTCCAGCAACCGGATTCTGCAAGTACAGAACTCTGCGCTGGTCCGTATTCGCGGTGGTGGAACACGGACCTCCGTTGCACGTGCCGGGAATATAAACAGCGGGGTTCGTTTCCGTCGTGCCCCACACGTGAATCGAATTATTGCCGAGGTAGCTAGCGGACAGCAGCCAATCGGGTCTAATTTCAACCTGATAGCTCAGGGACCATTCCCGCACATATGTTGGCTGCATATCATCGAGAGGCAGATAAGAATAAGCACCTGCTGTGGGGAAAAAGGAGTCCTTCCGCGGGGGCAAAGCTATCGGGAACGGGGCCCCCCCAGGGTATCCCTGGTATGGGTTTGCCAAACCGCCAACCGGACTGTTAAGGTGGATAATATCCGCCCAGGGAGCATTCTTTTCGAAACCACTTTCGTAAAATATGATTGGCTGCTCGCGGTATATACCGTACGAAGCCCGAATGGATTGTTTTCCGCTGCCAGTCGGATTCAGTGCCAGCCCAACACGGGGCTCAAAACCAGCAAGTGAATTGTACGTGTACCCGCGAGGGATACCTGGATCACCGACGAAGAGGAGGCCCGGAGGCGAGTTGGTATATTTGACGCTCCTGGTTCCGGCCGCGAAGGCCGCCGGAGAAAAAGAAGCGCCGCGCCCCTGCGTCTCCGTCTCAGGAAGGAACGGTTCCCATCGCAAGCCGATGTTGAAGTTCAGTCGCCGATTCACGTGGATGTCGTCCTGTGCGTACGCACCCCAGTAGTCCTGCCGGAAATACCCCGTGATATCGCCGCTCTCCACGAACTCGTTTAGCCGACCTAACATAAAGTCCAACAGGGCATCATTCGTAAACTGGCCGTTGGAATAAAAATCACCATTGCTATCGACAACCTGATTCATATTGAGCTGCTTATGGATCCAATCTACCCCAAAACTCATACTGTGGCGGCCGCGTACCACGTCTAGATCATCGGCGAGCTGAACCGTGTTACGGTTCCAATAGCCGGGCCCGCAGGTCCCGCAACCTACCCCAAAGTGATCCCTCACAACAATATAGAGAAAATTTGGCACACTGTAGGGGATCGGGATGCCCACAGTGCCGGGATTAAGCATGTTTTGTGCCGCACCCCGATAGTTGCGCAGACGGGTCCACGCGGCATGCGCCGAATTGACAATGGTTGAACTTACGGAATACGTGTCCCCCAGGGCAAATGATTGAGCCCGCTGTAGATTACCAGGCTGCGTCGTGGTCAGCAGATTCTTTCCATCGAAAACGGGCGGTCGTGTGAAGTTCGTGATGAAGTAGCGGCCGAAAAATGTGTGCTTGCTACTCAGAGTCCAGTCACCACGCCCCAGGAATTGATTTTCATCATCTTTAGCGGGAATGCCATAAATCAACTGGCCGCAAGGGTCACTGGAAACCGGGATATATTTGAGCACATTAAGCGCCTGCTGGTTGAAAAGCGAGGGGTCCACAAAACCATTCAGAAAGGGCTGCCCCGTTTCGGGGTTGATGATGGTGCGCGCCTTGCCGCTTGACTGGCACTTTGCAGACTCCAGAGTGCTGAAGTCGCCGGCAAGAACAGCCTGAGTAGGAAGATAGCTGATGGTGTTAGGAGGCGTTGTGCGAGTTCGTGTACCCTGGTAGCCAAAGAAGAAAAAGAGCTTGTCTCTCTTGATGGGCCCCCCAACAGTGCCGCCAAACTGGTTCCGCCGCAGCGTGTCCTGTTTCGCAGCAAAGAAATTCCGGGCGTTGAAGTTCCCGTTGCGGACAAACTCGAATAGGTCACCGTGAAACTGATTCGACCCCGACTTGGTCACTGCATTCACGGCCGCGCCGGGGCGCACGCCATAGCGTGCCGAAAGCCCATGCGTCTCGACCGTGAACTCTTGCAGGGCTTCCGGGAAAGGAAAGGGCAGGTTAACATTTGTAAAGTTATCATTGTAGTCAGTTCCGTCTAGCACGTAGTTTATGCCAGTGCTTTGGCCACCCGCCACCGAATAAACGGTGGTGCCAGAATAAGTCTTGCTGCCTATGAAATCTCCGGTGACAGGCGAATTAAGGGCAGCGCCCGACAGAATTAGCAGTTGCGTCGCTACACGGCCATTGAGCGGAAGCTCGACGATCCTCTCTTGGTCAACCACTTGCGACATCGAAGTATCCCGCGTCTGGACCATGCCGGCGTTGGCGTGAACCTCAACCTGTTGGGACACCGCACCCACCTTCAAGCTCACGTCGACGGCGACGTTCTCGCCGACTTGTAAAACGATCCCCGACTGGACGTAATGCTGGAACCCAGCGACCTCCACATCAAGAGTATAAGGTCCCACCGGAAGGTTAGGGAGGCCGTACGTGCCATCCGCACTACTGACCGTCGTGCGGGTCGCCCCGGTGGTGGCACGCGTAACCTTGATTTGGGCGTTGGGAATGAGTCCACCGCTCGGATCGGTGACCACTCCGTGAATCTGCGCGCCTGCGATCGCCTGGCCGCGCGCCGGAATAGGGCCAATGTATATTAGCGTAGCGACCGCAAGCAACACCAAGCAAGTATTTTTCCCCACGATTTCCTCCTTATGAACGGTTCTCGACACATACGCGCCCCGTGGCACGAAAACAATTCCCCCCTGCTCCGTTCAGAATGATTAGTGACACTCTTGGTAGAGTGTCGGAATGCGAATCGTCTCTGGTAGACTGCCCCGCTCCAGGTACCTGGCGCGGGGGGATGTGTTTGTGAACGCCGTCTCCTCTGGCGCTGGAATCCCCAACATCGCAGAACCCGCGGCGAAGGCATACCCTGAGGCCGCCAGCAGCTGTACCACGCGCGCCAAGGCAAGTTTGACTTGCCGTCTTTTGGATAAATCATGCGGTCCGCGTCGTTTCCTACCACCGCACGTTACGTTTGTCAAGAAATATTTTTCGTGCTAGCAGAAATATTGTTGTGGGTCTATTGGACTCGCTTTCTATCGTCTTGTCAGTGTTAGCGGCAATAATTCCAAGGCCGATGATGACCTGCCCCCGTTCTTAGGTCCAATCATAACGTGAGTTCCGGGGTTGAAATCAACTCCTTGGGCAAGAGGGCGAGGGGCGTGGGGGGAGACGCCCCGCGC
>JAIQGH010000152.1 GCA_020072655.1 Terriglobia bacterium | reverse complement strand
TCGTTCTCCCCGATCCGACGGTTAAGAATCTCCTCGAGCCCGGCCTTCGTATCGAACACCCAATCCTCGCCGCGCTTCACGATGGGAATTGGTGTCGGCCAGTTATCCGTTCCGACCAGGAGCGTGTACTTGGCGTCGCTGTCTTTCCGGAGCTGAGCGCTTTCCTGGAGGCCGGCGGCGAAGTCATTCAGGTCCTTGTTGTCCTCGACCGGGTCGCCGGAGAGCAACTGATTGAAATCCGGCCCGAAGATTTTCGCGAGAGCGTCCTGATCTCTCCCCTCCACGGCCCGAACGAGTGCTGACATGGCGTCCTGGGGAGACGGGAAAATCTCTTGAGGCGCAGCCTCTGCCCTGCCCTCCGCCCGGAGGCGGGTCGGGGCGCGAAGCAGTTGAGCGGCAGCCAGCGCGACGACCAGGAAGATCACCACACTCTGGACAACCGGCGCGCTTTGATCCATCCGGTCCGACTTCATCCGTGGATTAGCTCTCATCGTACTCAGCCCTCCTGCGTGGACCTTCTGACAACGTTCACTTGCGCAGATCGAATCAAGCCGGTCGAACCTCATTTCCGTTTCTCGTTGCCGCGAACTTCACGGCTGGGAGCGGACCGAGCGGGAGGGCTGGGTTTGCTGGCTCGGCTCTCCTGCCCGCGCTGGGCTGCTTGTCTAGCGGGGAACCCACCCTCGCCTCTCCCAAAGGCGTGAGGCGGCGACTGCGCCCGCGGCTGCGCCGCTGGGGAGGCAGGCTGATTCGCCTGCGGACGGGCAGGCTGGAAAGGTTGATTCCGTTGATTCGCCTGAGCGGCGGGTGCTTCGGCTCGCGGGGCCGGGCGGCTTACTTGTCCCGCCGCGGGACGGTTGAATTGCGGCTTTTCGGGTTGCGGGGCCGGGCGGGCTACCTCTCCCGCCACGGGACGGTTGAATTGCGGCCTTTCGACCGGCTGAGCAGGCCGCGGCTGGTTTTCATGCCCGCGGTACTGATCGAGCCTGGGATCGCGCCTATTGATGTTGCGATCAATATTCTGGTTGGCAGGGCGATAACTCGGGCCAGGGGGCGGAGCATTTCGGGCGTGATTGTCGAAATTCACGTCGCGGTGCACGGAATTATAACGATTGATATTCGTGTAGGCCACCGGCCGATTCACAACGTTCCGATTGACGACGACGTTGGTGTACCGGTTGTTCACGTAAACGTTGGTGATCTGCACGTACGGCCGCGAACGCTCGACCCAGCCGCCTCCGCTCCAACCCGTATAGATGACGCGATGCCTGCCCCAGTCACAATCGTGATTGAGCCACGCGCCGATCAGGAAGCCCACCCCGAAGCCGATGGCGAGGCCCCAGGACGGCCGGCGAACGTAGACAATCGCCGGGTCGTACACGGGAACGAAAATGAGCCGGGGATTCGCCGGCCATACCCGAATGACGCCGCCTTCCACAATCACTTGCTGCTGGGGCGTGGTGACCAGATTGCCTTGCGCCTGCGCCATGGCGCGCAGGTGCTGGACGGAAGTCATCACGTCTGTGGACTGGTACACGTAGGCTTGACCGAGCGCCGTGGTCCAATCCAAGCGGTCGGCCATCATATAAATGACGGTGGGGTAGTGCGCGACCGCCTTGACGCTCACGTCCCAGGGTTGGTCGTCGACGCCACTGGAGCCGGATCCGCGCACGTAGCGCGCCGCTTCGTCGATCTGGTCTGGGAATGTCGCCGCCAGAAGAACCTGAGCCAGCAGCGGGTCAGGATAAAGCGCGATGGGCGAGAGCAGGTTGTCGAGCTGCTCTGGAGAGTACGGAACGTAACCCTGATCCTCTTGCGGCAAGGGTCGCGGCGCCGGATCGGCGCTCGGCGCTCGGGCAGCAGCGAAGCCCGGAACGTTGAGCAGGCAAAGCGCAAGCGTTAAGGCCAGAGCTTTTCGCATGAGAATATCTCCCCTCGGCATCACTGTGCCCGTGCGTCCGCCGGCTTCCGTTGCCCGCGGCTCAGATCGCGAGTGGGGGCTTGTGAGCTCAGACGCATCACCCGGAATTTCCCTTTTGGGCTTCCGGTACCCGGTCAGTATACATCCAGCCCCATCCTTTTTCCTGCGCGAGCTGATTACCACGGGGAGAAGGTGCGGCGGTAGGGCTCATAATGGAAATAGGGGTTCCCTCCCGCCGGGTTTGGCTCACGGCAAGCAGCCGCAGCCGGGGCCGCCCGGAGACAGTTGCTGGATGAGGTTTTCGAGACCGTTGCTGACCGCCGTTTCCGTGTCCGCTGCAGCCTGGGAAGTCGAGGCGGCCTGTTGATTTGTGGAAGCCGCGGTCGAAAGCAGAGCGTTGGCGGCGGCGGCCGTGTCCCGTGCACTGCCGGCCCTGGAAATCGCCGCCCCGCCCATGGCGGCGGAGGCCACGCCGGTCCCCGTGACGATGCCGTTCACGACATTGGGCGTCAAATGTGCGGCCACACCCGCCGCCTGGCCTCCCGCAGCTCCGGCCTGCGCTCCAGCTCGCACGCCCATCGCCGCCGCATTGATTTGCCCCGGGGTGGCCCCCAGAGACTGCAGCGCCTGGGTCATCTGCCCCGAAAGAGGCTCGCCAGCGCCCGTCCGGCCGACTTCGCTGACGGCCTGACTCACGCTCGAAGAGATGGCGCTCGAGGGTGGGGCGTTGAGCGCCACGCTCGTGGATTGGCCGGCATGCAGCGTCGTTTCGCCGACGATGGCGGGGTTGATGTTGCGGACCGACACACTCCCCTCCAGGCAGGAGACGCGCGTGAGGCTCCGCAGCGCCTGCGCGGTGAAGATTGTCCCTACGACGCCGATCACCGCCGTATTGGTCTTCACCTGGAAGCTGCCGCCGGGCTTGGTGATCTTGACGACCTCGCCGCGCAGCCGTCCGAGCTGCAATTCGACTTCCGTCTGCTGGCTCTGCGCGTCGTGCTTGGTAATTCTCATCACGGAGCGCGCACCGACGTTCAGGGTGGAGCCGTCGTCAAGCAGGAGCCGCACGCGGCCCGTTCTCAAGGTCTTAACCACGTCTTCCCAATTGACGGAGTCTGACACTTTCAGCGGAATCTCGGTTCCTTTGCCCTGGGGCTGCAACACTTCGTCCGGAATCGCGTTGCTCACTTTTCCGGCATGCTGCCCCGCCACCTGAGGACGTCCGGCTTCAAGCTGGATTGATTTCCCGGGGGCCAGCACGAGGGGGGAGCCCTGGCCGTGAATCTCCACGCGGCCCCGCTGCGCAAAGATCCCTGCGGCTGTGCCGAGGAGAGCGACGCGGCAGACGGCCGGATAGCCCGACTCGCCCCGAACCATGACATCGGCCCCGGGCACCGCAATCCGGACGCCCTGACTTTCTTCACTCCGAATGGCCACCGCGCCTCGGGTCAGCCTCAGGCCGGGCGTGAGAGCGTCCGGGGGGACGGCCACTTCAGCGCCTTCGCTGAGGGTCGCCAGCGTGCCGGAATGGAAATTCATGACGGCCGCCGACGCTTGTCCGGTCGTAATCACGTCGCCAGCGAAGAAAGCTGTCCCGGAAGGAACGGGCTGCCGGTCCACGCGAACGTCACCCTTCACTGCCAGAATCCCTAAGATGCGCGGTACGTCTTGCCGCCCCGCACTCAAACCTCTGACCCCAGCCAGCAGCAAGACCGCCGCCAATAACCGTAGAATGCCTCGCCCGGACATGGAGAACCCCCTTCCTCGCTGCTGCGTCCCCTCGTATCCCAGATCGTCCTCGATGTCAGCGGCCACAAATGAGTTCGTGCGGGCCATCTTCCTTCCCCGCCAAGCGCGTGTCAAGAGGGTTTGCAGCGCGAGTTGTAAGGGCGGGCCCAGCTTTACTTCTCGACCGGCAAGGATGGGTCGGCGCTCCATTCCGCCCACGAACCATCGTAGAGGCGGACGTGGGGATACCCGAGGACGCGGAGGGCAAGATAAATCACGCCGCCACGCGGGCCCATCTGGCAGTAACAGACGATTTCCTGGTTGGGATTCACCTGGGCGTCGGAAAAGAGTTTCTGGAGCGCCGGCCGGTCGAGCAGCGTCGGGGTCGGGCCGGGAGCCAGCGCACGTGTCCACTCGATGTTCACCGCGCCGGGAATGTGGCCGCCGCGTGGCCCCAAAACCCTCTCACCGCGGAATTCCTCCGGCGAGCGGCAATCGACGAGCCGGACGTTCGCATCGCCCAGGTGCTGCTTCACCCAATCCGCTGTGGCAATTACGGACGCATGTACCTTAGGCCGGAAGTCGCCGGCGGGGACGTTGGGACTGTCGGTCGCGAGCGGCCGACCCTCGCCGGTCCACTTGGCGAGGCCGCCATTCAAAACTCCCACCTGGGAATGCCCGAAGAATTCCAGCACGTAGAACATGCGCGCGGCAAAGCGGTGTCCCTGGTTGTCATAAACCACGATGCGCGACGATCCGTTGATCCCCGTCATCCGAAAGAGCTCTGCGGCACGCTCGGGAGGAAGGGGAAAGCCCGCCTTGTTTGCCTCGAGGTAATCCGTTGCCGCCGCCGGCAGGTTGACCGCGCCGGGGATGTGTCCCTGGCGGGAGTCCTCGGGCGAGCGCGTATCGATCACGCGAAGGTTGGCGTCCGTGTGGGCCTTGGCGAGCTCATCGGTTTCCACCAGCAACTTCATGGAGCCTGGCTTCTCTTGACCCGTCACGGTGACGGCCAAGAGCACCAAACCGCCCAGAAGCCGGCTCGCGAAACCAACCACTCTCTTCATGTCCCTCTCCTTGTTGCCTCTACTGGCAGACCGCTGTCCGCCCGAGGATTTGCTCTGGCCGTCCGTGCCGTCGTTCGTCTTAGCCTGCCGCGGGCTTGGGTGCCAGCGGAGGAAGATCGCGCGCCTCGACCTCCGATTGGAATCCCACTTTGTTGTGACTGCCGTCACAGAACGGCTTGTTCGCTGAGTGCCCGCAGCGGCAAAGGCTCACAGTCGTTCTTCCCCCTAGCCCGAAGGCCCTGCCCTCGGGATCACAGATCGTGATCTCGCCTTCCACGCGCAGCGGACCGTTCTTGCTCACCGTGACCTTAGCCATGTTTGCCTCCGGTCCCTCATATTTGCGACGATGATGCACCGCTTCCGCGACGCCTTTAGCTCTCGGTGCTGCGCACCCCCGGGCGTCCAGTCAGCAGAGCGGCATCCCGAACGGCTTGATCAGCACGAGAACCAGGATTGCCGTAAAGACCAGGGCGATGACACCGTGCAGAGCCATGCATTCCGCGCGCTTGAGCTCAATCCTGCCCGCCTGGAATGCTCGCGTTCGGAAGTATACGCGCAGATCCAAGGCAATCAACACCAATACCAGCAGGAGCTTGAGGTGCAGCCAGGTAGTGCGCAAGAAATAGGGATCTTCCACCAACAGGATGCTGCCGCTGATCAACATCAGGGCCGCGCCGGGATGGGCGAGCCCCTTCAAGAGTTTGGTTTCAACGTGCCCCAGCGCTGCCCTGGCCTCCTCGGAAGTTGTTTGAGTATGGATGGCCAGAACGTGCGTCACCACCAGCAAGCTGCCCAGCCAAAGCACCAGACCCATCAGATGGAACACCAGGACCCAGGCAACCATGTCACCCCGCTTCTTCCGCCGTAACGCCGGTCGGAACCCGCCCCCACGCAGAGGGGACCAACTTCATGATCTGTCCTTCTGAGCGCCAGCGAGGAATCTGCATTTCAGTTTCGTCTCCAGCCAACTGCAAACCCTCCGCTGGCGCTCAGGGTGACAAGCGAGCCGGACAGCTCGGCGCTGATTTGCAGAACCGCAGCCTGATCAGCCGCTGCCCCACGACGAAAGTCGTTGACGGCATCGCGCACCGTCTGTGAGAATTATCTACTGGGATTCGTGCAAGGAGAAGGGCCGTGCCGGAGTTTTACATTCCCGTCGGAGAAGTCGCCAAGAGCGAACCCAAGTCCAAGGGCATCGCTACCCCGCGCAAGAAGAAGCCCAAGGAGCTCGCCGTCATCACCGAGTGCTGCACGGGCTGCGCCGGCTCGCCCGCCTGTGTCCCCTATTGCCCCGTGGAAGATTGCATGTACTGGGTCCCGGACGAGGACCATCCCCCTTTCGGCCGCATTGAAGTCGACCCGCAGCTCTGCATCGGCTGCAAGAAGTGTACCAGCAAAGGCCCCGACGGCTCCTTCCTCGACGGCTGCCCTTGGGACGCCATTGAAATGATCTCCATCGAAGAAGTCGAATCCCGCCTGGGAACCAAGTTCCAGTATTAGCAGTCAGGGTTTCCTCCCTCCTGCTTCTCACATAAACCACTTCTTCTGCGCATGCACGGCATCGCCAAAGTCGCGCATGAACCGCATGTCTTCATCGCTGAGCGGGCCACCGCGGACAGCAGCGAGATCCTCCGCGAACTGCTTCTCGTTGTTGGGCGCGGTCAGGCAGACGTGCACGTGCGGATTCGAGAGCACGAAGCGGTAGCACTCACCCGCCGTGGGAACGCGGCCATCCTTGGGCCAGCCGCGCGGCCGGCGCAGGAGATAGGTCCAGCGCGTGGCCGTGTAGCCGATGATGGCGGGATTGTGCTCTGCGAGATGAGGGAAGATATCCTGCTCGGCGCCCCGGTGCGCGGCGTTGTAGCGCATCATGAGCACGTCCACGGCGCCGCGCGCGGCGAGTGCGCCGGCGAGTTTCCGGTCGTGAATCGAGACGCCCATGGCGAGCACTTTGCCTTCCTCTCGAAACCGCCGCAGCTCTTCCAGCACGCCCTCGAGAAACTCTTGCTTGCGCATCACGCCGAGGAAGAGAAAGCAGTCAAGGTAATCGGTGCCTAGCTGCCGCAGGCGTTTTTCCAGCGAACGCCGCAGGTGGGGATGCCAGCCGAACAGATGATAGGCGCCTGTGACATAGACGAGTTGCTGGCGCTGGCTGGAGGACAGCCCCCGCAGCACGCCGGTCATTTGCCCATCAAAGCCATAGCAGAAGAAGAGGTTGACTCCTGCTTCGAGAGCCCTGTGAACGGTGGGCGCGCCTGGACGGTACGATGCCGAAAGGCCCAGGCGATATGCGCTCCTTCCGAGCTTGCCCAGCGTAGTATGAAGAAAGTCTTGGTCTCCCATAAGCTCCCGTCCAGGCGGTTGCGAAACCTGGCGATTCTACCCCTGGGTACCAAAAAGAGTCCAAGAGAGCGAGGTGAGGATTCACAGCCAGCCGAGCTTCGCGAGTAGAACTCCCAGGCAGGCCACGGCCAGAGCGCCGCCGCCGAAGATGTACCGCAGCGCCCGCCATCGCAATGACCCTTCCAGTTCCGGCTCGCTGCGCGCGGAGATGAGAAAGGTGGGTTCGTTTTCTCCCTTGACGATCATATTGCGGTCGTGTTCGTCGCGGGGGTGGGGATTTTCCGAGCACGTGCCCGTCAAGTCGTACGAGCAATCGGGGACGACACAGTACTCAGTGAGCCGGAACAGGCCGGAGTCGACCGACCCGAGCGACACGCCTCCGCCGCGGAGAACCTCGAAGACGCCGG
>JAIQGH010000151.1 GCA_020072655.1 Terriglobia bacterium | reverse complement strand
TCGTATTCAACCTCGTCCAGCAACGTCATGGTCTGCTCAAAATCTTCAATCGATTCGCCACAAAATCCCACAATAATGTCCGTGGAGATGCTAATAGCACGCTTCGCGCGGCGGATGCAATTGATTTTTGCCAGATACTCCTCGCGCGAGTAGCCGCGCGACATCCGCGAGAGGACACGGGTTGAGCCTGACTGCACCGGCAAATGAATCTGGTCGCAAAGCGCGGGCTGAGATTCGATTGCCTGGACGATTCCCGGCGTGAAGTAGCGCGGATGCGAGGTCGCGAATCGCACACGCCGGACACCGCGGATCTCGGCAACGCGCGCCAGCAACTCCGCGAAGCTCAAGCGCGCCGGCGAGGAATCCTCCCAGGCGTTAACGATCTGGCCGAGCAGTTGAATCTCTGTGTAACCCTCATCAACCAGCCGGCGGCATTCAGCCAGGATTCTGTCGCTCGGCCGGCTGCGCTCGTGCCCCCTCGTGGCGGGGACCACGCAGAACGCGCAGCGCTGGTCGCAACCTTCGATGATGGTCAAATAGGCGCGGAAAGGGTTGTCGCGCCGCGTCAGCTCGGTCTCAAAGCATTCGTTTGTGTCGAGGTCGAGGCCGGTCACGCGCTTGTTTCCCGCCTCGAGCTGGTCCAGCAAGTCGGGGAGCTTGGTGTAGCTCGCCGAGCCGCAAACCAAGCTCACCTGCGGCGCGCGCTCGAAAATGCGCGCGCCCTCCTGCTGCGCCACGCAGCCGAGCACGCCGACCACCTTGGGGTTGTTCCGAAAGCTCTTCTTCAGCGTGCCGAGACGCGAGAAGACTTTTTCGGCGGCTTTCTCGCGGATGCTGCAAGTGTTGTAGAGGATCAGATCGGCCTCTTCGAGTTTCTCCACGGGGCGATATCCGCGTGCGATGAGCGTCCCGGCCACTTTCTCCGTGTCGTGAACGTTCATCTGGCAGCCGAAGGTCTCAATGTAAAAGGTCTTGCCGGTGGCGTCATAACGGTGGCTCATGCCGACAGCCCGGAGGTTGTATGCTTGGGTTTTGCCAAGCACCGGCATTCCAGGAAGCGAGATTTGCACGAGTCCGTTTCCCATCGCACTACTAGGCCCTGTTTAGCCAGTATACCACGGGCCCCGCCTAGGTCGGCGCGCTAGCAGCCAGTTTGAGCATACCCGCGGCGTGCTTGAGGGCTGCCTCGGTGACTTGCTTGCCAGAGAGCATGCGGGCGAGTTCAGCCGTGCGGTCCTTTTCGTTTTCCAGTTCGGCGATGGTAGTTACCGCCCGCCCCGCGTGCTCCTCCTTCTCCACAATGTAGTGATGGTCGGCAAAGCAGGCAATCTGGGCGAGATGGGTGACGCAAAGAACCTGGGCGTCGCGTGCCAAGCGCTCGCCCCCACCACCGTTTTGAGCGCCAGCATCAACCGGGAGAGTTCTCCCCCGGAGGCGATCTTCTCGAGTGGCCTTACGTCTTCCCCGGGGTTCGTCGAGATGAAGAACTCAATCTCGTCGATCCCGCGCGATGTCCCGATGCTCGCCGCGGGGCCCGAGTCCGTGGCTGACCGCGGGATGTCCGCAAAGTGGACCTCGAAGCGGGCTTTTTCCATGCCAAGCTGTGCGATCTCTTCGCGAATGAGCTTCTCAAGCCTCCGCGCCACCTCGCGTCGCCGGATGGAGAGGGCTTCCGCCGCGCGCCGGTATTCGGCGGCCGCCTTCTCCAAATCACGCGCCACTTCGCCTCGCCGTTCGTCCGCATGCTCAAGGTTGGCGAGTTCGCGGCTGATGCGCTCCGCGTAAGCCAGAACTTCCTCCAATGTTCCTCCATATTTGCGCTTCAGGCGGTCAAGGAGGGCCAGTCGGTCTTCGATCTCCTCGAGTCGCTGGGGATTGGCCTGAAGTTTCCCGAGGTAATCGCGCAAAAAGTAAGCCAACTCTTCGAGGTTGGCACGGCTGGCAGCGAGCGGCTCGAGGTGCGGTCCAATGGCTGGCTCGAATTGGCGCAAATCCTCCAGGGATCGGGCCACACTGGCCAGGCGGGCACAGGCGGCTCCATCGCCCTCGTAAAGGTTCTCGAACGCCAAGGATGCTGCCGCGCGAACCCTTTCCAGGTTGGCGAGGACTCGCTTCTCGTCCTCCAGCCGCGTATCCTCACCCAATTCGATCCCCGCCGCCTCAAGTTCTCGCGCCTGAAAAGTCAGCAGGTCGATTGTCCGCAGGCGGTCCTGTTCGTTCTGGCTGAGGGATGCCATCTCACGCTCGAGCTCACGCCGGCGGGAGTAAAGCCCGGCGACCTCCTCGAGCAACTCCCCGCTCCCGGCGAACTGATCGAGCAGGTCGAGTTGCACGTCGCGGCCGAGCAGTGCCACATGCTCACTCTGTCCGTGGATCTCCGCCAGGCAGGCGGCAAGCTCCTTCGTGGCGACGAGCGTGACCGGCTGATCGTTGACGAGTATCCGGCTGCGGCCGCCCGCCTGAACCTCCCGCCGCAGAATAATCTCCGTCTCGTCACCGCCGACGAGTCCATACTCTTCGAGCCAGGCCCTCCAGGGAGGCTTGCGTTCAGCCCGGAAGACAGCCGTCACCGTGGCCCGGGCACAGCCCGAGCGGATCATGTCCGGCGAGGCCCGGCCGCCCAAAACCAGCCCCAGCGCATCCACCAGAATAGACTTGCCGGAACCGGTCTCGCCCGACAACACGTTGAGGCCGGGCGAGAACTCCACGCTCAGGTTCTCAATGATGGCGTAGTTCTGAATGTGGATTCCTTGCAGCATGGTTCACGACTTGCGTACATCCCGTTCAACCTACCACATTCACGACCGCCTAGACTAACACCTGCTCCAACTCCCTGAAGAGGGCTCGCGGCGATTTGGGGCGACGTGCCGGGTCGAGGGCTAAGGCGCGCTCGAAGAATTCCTGCCAGCGAGCCGGCGATCCTTGCAGAGACATCGTCAGAGGCGGGAAGCGTCCCATGAGGACCGCGCCGTAGTCGAGTCCTGCGGGCCCCGCAAACGGATTCATACCGGTCAGCATTTCGTACGTGATCACTGCGAGAGCCCAGAGATCCCACGCCGGGTCGACTGGCTGCTCGCGCAGTTGCTCGGGCGCCATGTAGGCCGGGGTTCCGACCAGCACGGCACTTTGGGTGTCAGCGGTTGCCTGCGCGCTAGTGGGGAGGAACTTGGCGAGGCCGAAGTCCAGCACCTTGGTTACTTCACCCGTCTCGCCGCGTGAAAGGAAGACGTTCTCCGGTTTCAGGTCCCGATGGACCAACTGCCGTTTGTGTGCGGCTTCCACGGCAGCGCAGAGGCCCCGCAGGATCTCGATCACACGCGGCGGGGCGAACCGCTTTTGCGCTTGAAGCTCTTCTCGCACCGTGGTGCCTTCCAACAGTTCCATCACCAGGAAAGCCCGTGTCTCGGCGACCGATCCAAAGTCGTAGACCGTGACCACATTGGGGTGGGCGAAACTTGCCGCCGCACGGGCCTCCCGCCGGAACCGCTCGGCCGCTTCCGTGCTCCCGACCAGCTTGTCATGGATCACCTTCACGGCCACCTGCCGCTCGAGGGCCGTGTCCGTCGCCTCATAGATGGTGCCCATCCCACCTCGGCCCCGGCGCCGCTCCACCCGATAACGTCCCGCCAAGAGGCGCGGCAAGCGAGTTGGGAGTAGGGTCCTGCCCTCCTGCGGGCAAGCCCCCGCGCCCGAATCATAGCAAACGCCGCACTGCGGGCATTCTTCAAACGCCGCGCTCGGCAGCGCGGGCGCTGCCGCGGGCCGCTCAAGGAGCATGGCTAGGCTTGAGGCGATGGCTGTGAGCAAGTTCCGGTCTTCTTGCGCGTAGGGTTCCTCCGACCTCTTGACCCCCAGGGCCAATAGCGCCTCCATGCGGTCGGAAGCTGTGAACATGGGGACCAACAAATCGATCCGCGCTTGCCGGAGGAAGTCGGTGTCCTTCGCCGGAAGCTGCTGCTGAAGCCAGCCAGATTCGGTGTGCGGCACTTCCAAAGGCCCGTCCAGGACCCGCACCAGGGTCGCCAGCTTGCTTTCGCTCGGCAGGGGTGGCGGGGCGTGCCCAGCCGGTGCGGCCGCCAGAGTGCGATAGCTTGTTTCGCCCGGTTCATGCACGAGCAGGGCGACGAATTCCGGGTGCAAGGCCGCCTCGACGCGCCCCACGACGCGCGGCGCGACTCGTTCGAGGCTGCCCGCCTGACGGATGTCGTCCACCACTTCGCGGAGGAGCCGTTGGGCGTCATACCGCTCGCGGAAGAACTGACGGTCGAGCGCTTCGAGCCAGCGCGCGCGCCGGGTGTGGGCCAGGAGCGCCATGCCCCCAACCGCAACGTAAACCCAGCCGCGCATGGCAAGGATGCTGATGAGCGGTTGATCTCCGTGCAGAAACACATCCGCCAGGAGAATAGCCCCCAGCACGGGCACAAGCGACAACAACGCGCCTCGCGCCACCGCGTATTGCAGCCCCTGGCGGATCAACACACCAACGTCGAACAGCCGGTGACGCAGAATGGCGTAGGCAAACGACAGAGGAAACGCCAGCCACAATAGATAGAGCAACGCTTGCACTGCGGAAAGCCAGAAAGCCACCGCCCGCCCGGATCCGACGACGACCCAGCCGACGACTCCCAGCGTGCTGGCCGCCACGCCCACCAGCACCACGCGCACGCGGCGCCGCTGGTTTGCATCCTCGAGCTGCCGATAACTCAGAATCAAGACCACCAAGCTGGCCAGGACGTAGACAGCGCTTCTCAGAGAGATCGCCGAGAAAACCCATGCAGGTACGTCCGGGGCCCGACCCGGCTGGTAAATGACCCGGAAGGCACCCAGAACTCGCCAGGGCAACAAGGCCAGCGCTGGCGTCCAGATCAAGACCCAAGGCCAGCGCGCGTTGAATACCCTTCGCGGAAAAATCGTAAAGAAGGTGAAAAGGATCGCGTCCGGGACGAATCTGCTGATTTCGGGGATCCATAGGAACAGACCCAACCACCCCGGTAGGAGCCGCCACGTTGCAGCCCAGCCGTCGGCGGATCCAAAAGCGACCGCGGCGGTTGCGAGCACCCAGGCGCCCATTCTGGCCACCGGGTCGTAGGGGCGCCGGAAGGCGATGACCAAACCGAGGCCCAGCGAGGTCAGGATGAATGCGTAGTACGGCACGCCAAGGAGAGCAAGCCCCAACAACTGCTCGCTCCAGGTAGGGCGAACAAAGGTCAGCGTCAGTTCTAGTCGCTCCTTCCCGCGGCTAATTTGCCACCGCTCCGGGCGTCCGATTTCGGTATTGGCGCGAATGGCCTCCCAGTCATGGACATTGCGGATGAATTGCCCATTAACGGCCAGCAGATGGTCGCCTTGCTTCAGCCCGGCGCGCGCCTCCACGGAGTTGGGATGGATTGACAGGACGACCATACCTCCCCTCATGAAGCGGCCCTCAAACCCGCGCAGGATGGGAGGACCCCCAAAAACTTGGTAGAAGAGGAGGGTCACAAAGCCGATGTAGGACGCTGCGACGACGTACATCCACCAGGGCGCGCGCGGGCCCGACATGGGTTTTCTCCACGCCGAAAGGAAGAACGGCCGTGATTATAGCAGGCTTACGTCGGGCTCGGAGCGCACGGGTTTGCCCTGCGGTTAGAGGACTGCCCTGCTGTTTCATTGACTGGGCTGGGGGGCTGTGCTACGTTGAAGTTGAGTTCGGGTCGCGGAGACATCCCTTTCGTCAAGGAGGCTAGTTGGCCCTCGCACAAGTCGTTCTAGTCCAAGGGGAATTCTGGCAACTGCTCGCTGACACAGGGGTGGTGGCACGAGCGGTTCTCCTGCTCCTGCTGTTTTTCTCGGTGCTCTCCTGGGCCATCATTTTCCGCAAACACCAAAGGTTCAAGGCAGCCCGGCGGGACTCGCGCGAGTTCCTCAAGGTCTTCCGCTCGAGCAAGAAGCTCTCCGACATCCGTGCCTCCTGCCAAGTGTTGAAGGCCAGCCCGCTGGTGGAAGTCTTCCTGGCCGGATACCGCGAGATCGAAAACCAAGCCACGATGAGTGACAACCCCGGCAAGCCGCGCATCCGCAGCCTGGAGGCGGTCCAGCGGTCCTTGCAGATTGCCTCTTCCGCCGAATTGACGCGCATGGAGCAGTGGTTGAGCTGGCTGGCGACGACCGGCTCGGTGACGCCCTTCATAGGATTATTTGGAACGGTCTGGGGCATTATCGACGCTTTCCGCGGACTGGGAACCGCCGGGACCGCGTCCCTGCGCAGCGTGGCGCCGGGAATTGCCGAAGCGTTGATCACGACCGCAGCCGGGCTCTTCGCGGCCATCCCGGCGGTTATGGCCTACAACCAGTTCGTGCAGCGCATCAAAGAATTCGGCGCCATGATGGACGATTTCTCGCTCGAATTCCTGAATATGACCGAGCGGCACTTTACATAGGGCTTGAAGCGCGTCGAACACCCGTTGAAATTCATCCGTTGTCCGTAATTATTGGTCCGTCGCCAGCCGCCACGGACCAAGGACAACGGACAAAGGACGGTTTGTCATGGCATTCACCACACCCAAAGGTCGGACGCACACTTCGCTGTCGGAGATCAACGTCACGCCCTTCGTGGACGTGATGATGGTGCTGCTGGTGATCTTCATGATCACCGCGCCCCTGCTCGAGTCTGGCATCGAAGTGGATTTGCCCAAAACCAAGACGGTCAAAGTGGTAACGGATGAAAAAGTGGTCGTCACCATCGACAAGAAGCAGACGATTTACGTCGGCAATGACCCGGTGAACGTGCACCGGCTGGGGGCCTCTGTCCTTGACCACATGCGTGGCGCAGCCGACTCGCCCGTCTACATCCGCTGCGATCAGAGCGTCCCGTTTGGCGCGTTCGCCCAGGTGATTGACGCCCTCAAGCAGGCGAGTCTTACCAACATTAGCATCGTGACTGAGCCGCTTTCGACGCGCGGCTCTTCATAGCTCTTGAGACGGCCGGATCCCTGGCATCGTGTAAGATGAGCACAATGACACTCCGCATCTTCATAGACCAGCGCGAGAGCCTGCGGGGGACGCTTTTGCTCTCGCTGGTGCTGCATGGAGCGCTGTTTCTCGCGGCACTCTCTTACACGATCGTCGGCCCGCACTTCGGCGGCCGATGGGGAAAGAACTGGGGCCGAGGGGGCGCCGTGCGGGTGAGCGCGGTCGCCTCGCTGCCTGGGGTTCCTCTTCCCGCGCCGGTGGCAGCAACGGTCAACACCGTTGCCACGCAGAATCCCGGCCTCTATCAAAGTGAGAAAGAGGAGAAGGTCGAGCCTCCTCCCCAGGCACAGGCGATCCCCAAGTTCAAGGAGAGCGTCGCTCCCGAGAAGGCCGAGCGCATTAACAGGCGCATCCAGAAGGAACCTCTCGAGACGCCGGAGAATGCCATCCCCTATGGCCATGGTGGCCAGCCCTCAATGTCGTACAGCCAATTTGCGAACACGGCGGGTGAAGGCGGCTTGGATATTGGCGACGGCAATTTTGGTGACCGTTACGGCTGGTATGTGGCGGCGGTCCGCAACCGCATCAGCAGCAACTGGCTGCTCTCGGTGATCAGCCCGAGCATCCTGACCGCGCCGCGCGTGTACGTGACCTTTGATGTTCTGCGGGATGGGACCGTGACGAATGTGCGGATTACACAGTCGAGCAGCATCCCCGAGGTCGACCGCTCGGCGCTCCGGGCGGTCCTGGCTTCCAATCCCCTGGGGCCTCTGCCGCCCGACTACGCCGGGAATAAGGTTAGCGTGGAGTTCTATTTTGACTTTCGCCGCCGGTGAGGGCCTGGAAAGGGGCTTCCGCGCCTGCGTGAAGCCGTCTGGTTGGAGCGGCGGTCTCTGGCCGCCATCTTGGGGTATCCCTGCATTCGGCTCCGTTGACCCCGATGCGCTTCATCGGGGAGAGGCCGTTACAGCACGCTCTGGGCGGTTCTCACACAGACCCTTCCTACCCACACCAGGAAATGTATTACGACGGGAGAAATCCCGAAGTACGGCTGTAAGCATCTCCTAAAGAGGGAGCTTCGCGATACATGATCAGAACCCGGTTCATGGCCTTGCCCCTGCTGGTTGCGCTCTCCTTTCTCGCCTGCATGCTCTTTCTCGAGCCCGCCCGCAGTCAGGACTGGGTCTCGACAGTTATCAACCTGGGGGCGCCGCGTGTCCGTTTGGCGGCCTCGGATTTCGCCCCGCGCTCGGTGGATCAGCAACTGGTCAGCCTGACGCAACTGTTCAACCAAGTCCTCTGGAACGACCTCGAGAACGCGGGCATTTTCGATATGGTGAGCAAGAGCTACTATCCGCTCAAGCTGCCGACGGAGCCGGCAGACGTCGTCTTCCAGAATTGGAGTAATCCCCCGGCGTCCGCGCAGATGTTGGCCTTCGGGAAGACGGAGGTTATCAACGCTAACCTGGTCATTACGGCGCGGCTCTTTGATGTGGGGAACACGGCCAACCCCAGCGTGCTCGGCAAGCGCTATGTCTCGACGATGAATGAGCTTTCGACGCGGGAGGCAGCGCACCGTTTCGCCAACGAAATCATCCAAGCGCTCGGCGGGGGCGTCCCCGGGATCAACCTGACCCGTATCGCCTTCGTCAGCGACCGCAGCGGACATCCGGAGATTTGGGTGATGGATTACGACGGTTTCAACCAGCGGCCCATCACAAGTTACAGCTCAACGGCGCTCACGCCCCGCTGGGCCCCGGGTAACACCCGGCTCGCCTTCACCAGCTACTCGCTGGGCAATCCGGATATCTTCCTCATCTCGCTGGAAACCAATCGGCGCATTCCTTTTCCGCGCTATAAGGGCCTGAACACCACGCCCGCCTGGTCGCCCGATGGGAAG
>JAIQGH010000150.1 GCA_020072655.1 Terriglobia bacterium | reverse complement strand
GGAGCCGTCCAGGATCGCCACCATCAGCGGCTTCCCCACCGAGAGGTTGCGGTGGATGTTCTCCACCGCCACCGTGGCGTCGTCCACGAGCATGCCGATGGCGAGGGCCAGCCCTCCCAGCGTCATGATGTTCAGGCTGTTGTTAGTGAGCTTCAGGCCGATGATCGAAACCAGTATCGACAACGGAATGGAAATACAGACGATCACCATGCTGCGCCAGTTCCCCAGGAAGACGAAGATCATCAGGGACACGAGCAAGGCGGCAAGCACGGCTTCGTGCAGGACTCCTGTGATCGCTCCGCGCACGAAGACCGACTGGTCGAAATCGATCTTCAGGCTCAAGCCCCGTGGCGCTACGGCCTTGATCAACGGGAGAGCGTCACGGACTGCGCCCACGACCCGCAGCGTTGAAGCCTCGGCGTGCTTGAGAATCTCGAGATAGGCTGCGCGCTTCCCGTTGACATGCACCATGTTCGTCTGGTCCGCGAACCCGTCCTGCACCCTGGCCACCTCACCCAATAGAACCGGCGCTGCCCCCACAACTTTGACGGGAATCTGGTTGAACTGATCGACCGTGTCGGGGCTGGAATTCATCTCGATGTTGTATTCGGTCCGCCCGATGCGCGCCGTCCCCGCGGGCACAATGATGTTGGACGCCTGAATCGTCGAGGCGAGATCGTAGGTCGAGAGCCCCTTAGCAGCCAGCTCGCGGGGGTCAACATCCGCAGTGACTTCGCGCTGTTTGCCCCCAAAAGGCGCGGGAGTCGAGAGCCCGGGAATCGTGAAGAGTTGGACGCGGAGGAAGTTCAAACCGTAATCGTAGATCCTCTGCTCCGGCAGCGTGTCGCTCGAAAGCGTCGGTTGGGCGACGGGAACATTCGAGGCATTGAACTGGACGACGTTAGGAGCCTGCATTCCGGGCGGCAAGATGACGGAGAATCGTCTGCGACACCCAGGAGATGTGCGCGATGGCGGCGCCGATTTCCGATCCCGGCTGGAAATAAATCCTCATCAACCCGATGCCGGGAATCGCTTCGGATTCGATCCGCTCGATGCCGTTAACCGTGGTCGAAAATGCCCGCTCGCTGACGAGGATGACCCTTCGTTCCATATCCTGCGCAGGAAGGCCAGGATAGTTCCACACGACCATCACGACCGGAATGTCAATGGTGGGGAAAATATCGGAGATCATCCGAGTGATAGACAACGCTCCCATCAGCAGTATGAAGAGAGACATCACGGCGACGGTGTACGGACGCCGAAGGGCAAGACGAACAATCCACATTGCCGGTTCTCCAAGGGAACTTGGGGACTTCCTTGGCGCGGCTGATTGCCGAGACGAGCCGGCGGAAGCGCTGGGTTCCTGAAGGCTTAGCCCAGAAATTCACTATAGGATCCGTTCAATGACCCGTGGCGACTAGCGGGCAGGCCGGAAGGCTCGTGGCCCAGTAAGTTGGAGAGTTCACTGTTGCTTGGGACTCGCAGGTCCGCCCAGTCCATGGCCGGAGGAACCCGGCTCGGAATGTGATAGACTCCCGCAGGCGTCCTCTTGCTGGACCCGAGACATTGCCATGAAACTCATGATCGTCGACGACGAGCCTGAGGTGCTCAAGGTGCTGAAGAGCTTGCTGGAGTCGCTCGGGTACGAGGTTCTCGCCCTCGCCGACAGCCGCGAAGCCGCTCAACGCGTTGACCGGCAGAAATTGGACGGGATCTTCGTTGATGCCCGCATGCCCCACATGGATGGGCCGGAACTGGTACGTCACATCCGCCGCTCCACCTCCAACAGCAGCGTTCCCATCGTCATGCTGACGGGCTACGACGATGTGGAGACGATGCGCACCGGCTTCCGCGCCGGCATCACTTTCTTTCTGCCCAAGCCCCCGCAGCTCACGCAACTCGCCGGTGTTCTGAAGCCGCTGCACGGCGCCATGCTGAGAGAGAAGCGCAGCTACATCCGCCTGCCACTGCGAACCATCGTCAATTGTCGGACCGAAAAGGGCCAGTTCACCTCCGCGAGCCTGAACATCGGGGAAGGCGGAATGCTGCTTGAGCAATCCGGCGGACTCGAGGTGGGCCAGGAGCTGGAACTCCGCTTCTCCCTCCCGCAGCACCAGGAGATGTTGAACCCCCGGGCGACGGTGGTTCGCAAAGAACCTCCCAACCGCATCGCTGTCCGATTCACCGACCTTTCCCGCGAAGATCGCCTGGCAATCCAGGACTACATCGGCGGTATTGTCAAGGAGTGAGACGCCGTTCCATGTGTGGATTGCACGACGTGCGGGCGACTGTACACGCTCGCCGCTCAGAGCATCATTTCCACTTTTCAGATGGGGCGTGAGGGATCAGGGTGTGGGGCGGCTCTATTGATGAAGATCCTGTGTCGAGGGGCGAAATCCCCCCTCCTCCACTCGGGCCAAGCGAAGAGCGGGAACCTGCACGTCAAAAGGCCAATGACCGAACCTTATCGCCTTCCCGTTCCGACCGTCTCGGCGGTGTGAAGCTTCTGGAGCAACTCTTCCACGCTCCCCTCTGCGGTGAGCAATTTCTGCGTGAGCACCGCGCAAAGGCGGTGAAAATCTCGAGCGTCGCCCGGATCGCTCTTGAGTCTAGCCTCGACGGCGGCGACAATTTCCGGAATTTGCTCGACGTGCCGAGTGGCCAATCGGATCAATTCCATTTCGCGTGCGGAGTCAGCCATAGGCGTCTCCCATCACGGAAATGTTATGCGACGGGCGGCACCGAGACAATGGCACTCCAGTGCCAAGCCTTGCCGCCTGGATGTCGTTCGCTACCCGGGCAATCGCGGGCTCCTCCAACTGAGGGTTGCCCACGCCCCGACGCTGCTCATGGGTGCCCCTGGGGGACAGGCACCAATGCACCATTGACTCTGACCCCGCGGGCCGATATATTGGAATCATCCCAGGGGCGAGGGGCGATTATCCTTAGGCGATGACCACGGATATCCAAACTTATCCCGTCCAACGTCGTTTCTCTGATTGTGAAGAATCAGGGTAACGAGAGCACCATTGTCGCTTCGACCGTAAACATTTCAGCCCACGGCCTGTGCATCCAGCCTCGGCGCAGTTTCCAGCCTGGGCAGATTGCCTACGTACTCCCGGGCCCCGCGACCGCTCGGGCCTGCTATTGCCGCGTGGTCTGGACAAGCCAGACGGAGGCCGGGCTCGAGTTCTTGAATTGATCCAGTGGCTTTCCCGTAGTGCCCCCAACAAGACAACGCAAGGGGCCGTTTTCCCCTTGTCGCCCGAATCGAAATCGTCGAGACTCAATTGGCTGGATGCCGTGCCCGCCTGACCCTAACGGGCTGCCCGATCGACACCTCGGGGGGATCAGGCGGGTTTGGGCTAGGCAGCATGCTCTCGCGAGAAAGGAATCCCCGATGACCCGACTGGCCTCTTACGGAATCGGCCCCCGAGGCGGGCTCTTGATGCTCGGCTTGGTCTCGCCGCTTCTTTTCGTTTCATGGCCCGCCGGCAATGCGCCCCAAGCAACGCAGGCCGCCGACACACAGGCACTTAGGCGTCTGGAGTGGATGCGCGAAAATCAGCGAGGCCTATGGAACGTGGACCCGAACGAAGGAGCTTTTCTGCGCGACGAGGTCATCAAGGTGAAGGCCAAGCGGGCTCTCGAAATCGGCACCTCGAACGGCTATTCGACCATCTGGACCGCCCTGGGCGCGCGCCGCACCGGCGGCCACGTCACCACGATCGAGATCGATGACACCCGGGCCGAGCTTGCCGGGGAGAACTTCCGCGCCGCCGGCGTGGATTCCGTCGTAACGCTCGTGCATGGCGACGCGCTCCAGGTCGTCCCAACGCTCCGGGGTCCGTTCGAGTTCGTCTTCATCGACGCGTGGAAAAGCGACTACCTCAAATACCTCGAGATGCTTCTTCCGATGGTTCCGCCCGGCGGCGCGATCGTGGCCCACAACACGACGGATATGCGGTCGCAAATGTTCGATTTCATCAACCGCATCAAAGCCGACCCGCAACTAAAGACGACGTTCGTCGATGCCGGCCCAGGCGGATTCTCGCTAAGCATCAAACAGCCCGCGAAATAAGGAGGCGATTCGCGGTCTGGCGCTCGCCCGATCCCACGAATCGCCACCTGCCGGATGCTTACGTCCCCGAGCCTTACTTTGTTTCGTGGTGCTCGTGCTTGGCGCCGGCTTTGTGCCGCTGGTCGCGGAGGACGGCCTTGCGGCTGAGGCGGATCTTGTTGCCGTCGATGGAAATGACCTTGACCAGGATCTGATCGCCTTCCTTCAGCTCGTCGCGGACTTCCCGGATGCGGTGTTCGGCGATCTCGCTGATGTGCAGCAAGCCGTCGGTGCCCGGAAAGATCTCGACGAAGGCCCCGAAATCCACCAGCCGCACCACCTTACCAAGGTAGGTTTTGCCCAACTCAGCTTCGGCCATCAGGTCTTTGATCATCTTCAAAGCCTTGTTGGCGGCAGCCTCGTCGACGGCGGCCACATTGACGCGGCCGTCATCTTCCACGTCAATTTTGGCGCCCGTCTGCTCGACGATGCCGCGGATGACCTTGCCGCCCGGGCCAGTGAGCTCACCGATCTTCGGCCGGTTGGTCTGCAGCGTGTAAATCCGGGGAGCAAACGCGGAAATGCTGGTGCGCGGCTCGGGAAGGGTTTCGAGCATCTTGGAGAGGATGAACAACCGGCCCGCCTTGGCCTGCTGCAGGGCTTCGGCCATAATCTGCGGGGTCACACCGGTTATCTTAATATCCATCTGCAAAGCGGTGATGCCCTCCTTCGTTCCCGCCACCTTGAAATCCATGTCGCCGTAATGGTCTTCGGCGCCGGCGATGTCGGTGAGGATGGCGTACTGGTCGCCCTCCTTCACCAAGCCCATGGCGATGCCCGCCACAGGAGCCTTGATAGGCGCGCCCGCGTCCATGAGCGCCAGGCAGCCGCCGCAGACGGTGGCCATCGAGGAGGAACCGTTTGATTCGAGAATGTCGGAGACGACGCGGATGGTGTAAGGGAAGGTTTGTTCGTCGGGGATGATGCCCAGCAAAGCGCGCTCGGCGAGCGCCCCGTGACCGATCTCGCGCCGGCCGGGCCCGCGCAGAAAGGCCACTTCGCCCACGCTGAAGGGCGGGAAATTGTAATGCAGCATGAACCGCTTGAAGGACTCGCCCTCCAGCACGTCGAGCCGCTGCTGGTCTTCCGCCGTGCCGAGCGTGACCGTGACCAGCGCCTGCGTCTCGCCACGGCTAAAGAGTGCGGAGCCGTGCGTGCGCGGCAGCAGGCCGACTTCGCAGGTGATCTGGCGCACCTGGTCGAAGGCGCGCTGGTCGGGGCGCTGGCGCCTCAAGAGAACGTCGTCGCGGAACAGGCGCTCCTCGAGCGCATCGAAGTAATGGGCAACGTTGCGCCGCTTCTCTTCATCGTCTTCCGGATAGCTTTCGACGAGCGCTTCACGCAGCTCGGCAATTTTGCGGTGGCTCTCCTGCTTGACGTACTTCGAGGTGTCCATCGCCTCGTGGAGCGCGGCTTCGGCTTTCTGCCTCACCTCTTCATAGAGGGCCTTGTCGCGCGTCGGGGGCGTAAACTCGCGCTTCTTGATGCCCAGCCGGGCAAAGAGCTCTTTTTCCGCCGCGATGATTTTGCGGATTTCGCCGTGGCCGTACTGGATAGCGTCCGAGATGGTCTCTTCGGAGACCTCGTGCGCCCCCGCCTCGACCATGACAATCGCGTCCTCGCTGCCCGCCACGATGAGGTTCAGCAAGCTGTTCTTGGTTTCCGCATAGGTGGGGTTAGTAACCAGCCGCCCCTCCACCAAGCCGACGCGGACCCCCGCGACAGGGGTATGGAAAGGAATGTCGGAGAAGTAGAGGGCCGCGGGGCCCGCCACCAGGCCCAACACGTCCGGATTATTGTCCGAGTCGGCCGAAAGGACCATGGCGATGACCTGCGTCTCGTCTTTGAAGCCTTCGGGGAACATCGGCCGGATCGGCCGGTCGATCACGCGGCTAGTGAGCGTCTCCTTTTCGGTCGGCCGACCTTCGCGCTTGAAGAACCCGCCGGGGATCTTTCCCGCCGCGTAGTTGTACTCGCGATAGTCCACCGTCAAGGGGAAGAAATCGATGCCCTCGCGGGGTTCCGTGGCGCAGGAGGTGGCAAGCACCACGGTGTCTCCAAAGCGCACGTAAGCCGAGCCGTTGGCCTGCTTGGCCATCTTTCCATATTCGATCGTGAGGGTGCTGGCACCCAGGGGAATGCTAATCTGTTCCAAAGTAGTACCTCCACTCAATATTCAATGCGCTCGCTAGGTCGCTCCCAGGCTTGCTGTGAAGTCTCCATGCCCTCGACCAACGGGGCGGGTCCTCGCGCGACGACTGCGGTTGACCGTGCGATGTTCGGAGGGAACAGCAAGTGCGAGGAGGCGTGAGGATCGCCGGCAATTCGCCAGGCGACCCCAAACGCCGCTGCGGGGTCAGACGACCCGCTCAGGGTCACTGCGGGGGCGACAGCTTTAGGTGGATTGTCAGAGCCTAAACTACTGAAATCTAAGGTCACAAACGGGCTATTTGCGAATGCCCAGCTTCTCGATCAGCTGCTGATAACTCTCAGGATTCCTTGTTTTTAGGTACTCGAGCAAACGGCGTCGCTTGCCCACCATGATCAAGAGGCCGCGCCGGGAGGCATGGTCTTTGCGATGGAGGCGGAAATGCTCGTTCATACTGGTAATCCGCTCACTCAACAGAGCGACTTGCACCTCCGGCGAACCCGTGTCGGTCTGATGGACACGGAAGCGCTCAATAAGTCCTGCCTTGGAATCCCGCGTCAATGGCATCCGCCAGTCTCCTCACTTCTCGCTAGTTTTCCCTTTTATGTTCATCATCATGATACCACGGTGGCCTGAATTTGACAAAAGCTAAATCGGGAGCTAGCCCCGAAGCCGGGGCGCCTGCCGTGGCGGGCGAACTCGGGAGCGTCCGGAGCGTCCGCGCCTGCCTTCGCTGGAAGGAAATCTCGCGTACACGTTGGTGACAGGGATTTCTTGTCGTCGTGAATTAAAGAGACTTATGTGTTTACTCGGTAATAAAGGTCACCCGCGAAGACACTCCCTTGAACAACCAATGAAAGTTCCTTATAGTAGCTCTCCTATGAGATGGCTATGGGGGGTGGGGGTGCTTTTTCTGCTCGGAGCAGCCCTGAGATGGATTCTTCGATTGGATGAAGTTGAACCCCCGCGCATGACGGGCCTCCACCCCCTAGGTCCCGAGCGCGAAGCCCTTTACCAACCGATCGCCCAGGAGATGGAGACTCAGGCCGCCATCCTGGGCATTTCGCTCAACGACGCCATCGAGGAGCGCGACGCCGGGCAGCCCCAGATCGCCTGGCACCTGGTTCGGCTTTCGCTGGCAGAGTGGGACCGGTTGGTGCAGATTGTTGGCTCCCTCTCGAATGTCATGTCCCGGCAACTCGGCAACGCTCGAGTCGTCGTCCCCGTGCGCAGTGTCGCGGCGAACCGCTTCAAGTCCCGCGCCATGGTGGACTACCTTCGGATGCACGAGCTGTTCGATCAGCTCGTGTTCCGCTCGAGGCTGCGCTTTCAGCTCCATCTGCGGATGCTGCGCCGGGCCGCCGAGACGCTGCGGCGTGAATTCCGCCGCGATTACCGTTACGGAGAGCGGACCGAGGACCGTCCGCCCGAAATGTGGGCACGGTTCGACTACTACTTCCACGACTTTGATTTGGTCGTCAAGGAGACGCTTCTGGCCTTCCGCACACTGCTCGCTTGTCTGCCCCACTCCAGTCTTCAGGCCTTCGCCACCGATCTGAAGTCCGTGGTCAGGCGCGGAGTCCGCTCCACGGCCCTGACAGGTCAACGGTAACTGCCCCCGCCAGCCGCGAAGCTGAGACAACCTCAGGCGTAGAAGATTTCCGCGGTCGCGACGAGTTCGGGGTCCACCAGCTTCAGCTTGGTTAAGGCGCTGGCCAGCGGTACGGCAGTGATCTGGTTGCCCTTCAGGCAAACCATCATGCCGCACTTCCCTTCCGCGATGAGGTCCACGGCTTTGACTCCATAGCGAGTCCCCAGCACGCGGTCAAAGGCGGTGGGAGAGCCGCCGCGCTGGGTATGCCCGAGCACGGTGGCGCGGGTTTCAAAGCCGGTGCGCCGCTCGATTTCGGAGGCAATGATTTCCCCGATCCCGCCCAGTTGTACATGCCCAAACTGGTCGAGCTTGGCCGACTTGGTCACGACGTCCTTGTCGGCGCCCGATAACTGGAAGCCTTCCGCCACAACCACAATCGAGAACATCTTGCCGTGTTCGCGCCGCCGGCGGACGATGCCACAAACGTCATCGATCGGCACGGACCTCTCGGGGATCAGAATGCAGTCCGCGCCGCCCGCCAGGCCGCCCATTATGGCGAGCCAGCCCGCGTGCCGGCCCATGACCTCTACGACCATGACCCGATGGTGGGATTCCGCGGTGGTATGAAGTCGGTCAATCGCTTCCGTAATGATTGAAACGGCCGTGTCGAAGCCGAACGTCTGGTCTGTGCCTTCCACGTCGTTATCAATGGTCTTTGGGATCCCGACCACCTTCAGACCTTCCGCCGCCAGGACGCGCGCCACGCCCAGTGTGTCTTCGCCTCCCACAGGGATCAGGTAATTGATGCCCATCTTTTTCATGTTCTCTTTGACTTTTTTCTTGTCCTCTTCCTTTTTCAGCGGGTTCGTGCGCGAAGTGCCCAGGATCGTCCCCCCGCGGTGAAGAATCCCGGAGACGGACTCGCGCGTTAACGGGTCGGCCTGCTCCTTGAGCATCCCCAGCCAGCCATTCTTGACACCCAGCACCTTGAAGCCCAGTTGCTCAGCGCGTCGCACCACAGCGCGAATCACGGCGTTGAGACCTGGGGCGTCGCCCCCGCCCGTCAAGATCCCAATCGTTCCCTTCGAATCGTTGGCCATAGGTCGCCACTTCTCCTTGATTGAGGAAGTCCCTGATTTAAGAACCTGCCCGCCCCAGCCCGCCCACAGCGGCAAACTCTGTGAGGATCATAGCAGCCCAGAACGCGAATAGAACTCTAACAAGAGTTCCAGCAAGTGGTCAATCGCTTCTCGACGATTGAGCGGAAGGGCCCGCCAAACGTCCGCGTCTCGAGACGTACCGCTTTTTCATTGACGCCCGAGAACGCGCCGGGAATAATCCCCACGATCGAGGCCCGGGACGGGCATCGCCACAATCGTGGCAGAGGGCCTCCCCCAAGGGTTTCGAAGGGAGGAGTACGAGGATGAAAACTTGGGCCACAGTTCTCGCGGTCATTGCTGCAGGCGCTCTCGGTTGCGGATTGCGTCCCGCTGCCGCGCAGACCAAGGCGTCCGCCAAAAGCTTCGACATCATTGACTGGAACGGCGGCAAATTCCTCTACGGAGTGGATTACTACCCCGAACACTGGCCCGAAAGTCGGTGGGAGCAGGACGCGGCAATGATGCAGGCTGCGGGGATCAACTTCGTGCGCTTGGCGGAATTCGCCTGGGTCAAGATGGAGCCGGCGGAAGGCCAGTTCGATTTCGCCTGGCTTGACCGCGCCCTCAAGGTCTTAAACGCGCACGGCATCAAAGCGGTCCTGGGCACGCCGACGGCTTCCCCGCCCGCCTGGCTCTACGCGAAATACCCGGACATCGCAGCCATGGATGAAAACGGGGTCCGCTATCGGTTCGGCTCGCGCCGCAACTATTGCCTGCACAATCCCAATTTCATCGCCGCCACCCAGCGTATCGTCACCGCCATGGCCATGCACTACCGGAATCATCCCGGCGTGATCGGCTGGCAAATCGACAACGAGCTGGGCGATCCGATTTGCTACGACCCGAACTGTCGCGCTGCCTTCCAAAGATGGTGCCGAAGCAAATTCAAAACACTGGATGGTTTGAACAAGGCCTGGGGGACCATCTTTTGGGGTCACACCTACACTTCCTGGTCGGAGATTCCCCTGCCCTGGAACACGCTTTTTCATGCTCACAATCCGAGCCTGGCGCTCGACCACCGCCGCTTCCACAGCGAGTCAACGCGCGATTATTTGAAACTGCAAGCCGATCTCCTCCGCAAGCTAACTCCCGGCAAGGCGATCACGCACAACGATATGGGCCTGTACGACAACTACCCGATGTTTGGTGAGGACTACTCCAACTCTTTGGGTGTCGGCCTGGCCCACGATCTGATGCGCGGATCGAAGGGCAACCAGAACTTCATGGTGATGGAGCAGGAAGGCGGGTTGCCGGGTTGGAACACCTTCTGGGGACGCCAAGCGGCCCCAGGACTCTTCCGCACCTGGGCCTATCAGGGTGTGGCGCACGGCGCGGACGGCATCTGCTATTTCCGCTGGCGAACTTCCCGGTACGGCATGGAACAATATTGGCAGGGGATTCTCGATCAGGACAGCTATCCAAACGCGCGCTATCAGGTTGTGTCGCAAACCGGCAAAGAGTTGGCGCAGCTCGCGGATTTGCTCAAAGGTTCGAAAGTTGTTTCTCCCGTCGCCCTGTTGGTCTCTCCCGACTCCCGCTGGGCGTTCCACATTCAGCCGCTGGTGAAGGATTTCGATTACAATCGCCAACTGGGCCTTTACTACGCCGGATTCCGCCGCGCGGGCGTCAGCGTTGATGTGGTCTTCCCCGAGAGCGATTTCTCTTCCTACAAAATCCTCGTTGCGCCGTCGCTCTTCGTGACGGATCAGAAGCTCGTCGGGAAGCTTACGGATTTCGTAAAGAACGGCGGGACCCTGATCCTCACTTACCGCTCGGGGGTTAAGGACGAGCACAATGTGGTAACGAACCAAACTCTTCCCGGACCTCTGGCGGAACTGGCGGGCATCGAAATCCACGACTTCGATCCTCACACAAACCAACAGCAAGAAGTGGCAGGCCCTGACGGGGTCGGGCGCCCGGCGCGCGTCTGGTTCGATATCCTCACGCCGACGACCGCAATGCCAGTGCTCAGCTACAGTAAGGGCTACTACGCCGGAAAGGCAGCCATGAGCGCCAACCGGTTTGGCCAAGGGCGGGTCTATTACGTGGGCACTGAACTGACGGCCGAAGCGTGCTTGGAGGGCGCCAAACGGGAGGCCCGGGGACTCGGCATTCCCCTCGGACCGGAACTGCCCCAGGGCGTCGAATATGCGGCGCGCGTGAAAGATGGCAAGAGAATCCTGTTCTTGCTCAATTACACAGAGAAACCGCAGAGCGTCATCCTCGGCGAGGCGTGGCGGAATGCGCTAACGGGAGAACCCGAGCCGGCGGAGGTGAACATTCCGGCGTTCGACGTGAAGGTGCTCGTGAATCCTTAGACCCATGCCCACAACCTGTCATCGAGACTAAGAAAAAAGGCCTGCGTTCCCACCAGGGAGCGCAGGCCCAAGCAGTGCTGGCCTGTCGTCCGCTTAGGACTGAGCGACGCGCAGGTTGTTGGTGACGGAGAAGGAGAGACCCACTCTGCTCGCGATCATACCGGCGAGGGTTTTGTCCATTTTGGATCCCACGGCCCCCTCCAGCGTCACGTTGCCATTCTTGACGATAATGTGGATGGGCGGATACGGCTGGATTCGGTATTGGGGCAGGATGGACGGATTGCCGTAAATCGCCCGCGCCAACTGGAACCGTAACTGGTCGTCCATGAACGACGTGGGGAGAACTTCCAGATTGTTTTCCAGGTTTGCGACCCCCCGCACCCGCGCGAGGATGTTGCCGAGGTCGTGCTTCTTGTAAGGCTGAGTCACTTGCCCGCTCACGACCAAGGTGTTGCCGTTGAGCTCCAAGACCACATTGTCGAAGATCGTGTAGTGATAATAAGTGACGACTTCGTGGCGCGCCTCCCGCAGGATCTGCTCCGGGGTCACGTCATCCGCAGAAACGCGGATGTTGTCGATCACCTGCGTCACGCCCTTGGTCTTTCGGGCTGCCCGCTCGGCATCAAGCTTGGCGCCCAGATTGTCCACCGTGCCGGTCAGCGTCGCGACACCGTTGTCGAACGCCACCTGAACCCGGCCGGAATCAAACACCTTTGCATGGTAGATCTTATCCTGCAGTTCCGCCGTCATTCGGGCCGAAGAGTTGTCCGGCCGCGCAAAAGCGGTCGGCACTGCGAGGCCCAGAACCAGAATCAAAGTGAGGAACTTGATGTTTCGCATGGTTTTCTCCACCTCCTTGCCTTCGTTTGCCCCTGCGCCCCGAATCGTCCCGCATTCGGGGTTTCTTGCGATCCTTTCACACACCCTTATAGACGCAATGTCCGAATCTGAGGTTACCAGTACAGAATGGCTTAACTACAAGGAGTTGGCGGGTTAGACATTTCGACTGTATTTCAATTCGTTGTAGTCGATGAATATCGAACACATGGAGAGGTCCCCACCGACGACCAGGACAGCATCGTTGCCGGCACAGAGACGCGGCGCCAGCCTCAACGGTTAAGATAGGCGCGCGCAAGATAGGAAAAGCCGAGGATGACGAGCAGGATGTTGGCAATCACGAACAAATGCTTTTTGAAGTGGCTATAGAACCCCGCGCCCCAAGCCATCAGCCAAGTGGAAAAGATTGCCGCCCCGTAGAATCCCCCCGCACTTCCCACGAAAAACGGGACGATATGCCAGTACCCGGTCTGGCGTCCCTCGGCGATGAGGGGCCCGGCAATGGTCAGCCAGTAGACCCACGTCCCTGGAGCGCCAAGTTCGGCGAGGGCTGCTACGCTGACGCTCGCGTACGATACGGTCGTTGATCGAGCCATCTCTTGCTCGCCTCGTTTCCGCACCCCCAGAAGCGAGTAAGACCCGAAGCTCATAAGGCCGACGCCGCCCAAATAAGCCACATAATGGGCGATGCTGTGGGGAATGTATTGATAGGAGAAGAAAGTCAAGACCAGCAGAGCGCCATCGATCAGGAGCGGGGCTCCGACGAGAATGAGGATCGCCCGCACCCAGCGATTGAGGGCAACCTGCGGAAGCGCGATCAGATGCAGCGGGCTGGGAATAAAGCCCCCGACAATTCCCATTCCCGCTCCCAGCAGCAGTAGGTCCATGACGCGAGCGTGGCCGCCGATGTTATGCGGTGCGCCCCGAAAAGTAAAGTCGCCGTGCCTGCCGGGTCGCTGCGCGGGGGAAGTTCCGCTAGAATAGCAGGCGGTGAAATGGAGAAGAGGCCGCGGGCGTCACCACCTCGCATTCTGATCCTGACCCTCTCGCACGGCGCATCGCACCGCCGAGCCTCGAACGCCTTGGCCAAGGCGCTGCTCGAGCTCCAGCCGCAAGCCGAAGTCCGAGTCGAGGACGCCCTCGAGCGGACGGCGCGCTGGTTCCGCATGTATTACAATTCCTACGAAATCCCCCTCAAGTATTTTCCTTCCTTCTGGGCCTGGATTGAGAGCGTTCAGCATCGGTCCGACTCGACGGGCCCGGGATGGCTCTATCGCGCCGGCGCCAAGCCCCTTTTCCGCTATATCGAAGAGTTTCGCCCCGACGTTGTGGTCGCGACCGAAGTCGGGATCGCGGAATTCACGGCCATGCACCGCCGCCAAGGCCGCGCCCGCTATCTCCTCGTGGGCATTGTGCTGATGGACTTCAACCGCGCCTGGGTGCGGCCGGAGATCGACCTCTACCCGAGCGTGCCGGGGGAGATGGCCGCCGTGCTGCGGGTCGCCGGGGTGCCGGGAGAGAAAATTCTTCCTTGCGGGCTTCCGATTGACCCCGTCTTCGCCGCCCTCCCCGAGCGCGAGGCGACGCGCCAGCGGCTCGGGATTGAGGCGGGAGTTCCAATGGTTCTGGTGCTCTTCGGCGGCGGCGGCCACGGCAACCCCGCCCGCATCATCGACGAGCTTCAGAAGGTCCGCCAGCCGTTGGCGGCGGTATTCGTGGCGGGAAAGAACCGCCGGCTCGAAGAAGAAATTCGACGACGATGTGCGGAGATCCCGCGCTTCCGAACCCTCGGCTGGGTCGAGAACATGCACGAGTGGATGGTTGCGGCCGATCTTCTGCTCAGCAAACCGGGGGGCTCGACGCTGATGGAAGGATTGGCGTGCGGTCTGCCCATGCTGGCTTTCGACCCGCTGCCCGGCAACGAGCGACGTACCGCGCTGCAGATCGAGAAATGGAAGGTGGGGCTGTGGATTCGCAAGCCCGAGGACATCTCGCCGACCATCGAACGGTTGCTCGGCCATCCCGAGGAGCTCGCCGAGCTCCAGCGAACCGCGCGGGCTCTCGCCCGTCCACATGCCGCACACGACGCAGCCAAGGCTATCCTCGAACGCTGGGAAAAAGGCGCTTAGTAGGGGAGGGCTCCCCTACCCGTCTGTCACAGACCGGCACAGACGTCTTTCAGCAACTCGTTAAGCGAGGACCAGATCGGGGTGATAGACGGCGTCGGCGACGTGTCCTGCAACCGCGATCAGGCGGCGTTCTGCGTTGAGGATCTTCAGAGTCTTCACGGCACCCAAGCGGCCCGCCACTCCGCCGCGGCCCGGCCGCATCGCTTGTGCCAACTGGAACGGGTGACCGTGGATCACGCTTTGCTCTTCCCTCCCGCGGACGACCAGCTCAGGACAATCGGGGAGCAGCGCCTCGAGGGGCACGCGGCAGGTCTCGACTTTCCCGCCTTGCACCGCCTCACGAAGCTGGTCGAGCGTCACCGCACGCTCCAGCCGGAACTCCGCCACTGACGTGCGCCGGAGTTCCGCCAGGTACGCGCCGCAGCCCAAACGCTGGCCGAGGTCGTGGGCTAGCGAGCGCACATAAGTTCCACCGGAACACTCGACGGCAAACCGCATGACCTCGCCCTCGATCCCGAGCATTTCCAGGGCGTAGATCTCGACTTCCACGGGCTTCAGATCCACGGGTTTCTGCTGGCGGGCCAGCTCGTAAGCGCGTTTCCCGCCCACGCGCTTGGCGGAAAAGGGAGGAGGAGTTTGCAAGATCCGTCCTGTCAACTCCTGCATGGCTTTCCGGAGCGCCTCCGTATCGAGGCGGGGAGCGACGTAGTCGGAATTCGGTTTGCCCGTGGCGTCGTAAGTGTCGGTGGCATGGCCGAAGCGGATCACGCCCTCGTACGCCTTGCGCGAGCGGAGGTAGAACTGCGCAAAGCGCGTGGCCTTCCCGACCGAAAGGGGAAGAACCCCGGTCGCGAACGGGTCGAGCGTCCCAAAGTGGCCGATCTGCCGGATGCCGAGAATCTTGCGCACGCAAGCGACGACATCGTGCGACGTCACGCCCGCGGGCTTATCGATAATCAACACACCGGAAAAGTCGCTGGAGACCGAAGCCATAACTCCGCCAGGGAAACAGCACACAATCGAGAAGGTGTCTGCTTTCTGCTTTCTGCTTTCTGCTTTCTGCTTTCTGCTTTCTGCTTTCTGCTTTCTGCTTTTCGCAACCGTCTCGGAAACCGAGACTTGCAGTCTGACTGCTGGGAACTGAACGGTGACCGCTGACGGCTATCCCTCGCGCTTGATCTCGTCGAGCAGCTTCTGAACTCTCTCCATTCCTTCGACGCCCCGGTCGAGCTCGAAGACAATTTCCGGGGCGCGGCGAAGGCGCAGCCGGCTGCCGATTTCCCGGCGCACATAGCCCGCGGCAGAAGAAAGTCCTGCGAGTGTTTCCCCTTCCTCGGCGCCCGTCCCCGAGACCCGAACGCGCGCGTGACGAAGGTCGGGGCTCAGCTCGACCCCCGTCACCGTAGCGAAGCCGATCCGCGGATCGCGCAATTCGCCTTCAATCATCTCCGCCACCTCAATGCGGATCTGGTCGGCCAACCGTTCGTGACGATGACCGTGAGACAGCATGATTGGTTCATTGATCCATTGATGCCTTGTTCCATCGAACTCTCTTGTGTCGAGGCGGCGTGTCACAATCGTTCAATGGATCAATGGTTCAGTCAGAAGATTTCCAGCTCGTGGCTCGAGACGTCGTGGCCGAGGATGTGCTCCGCCTCGGCGAGCACCCTCTGGAAGGCCGCCTCGAGCAGCAACCGGCTGCTGGAGATGGAGACCACTCCCAAGGTCGCATGCTGCCACACGTCCTGATGGTCGAGTTCCGCCACCGCCACATTGAAGCGGGCGCGCAGCCGGTCGCGCATTTTCTGGAGCACCGCCCGTTTTTCCTTGAGCGAGTGCGAGTAGGGGAGCTGGATTTCCAGGGTCAGGATGCCGACGGGCATGGCCTTGGGGCCCTCACCTCAACCGGTCAGACCAGCGCTGGTTCCGTGACTTTCTCGAGCACAAACGCCTCGATGACGTCTCCGAGCTTCACGTCGTTGAAATTCTCGAGCACGATGCCGCATTCCATGCCGTGGCGGACTTCCGTGACGTCCTCCTTGAAGTGGCGCAGGGACCGCACCTTGCCCTCGTAAGTCACGACGTTGTCACGCAGCAGGCGGATCTTGGCCTCGCGCGTGAGCTTGCCTTCCTGCACAGAGCACCCCGCCACCGTGCCCACCTTCGAAATGTGGAAAACCTCGCGGACTTCCGCGTGGCCGAGCGTCGTCTCCTTGATGGTGACCGCGAGCAGTCCGGACATAGCCTTCTTGATCTCGTCGGTGACGTTGTAAATGATCGTGTGCAGACGGATATCGACCCGCTCCAACTGCGCGAGCTCGGCGGCTTTGCGCCCTGGGCGGACATTGAAGCCGATGATGACGGCATTGGAGGTGATCGCCAGCAGCACGTCCCATTCCGTAATCGCGCCCACGCCCGCGTGGACGACCTTGATTTTCACCCGGTCGGTGCTCAGCTTGGTGAGGGTATCGACCAAAACCTCGACGGAGCCCTGCACGTCCGCCTTGATGATGAGCGGCAGTTCCTTGACATCGCCCGCCGCCATCTGCTCGTGCAACTGCTCGAGGGTCAGGCGGGCGCTCTTGGCCAGCGCCGCCTCCTGGATCTTGGCCTGGCGGTGCAGCGCGATCTGCCGGGCTGTGATGGTGTCTTCGATGACCAGCAAGCGGTCGCCCGCTTGCGGCACGTCTTCAAGACCCAACACCTCGACAGGAGTCGAAGGCAGAGCCTCCGCCGCCACCCGCCCGCGGTCGTCAAACATGGCGCGCACCTTGCCGTAAATCGCGCCCACGATGAAGGAATCACCCGAGTGCAAGGTGCCGTTCTGAATGAGCACGGTCGCCACAGGCCCGCGCCCGCGGTCGAGCTTGGCCTCGAGCACTGTGCCGCTTGCCGGACGCTTGGGATTCGCCTTGAGGGCTTGCAGGTCGGCGACAAGCAGAATCATCTCCAGCAGTAGGTTCAGGTTCTTGCGCTGCTTGGCCGAGACTTCCACCGTGACCGTCTCGCCGCCCCATTCCTCGGGCATCAAACCGTGGTCGGAGAGCTGGCGTTTGACGCGCTCGGGCTGGGCGTCGGGCTTGTCAATCTTGTTGATGGCCACCAGGATGGGGACATTGGCGGCGCGGGCGTGATTGATGGCTTCCAGCGTCTGCGGCATCACGCCATCGTCGGCCGCCACGACCAGGACCACCACATCCGTGACCTTGGATCCGCGGGCGCGCATCATCGTGAAGGCTTCGTGGCCCGGCGTGTCCAAAAAGACTATCTTGCGCCCCTGCGCCTCGACCTGATAGGCGCCGATATGTTGCGTAATCCCGCCGGCCTCCTGCTCCGTGACGTTGGTCTCGCGGATGGCATCGAGCAACGAGGTCTTGCCATGATCCACATGCCCCATCACC
>JAIQGH010000007.1 GCA_020072655.1 Terriglobia bacterium | reverse complement strand
CACCTTCGACGACGTCACCCGCACCGAGCCGGAGCGTTCGCTTCTCAGGCCTACGCACAAGCGGTCAGGCCGCAGCGCGAAGGGGCGCGGCGCTACGGTCCTCGCGCTGACGGGTAATCGCCAGAGCCCGCTCGCGAAGGCCGCCGATGGGGTTTTCCTGGCGCGGGGAAGGGAAGAATCCCGGCAGGATTCGACGGCCGCGGTGATGCAGCTTGCGGCCATGCACTCCCTCGCGGTGGTAGCGGCGCGGGTCCTGAAGCGCCCTTCACCGCAAACGTCGTTGCTGGAGGGAGAATTGCAGGCGTTGCCCGACCATGTTGAATGGGCGCTCACGCAACTTCCCGAGGCCGTGCGGTCCTTCGTGGGCCAACTCTTCCCGGCGTGCGCCATCTCGCTGGTGGCGGGAGGTCTTTATTACCCGGCGGCGCTGCTGGGCGCCCGTGTTTTGCGTAGCCTAGGCGGAAGGCGCGTGCGGGTCTTGGCACCGGATGAACTGGCAGGCGACGCCGCTGCGCCTTTCAAGAGCGGGGAGACGATTGTGGTTCTCGCCGGCAGCCGCTCGCCGCTAAGAAAGCAGGTCCGCGCCGTCGTCGAGAAGCTCCAGCGAGCCGGCGTGGAGATCCTCGCCATTTCCGACCACAATGAAGCGGAGGTCACGCGGCGGGCAAGGCTAGCCGTTCTCCTTCCCAATCTCAGTGAACAGGTGGGCTCGATCGTTGCTCTGGTATTCCTCGATTGGGTCGCCGGTCATTTGGCTGCGCATCCAACGCGCCAGGAGCCGCCTCCCCCCGGAGCTTGAGGTAGAGCAGCCGGGACGCGCCTCGCGGCCGGATGCCTTACATTTATTGGAGCGCTATTTCAATTATTCGACACCGTTGACAAGGCTCTTGATTTCTGTTCTTATTGGACTATGGATATCGGCAAAAGACTAAGAGAACTGCGCGAAGCCAAAGGGTTGTCTCAGGGTGACATCGAAAGGCGCTCGGGTTTGCTCCGGTCCTACATCTCTCGCGTGGAGGGTGGCTACACTGCTCCCTCACTCGCCACACTGGAGAAATTTGCCAAAGCCCTCGAGGTCGAGCCCTACCAGTTGCTGTTCCGTGGCGAGGGGCGGCCGAACGCGCTGAAGATGCCCGAGCAGACATCGCTTTCCAAGCCGGTTAAGAAGCTGGTGAAGGCCTTCGAAGGCATGTCTAGTCCCAATCGCAAGGTGCTCCTGACGTTGGCGGGCAAGCTCGGCAAAGCCTGAGGCGTGCGCAAGATCCCCTTCCTGCTCCTCCCTGTGGGAGGCGGCGGGAGTTGTGTTCCCCGACGGCGCCAATCCTGCCGGGTAGGAAACAACTCCAGGTGCTATCCTGAGATTTCAGTGACAATGTAGGCCCGAATGGCTTCGTGGTCGCCGGCTTCGACGGTCTCGAAGCGGACGGCCAGGCGATCGGGCGGCTCGTTGCGGAGGCTCCGCGCGTGCGGGCTGATGGCCTTCTGGACCTTGGGAAGGGTGAACTGGAGGGAGAGCCCTTCACCCACCGCCACTCCCCCGGAGGGCTCCATGAGGACTCCCCCTTCGCTGATGTTCACGCTCACCGCTCGGAAGAACTTTCCCCCTGAGATGCATTGAATGGTGATCCGCACGGGCAGGCGCGCGTAGCGCCGCCTCTCCCGCAGCATGGCTCCCTGCATGCTCCGCAGTAAGCCGCGCAGCTTTTTGGGATTGAACGGCTTGCCGAGGAAGATCGTCACGCCCGCACGGAAGGCCTTACGCATAGTCTCGACATCGTCATCCGCCGTCAGCATAGCAATAGGGACTTGCCGGTTGGACGGAGACGAGCGAATCAACTCCGCCACCTCGAAGCCGTCGAAGTACGGCATATTGGCGTCAACGAAGATGGCGTCGTATTTCTGGCGGAGGATGCGCCGGGCCGCTTCACGGCTATCCTGAATCGGTTCGACCTGAAACCCCAGCGGCTCCACCAGGCTCTGGAAGAGCTTCAGAATCCCCGGATCGTCATCAACAGCCAGAATCTTCAGCTTCATTGGGATCGGTGCCTCACACGAAAAGAATTGCCCGCGCCCGGCACGTGTTCGCTGCCCTCCATGCGCCACAATACAACGAGTGCTGCACACAAGTCTACGGTATCATTCGTCGGGTATTAACTGCATAGCTAGAGATGTCAACCACGAGCTCGGAGCGGGTCAGGCGGGCGACCTGATATCCGGGCCTTGGGGCGTCCCTTCAGAATCACATTGAAGTTATCGAGGCTTTGCGAAGAACGAGCTATGCTCGAAATTCGCAGCAACCCTTTCAAGGCAGAGTTGACCTGCGCGCTTTGCAATAGAAGACAAGCTCCGAGCACTGTCCGATCCTTCCCTGGCCACTTGTCACACAGAAATCAAGACACCTCTAGCTGGTTTTATTGAGCCGAATACCAGCCTCCCGTTATTGACGGTGTGTCGATCTGCAGATAGTCTCACAGCGTATTTCTGGGCGTTCCTCGTCGGGTTAACGGTCACACATCAGGCATGACGGAGCGCGGAGGCTCTGAGCCTCCGCGCTCGCCAAACACGCAGTGGCTTCCTGTGCCAACTGTTGGGGGAAGACTGTCTTCGAGGCGTTGCCGCTGCGCGCAGTCAGATTGCGAGGCGTCAGTCCGAGACGCCATGGCGAAATCCGAAAGGAGGAACGAGAAAATGAAGAAAACCGTCAGGAGGGGATTTCACGCGTTCACATTTCTTTTGTCTTTCACGCTGGCGGGCGGCCCTCTGCTTGCCCAGGAAGTCACCGGCAGTATTCGCGGCGTCGTGCTCGACCCGAGCGGTGCCGGCGTGCCTTTCGCACAGGTTACGGTGACGCAGGTGGAAACCGGTCGGGGGCGGGCGACGATCGCCGACCGGCATGGGGCGTACGTTTTCGTCCTGCTGCCCGTGGGGCACTATCGCCTGGAGACGACCGCGCAGGGCTTTCGGAAATTCGTGCAGGAGGGGATCTCGCTGAGCGTTAATGCGAGCGCCAGCGTTCCCGTTCGCCTGGCGATTGGCTCGTCCACCGAGGTCGTACAAGTTCGGGCGAACGCCGCGCTGATTGAGACGGGCGACACCACGCTGGGGCAGACGGTGGGCGAGCGCGAAATCCTCGATCTGCCGCTCAACGGCCGGAATTTTTCGCAGTTGGGATCGCTGCAGCCCGGGGTGGTGCCCATCACGCCCGGCTTGGCTGAGGCGGGCGGCTCGCTGCGCGACGGGCAGGCGTACTCTGTGAACGGCCAACGGCCGGAGTCGAACACCTTCCTCATCGACGGCGCCTCGAACTTCAACGCGGTAGACGGAGGCTTCGTGCTCAAGCCCCCCATCGATGCCATTGCCGAGTTCAAAATCCTGACCCATACCGCCGACGCGGAATTTGGTGGCGCCGCGGGCTCCACCACCAATATCGTCACGCGCTCTGGGTCGAACCATCTGCACGGCGACGCCTGGGAGTTTCTGCGCAACGACAAGCTCGACGCCGCTAACTTCTTCGAAAACGCCGCCGGTTTCAAAAAGTCGGAATACCGGCAGAACCAGTTTGGCGGCACCCTCGGCGGCCCTATTCTCAAGGATAGAGCATTCTTCTTTGGATATTACGAGGGCTTCCGCAACCGCCAGGGCGAGACGCTCAACGGTGTGCGCGTGCCCTCGGCGCTCGAGCGGCAAGGGAATTTCTCGCAGGACGGCCCGCTCCTCAACTTCTTTGCTCCCGGCGGGCCCGCGCCGTTGCCCGGCAGCCAGGTGCCCTTCATCGATCCCACGGCGCAGAACGTGCTCAACCTTTACCCGCTGCCGAACGCCACCGATGCCAACGGCGTGCTTGACCTGTACAACGCCACGCAGATTCTTCGCGACAGTGAAGACCAGTGGGGCCTGCGCGTTGACCACTATCTGTCTTCACGGGACTCACTGAACTTCCGTTACATGTTTCTCAATGGCACGCGGTTTGACCCGCTGTCCACGTCCGGCGCGGGCGTGCCGGGCTTTCCGGTGGGCGAGAACCATCGCACCCAGAACTTCGTCGCCCAGTTGACGCACACGTTTTCGCCCTCGCTGGTGAACATCGCGCGATTGGCTTTTCTGCGCAACAAATTCCTTTTTGACGAGCACCTGAACAACATATCGCCCGCTTCGCTGGGCTTCCAGTTTCAGCCCACGCTGGGTGTGGCGGCCGGCCCGCCGTTCATCCAGTTCGGAGGCGGAGGGTATGCGAGCATCGGCGACCCGATCACCGGGCCGCGCGATACCTATGAGAACGCGTTTGCCGTGGCGGAGTCCGTGACCTGGATCCGCGGCCACCACGAGTTGAAATTCGGGGCCGACTATCGTCGCGACCAGATCAACGTCGTCAATGGCATTGCCTCGAACGGGTTTTTTGTCTTTGTGCCCGCCCCGCTCAGCAACGCCTTCGCCAACTTCCTCATCGGCCAGCCGCTCCTCTTCCTGCAAGGCGGCGGCGACCAGCCGGGCGGCGGCGGTGACCTGTCGCGCGGGTTGCGGGGCAATAACTTCAACTTTTATGCCCAGGACACCTACAAGGTCACTGCGCGCCTGACCCTCAACCTCGGACTCCGTTATGACCCGACTTCCCCTTACTCCGAGATTCGAAATCGAACGAACCTGTTTGTGCCGGGCAGGCAATCGAAGGTGTTTGCGACCGCGCCCGTTGGGTTGCTTTATCCGGGCGACCCCGGCGTTCCTGCCGGCTTGATTCCGACCGAGAAAACGGCCTTCGCGCCGCGCGTCGGCGTGGCCTTGGACCCCACGGGCAGCGCCCGCTGGCTGGTGAGGGCCGCCTACGGAATCTTCTACGACCCCTACTACAACGGCCAAGGCGGCCCGGTGCAGACGCCCATCAGCGCGCCGCCGTATCTGCGGACGGCCCAGTTGCTCTTTCCCGGAAGCCTCTCCAATCCCTTCGCCGACGGTAATCCATTCGCGTCACAATTCGCGGAGCCCATGACGCTCCTGACGCTTTCTCCCCAGTTGCGGCTGCCCTACGCGCAGGACTGGAATTTCACTATCGAGCGCTCTTTGGGGAGCAATTGGCTGCTCGAGGTGGGCTATGTGGGGACCAAGGGAACCAAGCTGCCGCGCTTTATCGAAGGCAATCCTTCGATCCCGCTGCCGGGCCAGACCTGGGCTGACCAGCAGAACAACGTCGACCAGCAACGGCTCTACTGCCTGCCCAACGCGCAGGGGAATTGCACCTACAGCTCCGTGGGGCTGATTGCCGGCGGGGCTAACTCTTCCTACCACGCGCTGGAAACGAGCCTGCGAAAGCGCTTTAGCCACGGACTCTCTCTGCTTGCCTCCTACACCTTCTCGAAGTCGCTCGACGATGTTTCGTCGTTCAATATCACCGGCTCCGCCTCCCAGCCGGTGGCCGGCGAGAACGACCTGGCGCAGAATCCCTTCGACCTCGCCGCGGAGCGCGGCCGGTCCATGTTCGACGCCCGCAACCGTCTTGTGTTGAGTTACCAGTGGGAACTGCCTTTCTGGAGGCAGGGGCGCAACTGGTATCAGCACGCCCTGGGCAACTGGCAAGTGAATGGCATTACCACGTTCATGAGCGGCACACCCTTTACGGTTCTAGACCAAAGCTACAACTACGACGCGCCGGAGATCACCGGGTTTTCGGCGTTCCGTCCCAACCTTGTCAGCAACCCCAACAATGGCCCGCGGACGGTCCAGCAGTGGTTCAACACCGGCGCCTTCCAGCGCCTCGACCTCGCCACCACGCCCGCGGGGGTTTACGGAACCGAAGGCCGCAATGTGGTCCAGGGGCCGGGGCTGGCACAGTGGGATTTCTCGGCGTTCAAGAATATCCGCCTCGCCGAATCGAAGAACCTGCAATTCCGCGCCGAGTTCTTCAATCTGTTCAACCGTGCCAATTTCCGCCTGCCCAACGGCGACATCAGCTCGCCCACGTTCGGGCAGATTCAGCAGGCGCTGGCGCCGCGGCTTATTCAGTTCGCGATGAAGTTTTTGTTTTGAGCTGTCAGCCTTGTCATGAAGTGCCGGGGCGTTTCCCGGCCCACAGGCCGCCGATTTCCGGAGCAGGGCTGCGTGGGAAATCACGCACGACGAGTCGGGAACTCCAGGAACCAACTGCGGGACACGGGTATGGCGCAGAATAGTGAGCACCTATCACGCCTGAACGAATCCGATTGGCAGTATTACGGCTGGCGCGTAGTGCTCGCGGCGAGCGTCGGCGTGATGGTGGGGTTTGGCTCGCTGTTTGTTTTTACCTTTGGGGTGTTTGTCAAACCTCTCGAAATTGAGTTTGGCTGGAGCCGTGAAGCCATATCTCGCGGCTTTGGCTTCGCCGCTCTCATGCTGGCCATCTGCTCGCCAACTCTCGGCCGTTGGCTCGACCGCTACGGCCCGCGTCGCGTGATTCTTCCCTGCATGATGGTGTTCGGCTGCGGCATCGCCTCGCTGGCGCTGCTGCGCGCGTACTTGTGGCAGTTCTATGCCACCTGCATTCTACTTGGGGCAGTCGGCAATGGGGCCGCCCACTTGTCCTATTCGCGCGCCATCTCCACATGGTTCCACAGGCGCTTGGGAATGGCACTGGCTTTGGTCATGGCCGGAGCGGGATTGGGCTCCATGCTCCTGCCATTCCTGGCCGAGACCATAATCGCCAGTTCAGGCTGGCGGGCAGCGTACCTAGTGCTCGGCGGTTTGGCTTTGGGGCTCGGGCTGCCTTCAACCTGGCGCTACATTCACGAACGTAGACAGCTACAGCACGATTTCCGCCCAGCGCCGCACGCAGGATTGACCTGGCAGCAAGGCCTGCGGTCTTTTCCGTTTTGGATCATCGTCGCAGTCCTCTTTGTGGGTTCGGTCAGCATGAATGGGTCGTTGACCCACCTGGTGCCGCTGCTCACGGACCGAGGTATCACCGGCCGGGACGCGGCCCTGTGCGCCTCCGCGCTGGGTGGATCGAGCTTGGTTGCCCGGGTGATCGTGGGATCGCTGCTGGATCGCTTTCTCGGGTCGCGCGTTGCCTTCGCGGTCTATTTGATCCTGGCAGCGGGTATTTTGTTGCTTGGGCGCGCGCATAGCTTGTTCACGGGCTGCCTGGCCGCCGCATTCATAGGGGTTGGGGCGGGCGGCGAAGCAGACATCACTCCATATTTGTTGACTCGCTATTTTGGGCTGCGCGCCTTCTCAACTCTCTACGGCGTCACCTGGAGCTTCTATGCAGTCGCGGGCGCTATGGGTCCCGTAATCCTCGGTCGTGCCTATGACTCGACGGGTTCCTACACCTCATTACTCACTGTGCTCGCGCTTTGCACGACTTTGGCCGCCGCCTTGATGTTTCTTCTGCCGCGTTACTCGAACTCGGAGGCGATGGAGGCAGAGTTTGTTCAACTAGCCTAACCGAAGAGGGCTGCCTTGCGTGGCGGCGGGCCGCGTTCTCGGCCGAACGCGGTTCGTCTTTTTCGTGCCCGCGGGAAAGAGCGAACTCGCTGGTCAGTTATTGGGTGGAATTGGCGTCCCCGACGGGATTTGAACCCGTGTTACCGCCGTGAAAGAGCAAGTACGATACTATCTTCCTGCATACACAAGCGCATTCCAGCGTGTATTTATGCGGCTCGCATGGCTGTGGTCAACTCGCCCAAGTATGCTGGAAATCGCCTAAATATGCCCGTCAAAGTCCCCCGGGAGTCCCCAGGATTTCTGATTTGGCAAGGGGGAATGGCCTGGGTGCTCAGTCCAAACGCAAATTAGGCCAAATGCGCGCGTTCCAAGGATATTCTAGAGTTGAGTGCTGTCGCCCGTAAGAAGCCTTGTTCGTTTGCCCGCTCGCGGAGTCTCTTCTACGTTCCATTGTGGGCCTTTCGGATCGCTTCAATTCGTTTTCCGATTCGACTGTAACATCTATCGCAGAAACCACAGCCACCGAATTGCGCATCCTTTGCTCCGCAGGAGACACAACCCCAAGCGTCAAAATAACGCGACCAGAGCATTCGATCATCTCTGCTTTGGTGCCTTCTGATTTCGTTCGACCTCGCCCGCTCACGGAACCATCCGCCGAAGGCGTAATCATTCGGGTCGGCCAGTAGCTCCGTAACGCGGCGATCCACAAGCTCCTTAGTCTGCTTTTCGGCTATTTCACTTGACGTAGCCTCCGGCTTCTCAGTCAAAGTTTCGGTCGGCTTCCGTGAGACGGTTCCAGTCGCCTTTGGCAGCCGAGGCGATCTGGTGGGCAGTTGGCGTACCACATCGGCAAGCCGTTCAAGTGTGAGATGTTGAATACGGAGTTCAATCAATTCGAAAATGTGACTAATCATCTGGCGTGTGAGTACTTTCTGCTGGCGAAAGTGGCCATCTCTGGCCGTCTGCGTGACGGCAGCACGCTCTGCTTCCCTCTGGTCAATGATCGAATCGATTATGTCGGAAAGTTCCTTCTTAAGTGCCAAGGCACACTCAGAGGCTTCGCCGAGGTGCTGCAAGGTGAATGTGGAAAGTCCTTCGTCGCTCGCGGTCGCAAGGTAATCGATGAATCCGGTCGCAAGCGTCCAGGAATCGCGTCGCAGGGATTCAAATTGAGGCAATGTCGCGAGTTCGACCGGAAGTCCCTCATGTCGAGCCGATTGAGAAATGGAGTTTTCTTCTGCTATGGTAGGCGCAGCCATATTCGCGCTCCTTCGTAGCGTGAGTGTGGTCAGGGCGCGGTGGAAGCTTTTACCTTCCGCCGTGCCCGCCTTCTTTTATATGGCTTAACTTGACCTTTGTCAACTGCATTCAGAATGGCCACCAGTGTGACCCCATAGGTATGAAGTGGATCCGGGCCGAGAACAGGTGCATCGGCCCTGGCTCCAAACTAATGCGCCCCAGCTCGACGGACTTGACCTTCCCTCTTAAATAGTGTTGCTTGTTGCCTGAAAGCAACTAGGGTGAGCACCACCTAGGTTTTCTACACACAAGGTTTTCGATTCGGGCAAAAATAGCGGCTCCAATTGACGTAACCTGCGGGGTGTGGTGAGGCCACTTAGGTGCTGCGCTTTACCACCCAAGTACGGATGAATTTACGAGGATTATTCGAGCCTGCGGAGTTCTTCGCGGAGCTTGTCGATCTTCTTTTGGATGGTCTCTCGCTTCCGCTGTTCATCGCAAAACGATGTACAGCGCGACGACCCCTACAACTGCCCACAGCACCCAATTCAGGTTCGACTGCTCCGATTCTTTTTGCGGTTGTGCGGCTGCCGCCTTTTGCTCAGGAGTCAAGGCGGCCATCTCGAAAGGACTCAACGTTCCCGTCACCGCATGGTAGCCCGCATTGTAAGCAGCAGTAGCCGCGTCGTAAAAAACATCGCTCACCGTCTCGGCTATTTGTTGGCGACTCTTCGCTCCTGACGCCTCCCAAGCCTCACGGCCCATAAAAGGGGTTGTAGCCGCAAGCCAATCCCTCCAGGATTCACCTAGTCCACTGGCCGGCTGTACTTGGAGGCGGTACACACGTCCGCGATACTGTATGAGCCTTGATTTTGTTGGCGCTACGGGCATTATTCGAGCCTCCGGAGGTCTTCGCGGAGCTTGTCGATTTTCTTCTGGATGGCCTCACGCTTCCCCTTGGCCTTCGCCGCGGCAGGTCCTCGCTGCTTTCCCAACAGATATGCGACCGCTACTGCAAAGATCAACCCGCCAATCAGCAGCGTTGGATCGACTGCGGTAGGTGCACTGACACCTGGAAAAACCACAGGCTGCACTTGAGACAGATCAGAAAGCCCAAGACCAGATCCCGCATGCAGTCTCAGGCCAGGGACGAACATCGCTGGACGAGCCCTGGTCTGAGGATTCCAGACGTACATGAGACTATCTCCGGACGAGAAGGATCACGAGCAAGACTGCTCCCGGAATGACTAAGAGCGTAATGTTTCGCACGGTTTGTAGAAACGATTCGGACATGCCCGTGTACGCAGGAAGGCTAAGTTCAGATTCAACAAGATAAGAGACGGGCACGGAATCTTGTCCCAAACCGCCATAAATGCGAGTCTGGTGACTCCGCACGTACATGACTCCCTTCTCCTAATCCTCGTCGTCTGACTCGACTTCCAGTTCGTCCTCGATGATTTCTGAAACCCTGTCCTGAACGTCGGCGTAATTTTCGTCGCCGGAGAGTTCGTCCTCCAGGGCTTCTTCAATCGTTTCGCGGAGATCACTTGCCAGCTCAGAGTCGTACCGTTGTTCGCTGTCGATGAGGTCCTCGCTGTAGAGTCTGGCGAGAGCGGTATCGACCAAACCCACACCGTATCGCACCAGGTCTTTCTTGCGCTCCCTGAGTTCGATCCTCTTGATGAGTGGCTTGAGTTCCCGGAGGATCTCCTCTTCCACTTGGGAATTAGAAAGGCTAACGGGAAGCGAGTCGAGCACGGTCCCGACTTTTGACCGAGCTTCGGCTTCCTCTTCGTCGGAAGTCCCGAACGGAAGAAACCGAGGCAGACTCGATAAGTAAACGTGCCTTCTGTGTCGGCGGTGGCAGTCGGTCGCAACCACCGCAACCGCTTCGCTCGCTGCTTGGAGGATATCTAGCTCGGTCGCTTCCTCGGGCTCGAGAAGTTGAACTGCCTCACGGGCGCCCCGGAGCGCCTTCGTCCGCTCTTCGCTAGTCGCGTGGAAGGGAAGATGTGTGAGCGCACGTTCCACAATCTCCCGGCGGCGCGCCGGGTTGACCAGTTGAACTTTCTTTTTTTGCGCGTAGTCTTCGACGCTCATGTCTTCGAACTCCTGGGCTTTGTCCTCATCACCGATGACTTGGCGAGAAAATCCCGCCGCCTTCTCTTTCATCTTTTCAACCTGCTCGCGCGTCTTTTGCTTGCGCGGCGGATTGAGGAGTCTGTGCACGTTGAACCCCCTCGCGATTTAGGGTGAAGTGCCCCTACTCGCTTTCCTCGTACACTTCCTCGCCCGCGTCTTCGCCCTCTTCCTCTTCTTCGGACGCGATGTCGGAAATGGAATCAAGTTTCTCGCGGAGGCCGTCATTCTCATCTTCCAATTCCTCGATGCGGTCCAAAAGTTCGTCCCGTGTCAGGTGCTTTGGCATTGGTCTTTTCTCCTCAAGATAGAATTGAACTACAAGGGGATGGGAACATGAGGGAGATTTCTTGGTCAAGGCAATCATTGGTTAGGAATTGCCGGCGTCAAATCTTCGTGATTATTCGGCAACACTCTTCCTGATGCTTTGCGCCGCGTAGTTCCACGTGAACTGAAGGTTCGGATCTTGCGGCTGAGGACCTATGCATTCTTTCGCGGGGAGAATCTCCGACCAGTCATCGCCAGCGAGTCTCCGTTGCAGTGCATACAGTGTTCGCGGTTCCTTTGGTCTGCCGCGCTTCAACGGGATGAGTACTCTGACGTTCTTTAGGCACAGCTCGCGAAGGTCGCGGTCTGAGGTTTCCTTTGCGGTTGCGCGGATCCCGAAAATTACGGGCCGGAGCTTCTGCCGCACGAGTTTTGACAATCTCCGGTCTTTAGACGATTTGGAATCTTTCGTCGATTCCATTCCGAACCAGCTCCTCTGCTTCGCTACGTGAAAGCTCGCGGCGCTGCGATTCACGCTCCAAGATGTGGCGCATGGCTCCACTGACTTCGGCAGCAAGAAACTCCACGTCGCCAGACGCGCAGTCGAGCCATCCCCTGCGTTGAAGTTCGCTGAGGTAGAGCGGGATGTAACCGAGGGCGGACTCAATCACGTCCTTCTGTTCCTTCGCTTTTCTGTAAGGCCGGAGTGTCACCTCCACAACACGGCGCGTGGCGGTTTCCACTTCTCTCGCCGGAGAGTCAGGGCCAAGTTTGCTGAGTTCTTGTGCGAGGGTTTGAGCAAGTCGAGCGGCGATTTCCTCCTGACATCCAGTCAGGTCCACTGGAATGCGGGCGGCCTTGCGGTAGAGAAGGTCAATAGCGGTTTTGGCCTGAGCCGTAAACCACTCTCGCCGGCGCTGGGCGGAGGCCGCTTCTGCCTCTTCCTGGCGTAGTCGGTTGCGCTCTTCTCGTTCTTGCTGGAGGTTTGCGTCTCGTTCGGCTCTGGCCTCTTCCGCCTTTCGGAGCCGCTCACCCTTGATTTCGTTCAGCTCGTCGCTGAGGTTTTGCAGCTCCAGGCGCATTCTTTGGCCCTCGACCGATTCTTTGAGTTTTTGCAGCTTGCGTGATGGTTGTCGGAGTAGCCCTAGTTTTTCGGCAGCCGAAGAGCGACGCGACGCGAGATCGGTTTCTGCCGTTGCCTCCGGGGTTTTTTGAACGGGCGGAAAGGCATCCAAGCCCCGCCGTCGCAAAGTCTCTGCGGTTTCGGCTGAAATCAACCTGTATCCCCTCGCAGATCGGGTGTGTGGGATTCTACCGAGGTCGCAGGCGTCGCGGAGACGGTCACGCGAAATCTTCGTGAGTCGGGCAACCTTGCCAAGAGTTAGGAATCGTTGACCACTGTTTGTCATACTTATTTCCTCGTGGCCTACCTGCTTTGGGTATGAGCGATCTCATGCCATGATGACTTTTTTCGCTGGGAACAGCGGGAACAGCGGGAACAGATTCCATAACCGATTGAAAACAAGACTCGTTGCGGTCCTCAAGCTTGTTCCCACTGCCGAAAACCCAAGTGGGAACAGTGGGAACAAAAAGGCGATTTGTTCCCGGTGTTCCCAGTGCCAAAAATCTGAGTGGGAACAAACCGAAGAATGGCAAGCGCTCTGCCTTGAATCGATTGCAGCGCTTGTTCCCACTGTTCCCACTGTTCCCGCCAAAAAACATCATTACCTGCACGCATCACCCTCCAATGATCGACGCCCTTATTGCATAAACCCAAACTGGCCCGAAGTCGGGCAATCGCCGTTTTACCTGCAACCGCTCTTTGTCGGTACAGAGAAATCCGCGATCCGCCAAGGCACGCGCCACACTTCGAACGTCAAACCCTCTACACACTTCGCCTCGAAAGATGTCCGGCAATACTAGGTATTCGACGTTGCCTTCCTCATCTTCGCGTTTGAATCCAGCGCGATTTGATACGTGCTCTGGGACAGACTCACCGAAGACCCGCCGCGGCTGTGCAGCTTGAAACCGGCTGCTACCATGCGCCGCAATGAACTGGCGGACTTGACGGATTCCTGCCTCAATGTCCGCTGCCCCAAGAGTGCCCCGCTCCAGGAGCCAATCCTCCAGGCAACGGGTGGCGGCATTCCTCGCTTCGCCCGGTTGCCAGCCCGTGATCCCAAGCTGCGTCGCCAGCTCTCCTGCCACACCTGCCAGTGCAAAGCGGCCGGCCGCTCGTGTTACTTCGCCGGACGACGCCGGCGGCAAAACTCCGCTGAGAAACGACGTGCGGAAGCTTCGAATTCGGTCCTCGATACCGGGGCGATTGCCAACAACGTGCTTGAGAAAGTGCCGCATGGGTTGACCGTAGAATGCTTTGCTCGCGTCCCGTAGATGACGTGATAAAGCTTCACCACTCTCGAAGCTATGCAAGTCTTCGAAGATCCCCATTTGCTTGCCTGCGTCTACCGGGAGGTTTGCGAGGCGAATCTCCGCACCAGCGCGTGCCCGTTTGCCTGCGGTTTCGGAATGTTCAGCCAACGTGATTTCTCCCGAGCTTAGGATCAACGTTGTCCATGACAACCGATTTCGCAGGCTCAGAGTTTTTGCCATTCGCGCCTTTCCTAATCCATTCGCGAGAAGGTAGAGGCACTCAGTGACCTCGCGTGCATCGCCTTGGCTGATTTCGTCGAGACAGGCGAGCGCGTCGTTGTGAAGTTCTCCGAACGCCTCCAAGCCGTTAATCGTGGTTCGCCAACTCTCCACGAACCCGTTCCGACCACCGCCACCCCAAACGGACCCCGCCACGAGTAAGGCGGTCGTCTTTCCTGTGGAGCTCGGACCGTAAAAGTGAAACCCACCGGAGTCCTCCTTCGACAGCGACAAGAGTGGAGCTGCGAAAGCGCACGAGACTGCAAATACCAGCCGTGAATTCCCCAAACAAAGGCGCCCGACTTTCTCTGTCCACTCCCATAGCGAACCGGAGAAATTAAAGAAGTTCTGCGTTTCAAGCGGGGATTGGAATACCAGCTTCTCGCCCGCCGTCGAAGCGCCGATCGAGGAATCAGGGAAGACGAAGGTTTCGCCGTGCCATCCCAACTTCCCAACACAACGCACCCGCTGTTCGCAGACAGCGCTCTGAATGTAGGTGGTGAGCAGCTCGCGCACGCGCCTGCCTGGGTAGATTTGAAGCCCGCCGTCCAGCAATCGCCCGCGGTATTCATCGCCTGAACCTGCCAGCAGGGACATAGGCATCGCCCAGAGGTGCTCCCGACTCTCGCGGTCCTGCCATTTCAGCAGGCGTCCCCACCCTTCACTTTGGTCATTGCGGGTTTCCGCAACCACATCAAGGCGCGAGCAGATTCGCGTCGGTTCGTCATTGCCGTTTGGATCGACAGAGAAAACTCCTTCGTCTTTGACACGGAACTGAGTGCTAACCGCCTGCGAAGCGCCTTTGGCCGAACCTGGACGTTCAATGGGAGCGAACCGCGTGCGCCAGTCGGCTAAGCCGTGCGCGTCAAGAACGGTGGCCTCGGAGATGAGTGTTTCCAACTTCTCACGAGTACCCCCGAGCGCTTGCCAATCGCACACGTCACCCTTTTGCGGTAGGCCAGGGAGTTCGACAATTCGAAGTGACTTCCCAACCGGGAGGAGGTTCTCCGCGACCTGGAGCGCGTGCTTTCTGCCCGCCTCATCGGTGTCTGGCAGGATCACGAGATCTCGGTTTTGAAAGTGGACCGAGAATTCCGGCAACCATTTGCCGGCGCCTTCTGAATTGCACGTGGCGACACAGTTCCAACCACGGAGCAGCTCAACTTTTTGTTCGCCCTCGACGATGACGACGCGTTGAGCCTTCAAGATTTCTGGCAAGCGGTAAGGGACTCGCTGAACGCCTCCCAAACCCTTGACCCAATTCCCATCCCCATTGCGATGTTGCTGAACAAAGGTCTTCCCGTGCGACGATTCAATCCGCAGAACTCGGTATTGTGGCTGCCCACTTTCGTTTTCGTAGGTATACGTTCCAGTGACCTTCCGCGAAGGCTGAGCAGGCAACGCACGGCCGATTATTTGGAGTACCGAGTCGCGTGCCTCTCGAAACCGAACATTGCTCAACTCCATTTCCAATTGAATTAAGCTTCCGCCGCGGTTGCATTCGCTGTGGCACATCCATTCGCCGGTTTGGGGGTGTACAGAGAAGGAATCACGCCGGCCGCCGTGGACGGGGCAGGGACCGCGCAGTTCCTTGCCGCGAGGTTTCAGCGCAGGAACTCGCTCTCTGTAATACGTGAGAACTTCCGACGCGGAAAATGCTATCTGCATGGTCAATTGCTTTCGCGTTCCCCGAGAACAACCAGGATCTGGTACTCCATGAGCGCCGACATATATGGGCGGGCGAACGCGGGCAGCGTTGCCGCCAGTTGCGATGCCGTGAATCCGGTTGCTGGGAAGTTCAAGATCGCCCGCACGATCACACGGTTCCACTCGCAGAAAAACTGGTCGGGTCGAAGACCCTGTAGAGGCGCCCGGCTTCCGCAGACCAAACAAGCTCCGACAATCATTCTTTCTGCATGCAAGTCGATGGGGACTCTATCCCGGTGTGCCTCTACTTGCGTGGGCGCGTCGGTTCTGATATTCTGGCAGCGCATAGAATTGCCTCGTTTCACGAGATCCGGGCAACGCTGGCAGGCGTTGCCTTTTGTTTTTGGGGTCGAAGACCATGGTGGCGTGTCCATGCACTGTTCGTACAAGCTCGTAAGTTGCTCGCCTACAGATGGGCATGGAACCCACGCTCACGCCTTCAACGCTGGGGCTTCGCAAGTCGCTCAAGCTCGCTAACCGGGATCATCACACGACGGCCGATGCGGACAGACTTCAAAGTGCCACGTGTGATGAGTCGCCTGATTGTGTCCCTGGACACAGAAAGAGACTCTGCACTATCAGCTACCGTTATCAGCTTCTTTTCCATCGCTTTGTCATTCTCCTCGTTCTGGGGCGGCACCCCAAAAATCGGTCCCAAAAAGAAAAAGCCACGCGCCTATTCCCTCTGGGAACCGGCTGACCGTGGCCTTGACGCTTGCGCTTGGAAGTTTAGAAAGCGTGGGCGGGTGCTTCCCAGCGCAAAACTCTTGCTAGCGAGTTGACACGCTAACATACGCGGAAGTATACTGTCAAGGATTAAATTTCCAAATTCGTCCTAGTAAGGATGTGTGCCTAAAGCATGCACCGTTTGATAGTCGATCTCGCGAACGTGAAAGACGACGAGGCTAACTGGAACAAGTTCCTTGAGACCTACGGAAAGCATTTCTATAGCGCAAGGTCCAATGCCCTCGATTACAGCGAGATCACGAAGTTTCGCAACTGTTTGCGAGGCATTTTCCAGGCCCGCGAGCTTCGGACGAAAGAATGGCTGTTTCACACGTTCCAGTCTAAGGCTTACGAACTCGGTCATCCCGGTGTTCCTATCTTGACCTGGGACGATTTTTTGCACAGGACTCAAGGGGGAATAAGACTTCCTCCCCGGTCCTACCTAGAACGGGTCGCGTCTGAGCTTGGGCGCAAGCTTTTTCATCTGCGCTGTTGTCCAAATCCGCAATGTAAAAGCCCGTACTTTATCGCCGACCACGGCAACCAAAAGTTTTGCAGCCAAGGATGCGCGAAGCCGTTCCGGCTCGAAGCAAACCGCAGGTCTTGGAAGCGTCACGGCAACGAGTGGCGCCGCAAAAGAAAAGAGAAACTCCTAAGCGGAGGTGAATGACAATGCGAGGTGACGGAATCTTCCGACGGAAAGACCGCGAGGGTCATTGGCTGTCGTGGGTTGACGCACAGGGCCGAAGGCGCAAGCGGAAAGCGAGAGGCTTGACGCTTGGCGAAGCAAGGGCAGAACTACAGGCGGAGCGGGTGCGAGTCAGAAAAGCAATCGAGTTGGGCTTCGCACCACCCGGCAAAGACACCTTCTCTGAAATCTCCGAGCGGTACTTGGCTCACCAAAGGCACCGACTCACGCCCAAGGAATACGAGCGACAAGAGTTGATCCTAGAGAATCATCTCAAGCCGTTCTTTCCCGTCAGACTTGCGGAGATTCGGCGGGCCGATGTTCAGCGGTACGTCACGCATCGCTCTGCCGACGCCGCCCCCGGCACAGTTCGCAAGGAATTGAACGTCCTGAAGCACCTGCTCAATTTGGCCGTGGAATGGGAAGTGATCCCCATGACCCCGGCCCACGGCGTGAAGTCCCCCAAGGTGCCGCCGGGCCGGGTCCGGTACCTGCAAGCAACGGAATTGCGGGCTTTGGTAGATGCCTGCCCCGAATGGCTCAATCCGATTGTCTGTCTGGCCGTTACGACGGGAATGCGCCGATCTGAAATACTCGGCTTGCGGTGGTTGGACGTGGACTTCGCGCATGGACGAATCATGCTCCCGCAGACGAAGAACGGCGAAGGGCGCATCGTGTACCTGAATAAGTCCGCGAAGGCCGCACTCCAGTCGCTCTCAGTTGGCCCGGACACTAAGCCTACGGACAGACCGTTCTCCGTCTACACGCCAGAGCAAGTCAGCGTGGGCTTCCTGCGAGCTTGCCGGAAGTTGAAAATTGCGGATTTCCACTTCCACGATTTGAGGCACACGGCGGCAAGCTGGCTTCGTATGGCCGGAGCCGACATTCACACCGTGGCCCAGATACTCGGGCACAAGGATTTGAGAATGGCCGCTCGTTACCAGCACCTCTCCCCGGCGTTCATGGCTGAGGCGGTAGGCCGTCTAGACCCGCTTTTTGGCCTTGAAAGTCCCCTGGAAGTCCCCCAGTTGCCGGAGGCAGTTGAGGCAGAGGCCGTAAGTGCTTAGGAATGTTTGGCGTCCCCGACGGGATTTGAACCCGTGTTACCGCCGTGAAAGGGCGATGTCCTAGGCCGGGCTAGACGACGGGGACGGAGAAATCCACAGACAGTCAAGACGTTCAGAATCAAGAGTTGAAAGCCAAAGATCCGAGGAGTAGATGCTCGAGCCGATTGTGCGCAGGCTTAGCAGATGCCCCTCTGATCTTGGTACAGCAAAACCCAGTGCTCTCGCGCTATGTAAGCGCCTACGTCAAAGCAGTGGCCTAGACTATCTCCCGAATTTCTCATCCTAACAGCGCCAGTCAGAGACTGTCAAACTCCCTTCCTGGGCCCGCCGCATGAACCCGCAGTTACGCCGGGGCTCCCCGTGACCCGAGATATGTGTGACAGAATCGTCTTTTGTTGGTGAGGGCGCGCGGCTAGAATGAGTACATGGATGCAAAAACCAATTCCTCCAGCAAACCGCTTTCGCCGGAAGAACTCCGCAAATTGAATGCTTACTGGCGGGCCGCAAACTACCTGTCTGTCGGGCAGATCTATCTTTACGACAACCCCTTGCTTAAAGAGCCGCTGAAACTCGTGCAGATCAAGCCCCGACTGCTCGGCCACTGGGGCACCACGCCCGGGCTGAACCTGATCTATGTGCATTTCATTCGGTTGATTCGCAAATACGACTTGAATGTGATCTTCGTGACGGGACCGGGGCATGGCGGTCCGGCACTGGTGGCGAACTCCTATCTCGAGGGAACCTACAGCGAGCACTACCCGAACGTCTCCCAGGACGCCGAAGGTATGAAGCGGCTGTTCAAGCAGTTTTCCTTTCCGGGCGGCATCCCCAGCCATGTGGCGCCGGAAATTCCGGGATCGATCCACGAAGGCGGCGAACTTGGCTATTCGCTCCTCCACGCCTACGGCGCGGCACTCGACAATCCCGACTTGCTGGTCTGCTGCGTTGTCGGCGATGGAGAAGCGGAGACTGGCCCGCAGGCCACGAGCTGGCACTCGAACAAGTTTCTGAATCCCGTGCGCGACGGCGCGGTGCTTCCCATTCTGCACCTGAACGGCTACAAGATCGCCGGGCCGACGGTGCTCGCTCGTCTCGGCAATGACGAATTGGAGCAGCTATTCCGCGGCTACGGATATCACCCCTACTTTGTGGAGGGTGATGATCCGGAGGCCGTCCACCAGACGCTCGCCGGAACGCTCGACGGAATCGTCGAAGAGATCCGCAAGATCCAGAGCGAGGCGCGCTCGGCGGGCTTCCGCGACCGGCCCCGCTGGCCGCTGCTCATTCTCCGCACGCCGAAGGGATGGACCGGTCCGAAGGTGGTAGATGGCAAGCAGGTGGAGGGCACGTTCCGCTCTCACCAGGTCCCGCTGGCCGACCTCTCCACCAAGCCCGACCACATCAAGATGCTCGAAGAATGGATGAAAAGCTACAGGCCGGAGGAACTGTTCGATCAGAGCGGCAAGCTCATTCCAGAACTGGCGGACTTGGCGCCCAAAGGCAATCGTCGTATGGGGGCCAACCCGCACGCCAATGGCGGCCTATTCCTGAAGGACCTTCGCCTCCCGGATTTCCGGGATTACGCCGTCGCGATCCCCAGACCGGGCGCCGTCCACGCCGAGTCCGCGCGCGTGCTGGGCAAGTTCATCCGCGACGTCATGAAGCTGAACCTCGAATCGAAGAACTTCCGCGTCTTCGGGCCCGACGAGACCAGCTCAAATCGTCTGGACGCGGTCTTTGAGGTGACGAACCGTGTCTCGACGGCGGAAATCCTGCCGGGCGACGACCACATCGCGCCCGACGGGCGCGTGATGGAAGTCCTGAGCGAGCACATGTGCCAGGGCTGGCTCGAAGGCTACCTGCTCACCGGCCGCCACGGGTTCTTTTCTTGTTACGAAGCGTTCATCCACATCGTGGACTCGATGTTCAACCAGCACGCTAAGTGGCTCAAGACGACGCGCCATATTCCCTGGCGCCGGCCCATTGCTTCGCTCAATTACTTGCTCACCTCCCACGTCTGGCGGCAGGACCACAACGGTTTCAGCCACCAGGACCCCGGCTTTATCGACCACGTGGTCAACAAGAAGGCGGAGATCGTGCGTGTCTATCTTCCGCCGGACGCGAACACGCTGCTCTCCGTCGCCGACCATTGTCTGCGCAGCCGGAATTATGTGAACGTCATTGTGGCCGGCAAGCATCCTGAGCTTCAGTGGCTGGATATGGAAGCTGCGGTGCGCCACTGCACGCTGGGGGTGGGCATTTGGGACTGGGCGAGCAACGATCAGGGCGCGGAGCCGGACGTGGTCATGGCCTGCTGCGGCGACGTGCCCACGCTCGAGACGCTCGCGGCCGTGGACCTGCTACGGCGTCACGTGCCCGACCTGAAGATTCGCGTCGTCAACGTCGTGGACCTCATGACGCTTCAACCTTCCAGCGAGCACCCGCATGGGCTATCAGACAAGCAATACGATGCCATCTTTACCTCCGACCGGCCGATTATCTTCGCCTTTCACGGCTACCCGTGGCTGATTCATCGGCTGGTCTATCGCCGCTCGAACCAGCGGCTTCACGTGCGTGGGTACAAAGAGGAGGGCACGGTTACCACGCCTTTCGATATGTGCGTGATGAACGACCTTGACAGATTCCACTTGGCCATCGATGCGCTCGAACGTGTGGAACGCCTCCGGAACGTTACGGCGCACGTCCGGCAGACGCTGCTCAACAAACTCGTAGACCACAGGAACTATGTGGCTCAGCACGGCGAAGATATGCCGGAAGTCAAGGACTGGGTCTGGCCGGAATCGCTCTGAGGCCTTGGCGGCAGTAACGCGGGTGGCTCACTTGTGGGGACTCGTGGTCGCGGCGGCTGTCCTGCAAGCTCGAGACCGGTCGCGCAGGTGACGTCCTTATCGCGTGGCGTGAGCCAGCACCTCCCCGTCCGATCCCAAACCCTTTGCCTAGATGCGGGCTGGCGCAGATGTGGGGCCCCCGGTCACGCTTTCCCGGGTGCCGGGAGGTGCGCGGAGGTGTCCTCATCCGCGCCAGCCCGCTTGTTCTGTATTCTCGCGAGCCAGATCAGAAGTTCGGCTCGACGTTGTGCTGGGCACAAAGCAAGCGGGCGGAACGTCGTGATGAAGGGATCGTCACTGAGTTTGACGAGGATCGAGGCGCCGCGGGACTCCTTGACGATAGACGGTGAGGCGCCGGGAATCAGCGACTCCTTCGGAAACCTGTAAAGGTCCCCGCTGCCCCGCTCAACATAGGCGCCCGGCTCGTTAATCGACTCCCAGTTTGTTTCCAGGAGGCTCATCCTTCGGTTTGCCTGCGCTGACTGGGTCGTGCTTTCTTCGGTTCTCGCCATGGCCGAATCCTCCTGCGACTCTTGAGATGCGCTCAGGGGAGGCGTGGTGGCGTCGAGCGGGAGGAGGTTTACGGAAGAAGGCGAGTAGGAGAATGAATCGGGATTGGGGATTCGGGGTTCAGCCTTTCCCAGCATGCCACCTACCGAATTCTGCCTTCCCCCGGCCTCCGACACCTGGCACCCGAAGCTCGATAGAAATACCTTTCCTTATACTTTAAACAGTAGTACCGTTCCCTCGCCCTTGACCTGGACCAAACGCTGTTGGGCGGGGGCTGTTCCGGGCGATAATCTGGCCGCACACATGCCAGAAAACGGCATGTATGCGCCACCCGCGTAAGTGCTCATGAGGGGTTCCTTTCCTGGAGGGGAAAGGTCGGGAGGCACACTGCGGGGCCTCAAGCTTTCATCGCGGGCAAGCGCAAACACATAACCCGAGATCTGCACGCGCGCCACCCGCGTGGTCTAAGAAGGAATCCGCACGCTTAGAACCCTGGCAAACCGACGAAAACACATCGATCTGCCACGGGTATGGCCCCAGGCTGCTTTAGCGCTTGTTCGACTCTCGTCAGCGTTGACTTGATCCAGTTGTGTTGCTGTGAGGCCGTGAGTCGCGCCTGGATAAAGTTGTTGCTTTCACTTGACTGGTATCAGCACCGGGGCGTCCTTGTTCTTCACTAAAAGCACGAGGAACTTAGCCGGTTTCGTGGTACTTGCGTTGCGGCCAACTACATGAATATCATTGGGACCTTCATAAAAGCTCTGGCCTGGCGTGAGCGTGATTTCTTTGCCGCCTTTCACCTGCATCACAACGGTGCCTTCCAGCACGTAAACGAATGCATGCGCATTGTGCCGATGAATCGGATCCGAAGCGCCGGGAGGATACACGACAGTGATCATCAGACCTTCCTTACCGGGACATTCCGGAAGATCTTTCGACATGAGTGGTGTGACCTGAGCGTCCTGCGCAAACAGGGCGCCGGCGATGAGAAATGCCGGCACTAACATGAATCGGGAGCTCTTCATGAAGGTTCGCCTCCACCGAACTTATGCCCGCTGCAGATTCGTCTTTGGGACTTGTTTGGTGGCGTGAATGAGCCAGTTTTCGAAACGCGCCTCGCCGAGTCGCGCGCCATTGTCAGGAACCAGCGACCTCTCGCTCACCTGGATGCCGTAATACCGCCCGTGCGGGTCGGAGATCACCTCGCGGGGATCCTGAAACGCCGCCAGGTACCGCCGGACGAGTTCATCCAGACGAAACTGTTCCGGCCCCCCGATCTCAACGGCGCCATTCACGGGTGAGTTCGTTGCGATTCTGCCTAGTGCACTGGCTACATCATCAGCTGCCATCGGCTGGATGAGCGCAGGAGGCAGGCGTACCTCGTTGCCCTCGGTGGAATAGTCGGCGATCTGCTTTACGAACTCGAAGAACTGCGTCGCCCGGACGATTGAGTAGGGAATCGAGGAGGCCTTGATCAAGTTCTCCTGAGCGAGCTTTGCGCGGAAGTACCCGCTTTCGAGCAGACGCTCCGTTCCGACGACCGACAGCGCAACGTAATGTCCGACAGCCGCGGCCGCTCCATAGGCGAGGAGGTTACGGGCTGATGTCTCGAAGAACTTCAGCACTGCTGTGTCCTCCCATGAAGGGGCATTCGTTACATCGACGACCACGGAGGCGCCCTTCAGCGCGTCCGCAAGCCCCTCGCCTGTGAGAGTGTTGACGCCAGAAGCGGGCGACGCGGCTACTACTTCCTGCCCCTTGTCACGAAGCTTTTTGACAAGCTTCGATCCAATGAGTCCCGTACCGCCGATTACTGAGATCTTCATGATTCTCCTTTCGTATTGAACCGGTGCAATTCTCGATTGCCGGTTATTCGCTACGACCGAACGCCAAGGAAGCTAGGAGCAACGCCCCAGAACCGGACTCATCATCCAGCCGCTAACTTTTGCGAATGTGGCGTGCCGATGTACGGGAACTCCTTCAGAATGTCGGTGTGGGGCTTGAGGCCTGTGGGCGGACACTGATTTTTCGTCAGGAAGGCGAGGCGGTAGTTGATCACGTCGTCAGTGAAGACGCGCCCGTTGGGATACTTCGCGGGCTTCGAGGGATCGAAACTTAGCACATCGGGAAGTGTGCGTTCGTTGTGGATCGCGGCAATCGCTTCCTCGCGCGTGTAATTGCCCGTATGCCCCATCAAATGCACGAGCTGGTCGAGCCATCGGTTGCGGTCGTTGACCGGCTCGCTAGCGTTGTATTCCTCCTTGGTGTCATCGGTGTTGAAGAAGCTGCTAACGCTCGGATGACCCGCGCGATCGACGTGAAGCAACTTGCCGTCTCGTCTTACACTGCATCGCCCCCAGATGTGGATCTCGGGCTTGGGATTGAGTTCGCTCGTCGGCAGCTCGATCACAGTCGAAAACACGTTCGCTTCCGTATTCGAATCCACGCCGGTCCATGGAGACTTGCCGCCCAGATGAGGCTCGGTGAAGTTTCGCTTGCCTCGCGTATCGAAGAGGTTCTTGATTCCGTCGAAGTCGAAAAAGAAAGCGTCGCTGCGGCTGCCGACAAAAAATTTGATGCTGCCCGCAGTCATGATGTTGGGCTTGGGTCCGAACGAGACTTCACCGTCCGAGATGATTTTCTTCCCGACGGCTTCCGCTGAGCGCGACTCCGCCCCCTTCGCCATGAATACGTTCACGGTCTGCCTGCCGTTCTGCGGCTTCGAGAACACATAGCTGAACGCGATGTCCGTCAGGTAATCGCCATCGTTATCGAGGTTGAGGCGATAGATTGCGTCGGGATGGAGTGCGTCCGCATTGGGATTTGCATTGAGGATGATCACGGTTCTATTCTCGTCAGCGGGCGACTGGAATGCGTACAGATCGCACAGGTCGAGGCGTTGATCGCCCAGCGGCGGGCCGAGACTGAGCCCAGTGAAATGGTTTGACATTGCCCCTCTCCCTTTTATTCCCCGGAGTGTCTTGATGTGGTTGAATCCCGCATGAATAAAGGCGTCCGGTGATGTCCGGAGGTTATCAAATAAGTCGTCAACATGGAAATCCAGGATGAAAGGAAGCCCCTGCTACGACCCACGCAGACACACAAGAACAACGCTCAGTTAGAACTCGTTATCGCAGCTTGCTCTGGCCGACCTACTGCACCCCCGACCCTGCGACTTTATGCCCGAGAAAAGCGCCCTGTCAAGGATTTCTTCCCCCATGATTTCAATGACTTAGTTATGCAGTGCCACCGGAGGGGCATAAACACTGGTTGAAAACGAGGTGAGCTTCTTGTGTCCTGAGAATACAAACTGCCTGCTGTCTTCGGGTTCTTTGTTGGGCACAAAGAAAAGATCGTCGGGGCGGCCTACAAGGGCGGCCCGAGAACGTGGACTGGGAAGTCAATTTCATTGCCGCGCCCGGCCACCGACCTTTTCGTCGAAGAACTTCGCCATGATGCCCAGTGCTTCCTGGGATTCGGGCAGGTCGTATTCATTCCAGAAACCATGAGGCAGCGCTTCAAACACCACAAGCCGTGCGTCCACGCCCGCGCGCAGAAAGGCGCGGTGAAGAATCGTCGTGCCGCTCAGCAGAAGGTCGCGAGTGCTGGTCACAAACAGAGTTGAGGGGAATCCCTTCAAGTTCGCATAGAGCGGCGAGAGCACGGGGTCGCGAGGATCATGGGTCCCCATGTAAGGACCCTCGGGCGGCCCCTTCGCGGGAGGCTCGAGTTCTCCGCCCAGGCCCCAGATCGTGAAAAAGGCTTCCGAGTCGCCGTACAGGGACATGTCGCCCAATCCTGAGAAGATGCCGAGGGCAGCGGGCAGGGGCAAGCCGAGCTGCCGCAGTTTCACGGCGACCTCCGCGGTCAGGATCGCCCCGGCGGAGGTTCCGAAGAGCCCCATGTTCTGCGGCCTGTGCGTCTTCAGCAGTTCCTTGTAGACAGCAACCGTGTCATCCACCGCGGCAGGGAAGGGATGCTCGGGCGCAAGCCGGTAGTAAACGGAGACCACGGTCGTTTGGGTCAGGTTCGCGATCGGGATGCCCTCCACCAACGAACCCGCGTCGGTCACGAATCCGCCGCCGTGCACGTTGATCAGCACGCGGTGACGTTTTTCCTCCGGAATCGTCAGTGGGGTGATGATATCTGTCCGTACTCCGCCCAGGGTCTTTTCCTCAACAGATTTCACGGGATAGAGCTTGCGCGCTTTTTCCGCCGTCCTTTCGCGCCACGCGTCGGTGCTGGCGCGCCGTTCGGCGAGCGTGGCCGCCGGTTGAGACGACGGCGGTGTGGCAAGATACTTCTGTGCCTCGGGGCTAATCGTCTGGGGCACCGGGACCACGCGCGTGATATGAGCTGTGCCGTCCGGATCGACCGTGCTGGTCCCCGTTTGGGGCTCGGGCGCCGGCTGGCTTTGCTGAGCCCATCCTAGCGGCGTCGCTGTGCCAAGAATCAGCGCGATGGTGCCTGCAATCTTCATCCTGGGTCTTAGACGGATAGTCGTCATAATCCTCTCCTTCGTGTTTTGGTGTCTTGGTAGTTGCGTTTGCCCCGCCGACACACGGTTCAAACCTCTCTCGTCACGATTCCCGTTGTCTACTTAGGGTTGGGAGGCAGAATCACGGCCACCACCGCCGTCGTCCAGTTGCCGTGGTAGTTGGTGTATGACGGTCCTCGCATCCAGACCAGCGCGGTGCGCGCGTCCTTCCATTTCGGCACGAGAGGTCGCAGGTTGTCGACCGTCGAGTTTGCGGTGATGGGCAGCCAGTGCCAGTGTGCACCTCTATCGGAAGTCTCTCCGCGGAAAATCTCATAATGCCGCCGGCCGTCTGCGGGGCTGATGAGCGGCGTGCCCGTCGCCGGGTCGGCATTCGTGGAGATAAACACGGTGTCGGGATCCTGCGGGTCGAGCGCCACGAGTCCGCTGTAATCGTCCTCGTAAGGATAGAGGCGCGTGCCGGCGTAGGCCATTTCATGCACGTGCCACTGGGTGCCGTCCCAGCGGCCGTAATCGTAGCGGAGGTCCATACCCCCCTGCCGCGGCGGCAGCCCGCGGCCGTCTTTTTGCACGGAAAAAGCGATGTAGGGACGTTCGTAGTCGTCGAGTTCAATATCCACGGTCCAGGCCACGTTGTCTGGGTCGCCCTGATAGACCTTGGTGAGATCCCACGCGGCGAGGCTCGCTTCCGTCGAGGTGCTGAGCTTGGCGATCACCTTCCCGTCCGAGCCGTGCATCTTCCCGTCGCGAACGAACCCGTGGTAGATGCTATTGTCGTAGTTGCGCGGATGGTCCTCGGTGGCGATGAAGTGGATGGTGCGCTTGCCGTCGAAGGCGTACTTCAGATACGGGCTGTAGCCGCCCTTGCCCCGCAGCACATGCCCGCCGTAGGCCCAGGTCTTGCCGTCGTCGTCGGAATATATGTAGTTGGGTTCGTGGCCGATGCCGCGGAAGAAGTCGTAAATGCGTCCGTCCGGCAGGCGAAACAAGTTTGAGTAGGTGGCGTTGTCGCCGGCGAAATTCTTCTCTGTCCCCGGCGTATCAAAGACCTGAGCGTCGCCCCAGGTGAGCGGCTCGCCGGGCGGTGAAAAGCGGTAGGAGATTCTCCGTTCGACGCCATGTTTGGTGTAGACGGCCAGGTAGCGGCCGTCGGGTAGAGCAAGAAAGGCCGGGGCGTCGTGATCGTCCTCCTCGAAATGCCGGTCGAGGACGGCGTGGTCGGCTCGCCCTGTGGCGATGTCGTATACTGAAACCTCCACGTTGCCCCAATCGGGCTGGGTTTGGGTGGCGTTGAAATCGCCGAGCGAGCGGACGGAACCCACAATGAGCTTGCCTTGGTCCACGAGGACGCGCTCATCCGTGAACCACGACCACGCACCATTGTCGTTGAGCTGCACGAGCGAACCGGCGACGTAGTTCGCGGGCCGCTGCGCGCCGGCCGTGACAGGGATTACCAGAACAAGGAATGAGACAGTGGCCATATTGAGTCGGAAATCCCCGCTTGCCATTCCATCCTCCTCGAGGGGGCCAGTATAACGGCAAAATGCGGCGCCGTGTGGGTACGCACTCTGCGAGCCCCTGGGAAGCTATCGTTAATGCTTCAGCGTCTGGTTCAATGGAACGTGAATCGTAATGCCGGGGATGTCACGGTTTCTTCCGGGAAGCCTCGGCCGGAGCGAAGAGCAGGGAAGGCTGGTCCGGGTTCAGGCTGATCGTCGGTGCGGCTTCGGCTGGCTGGGCGATGCCTGCCAGCTCGGGGTATTGTGCGAGCATGGCGTCGGGCACGGGGACAGGATTGCCCGTGAGCAGGTGCACCAACTGTAAGGCATTGGCGATGGCTTTGCCTTGGAAGTGGTTGTTGGTGATGACGAACGTCGCGTCGGCCTGTTGAGCGATGTTCTGGATGCGCTCTGCCCAGGGTTTTAGCTCGTCAAGGGTGTAGAGGTAGTTATATCGCTCCTGGGGATGGTCCTCCGAACTGAACCAGTGTTCGTAGTTGCGCCCGTGCAGGCGTACGTAACCGACGGGCGCCGTGGTCCGCGCGCTGGGGCCGATCGAACGGCCGATCACCGGCTGGTCGATGTTGCAGAAGCCCACGCCCAGGTCGGCGAGCATGTCGAAGACTTCGGGCTGATTCCAGGAGCTGTGGCGCACTTCCAACACGAGCGGATACTCCATGAATTCCATGACCAGCCCGCCTAGGTATTCACGATTCTCCTTGGTGTTCTTGAAGGACCAGGGAAACTGCAGTAGCAGCGCGCCGAGCCGACCCTCTGCCAGCAACGGCGCCAGCCCAGCTTTGCAGACCTTTTCGTCCTCGCGGTTGGCATTGCGTTCATGCGTGAAGCGCTGCCAGAGCTTGGCTGTGAACTTGAAGCGCGGGTTGTGCGCGACGCGCTGGATCCACCCTTCGGCGGTCTTGGCGGCGGGCGGGTGATAGAAGCTGGTGTTGATTTCGATCGTGTCGAAGAACTGCGCGAGGTAGCCGGCCTCATGGAAGTCGCGCGGGCGGGCAGGGGGATACACGATGCCCGCCCAGTTGGCATACGACCAACCGGCAGGGCCGACGCGAATGGTTGGCGGAAGGCTCGCCATATTCGCCTTTTGTTCGCCTATAATACTACCGCCGTAGCGAGCCCGTGTCAAGTAGGAGAGGAAACCATGTGGCCGCCAACTGTGGGTGTGGAGATGCTGCTTTGGAATTCGTTCTTGCCGGTTTCCCGCCCCCTGACCCCTGGTCTACTTCCAGCGGGAGAAGGCGGCTCCCGGGGCCGGATGAGGGTGCCACGATGAGGACCCCGCTGCCGCGGCCCCCTTCCTGGTTGTCCTCAAGCTGCGGGAGCGGAGCCTTGCTTATCGCGGTAGAGTTGCACGCGCGTATCGACGGCCACCAACGCGTCGCGGATGTCCTTGCCTTTGGTATGGTCAGCCACGCCCACACTCATATCCATTTCGTAGCCGGGGATGGGCTTGGGTTTGTTCCACTCGTCCACCTTCATCAGCAGCCGGCGGACAGCGGTGAGCGCGCCGTGCTTGGCCGTCTCCGGCATGATAACGAGGAATTCGTTGTGGCTGTAACGGATCAGGATGTCGGTAGGGCGGAACACGCGCTTAATCAGTTGCGCCGCTTCCTTCAGGATGCGCTCGCCGGTCTGGTATCCGAGGTTGGTTTCCGCCGCGTCCAGGCCCTCCACGCCGAGTTTGACGAAGGAAAGCGTGGATTCCTGACGATCGGCGCGCGCGGCCTCGCGGGGAATGATCTCGTCCATGTAGCGCTTGTCGAACGTGCCGGTGACCGGATCGACGAGGGACATGCGCTCCGCCTGGTCCCGGCGGGCGAGCTGATCCGCGAACTCGCCGCGCGCCCTGCGCATCGAGCTCCACTGCCCAATGGTGAAGAGGTTGAGGAGAAAAATCAGGCCCACCAGCCCGAAGAGGACCATGCTGAGACGGAGCAGGCTGAGCCGGTATTGAATGAGGTCCGCGAGGGCGTCAGGGTAGAGAAGTTGGACCAATCCGACGGCCAGCAGCAGGTTCACCAGCAGGTTCGAAATCAGCAGCCAGAGGTTGTGGCGCTCGAGTTGCCGCAGATGTCCCTGGAGGGTCCGAGCCAGTATGTTCGATGCGTCTTCCATCGTCGTCTCCTGATGTGTGCGCAGGTGCCTCTCGGGCTGTTGCTTGCCACATCGGCCCGCAAAGACGCCACGGGCGATCCTGGCAAGGCCAGCCTGCTCGGAGACGTTATGCTAGCTTGTGTTTTGAGTCAAGTCACGAGGGCGGAGTTTCTGCAAGCGGCGGGGACGAGATGGTCTGGGCATGGCAGATGTCGCTATGGCCACAGGCGGACCGCCATTTCGCTCCCTTGGATGCCGGACAGGCAACTCAACGGTGAAATCGTTGACAGTTTTCAAAAGGCTGTGCTAGCGTTCCAAGTTTGCGCAGTGTGGACAGGATTCTTCTGACAGCCGAAACAAGCCCAGGATTCTCAATCCCTAAGGAGGCCGCGTGTCCGGGCCAGACCAACATTATCTGTTTACCTCGGAGTCGGTGACCGAAGGTCATCCCGACAAAATCTGTGACCAGATTTCCGACGCTGTCCTCGACGCGGTACTCGCCGCGGACCCGTGCGGGCGGGTGGCCTGCGAGTCGATGGCGAAGGACCAGACCGTGTACGTCTTGGGCGAAATCACCACCTCGGCGACGCCCAGCATCGAGAACCTAGTGCGGGAGACGGTGCGAGACATCGGCTATACAGATCCCGCGGCCGGCTTTAGTGCCGATACTTGCAAGGTTTGCGTGAACTTGACCCGTCAGAGCCCCGACATTGCTCAGGGGGTGGATACGGGCGGGGCCGGCGACCAGGGGCTGATGTTCGGTTTTGCCTGTGACGAAACGCCGGAGCTGATGCCGTTCCCCATTATGGCGGCACACAAGCTTTGCTTGCGCCTTGCGGAAGTACGCCGCAAGGGAATCCTCGACTTCATCCGCCCCGACGGCAAATCGCAGGTGAGCGTGGAATACCAAGGCTTCAAGCCGGTGCGCGTGGATACCGTAGTCGTTGCGACTCAGCATGCGGAGGAAGTCTCGACCGACAGGGTGCGCGAGGCGGTCTTGCAGCACGTCATCAAACACGTGATCCCCGCGCCGATGCTCGACCAAAGCACGAAGTATCACATCAATCCCACCGGACGCTTCGTGACCGGCGGGCCGGTCGGGGACTCGGGCCTGACGGGGCGCAAGGTCATCGTGGACACTTACGGGGGCATGGCTCACCACGGCGGCGGCTCGTTCTCGGGTAAGGACCCCACGAAGGTGGACCGCTCGGCCACTTATATGGCGCGCCACATCGCCAAGAACGTTGTGGCGGCGGGGCTCGCCAGCCGCGTGGAGGTCCAAGTGGCTTACGCGATCGGTGTGGCAGAGCCCGTCTCTGTCATGGTGGACACCTTCGGCACGGGAAAAGTGGACGACTGCACACTCGTGAGGCTCATCCGCAAGCATTTCCGGCTCACGCCGCGAGGCATCATCGAATCACTGGATTTGCTGCGGCCGATCTACAAGAAGTCCGCGGCCTACGGGCACTTCGGTCGGTCGGAGCCCGAGTTCACCTGGGAGCGGACGGGCAAGGCGGCAGTATTGCGGGAGGAGGCAGGACTCTAGATGGCTACCGCACCGAGAGTCGTTGGTGACGTCAAAGACCCGAATCTGGCGGCGAAAGGCAAGCTACGCATTGAGTGGGCGGACCAGTGGATGCCTGTGCTCAAACTCATCCGCAAGCGCTTTATCAAGGACCGGCCACTGGAGGGCCTGCGCCTCTCCGCGTGCCTGCACGTGACGACGGAGACCGCGAACCTGGCCGTCACGCTGCGCGACGGTGGAGCGAACGTGGTCGTCTGCGCGTCGAATCCCCTCAGCACGCAGGACGATGTGGCGGCGTCGCTGGTGAGGGATTTCAACATTCCAGTCTTCGCCATCAAGGGCGAAAACACGGACACCTATTACTCTCACATCGTTTCCGCGCTCGATCACAAGCCGCAGATCACCATGGACGACGGCGCCGACCTGGTGACGACAATTCTCAGCAAGCGGCAGGATTTGATTCCCGGCATCCTCGGCGGAACGGAAGAGACCACGACCGGCGTGATCCGCCTGCGCAGTATGGCCAAACAAGGAGTGCTGAAGTTCCCCATCATTGCCGTCAACGACGCGGATACCAAACACCTGTTCGACAATCGGTACGGGACGGGCCAATCCACGATCGACGGCATCCTGCGCTCGACCAACTTGCTGTTCGCGGGGCTGAAGGTCGTGGTGAGCGGCTACGGCTGGTGCGGGCGCGGCGTGGCAATGCGCGCGCGCGGGCTCGGCTCCGATGTCATCATTACCGAGGTTGTTCCGACGCGAGCGCTGGAAGCCGTGATGGATGGCTACCGCGTGATGCCAATGGTGGAAGCAGCCAAGATCGGCGACGTCTTTGTCACCGTCACCGGGGACAAGGCGGTCCTGCGGGAAGAGCATTTCAACCTCATGAAGGATGGCGCCGTGCTCTGCAATTCGGGGCACTTCAACGTGGAGATTGATATCCCCGCGCTCGACAAGATGGCGCTCTCCAAGCGCCCTACGCGCGATTTCGTGGAAGAATACGCGCTGCGCGACGGGCGGAAAATCTACCTGCTGGGCGAGGGACGCCTCATCAATTTGGCGGCGGCGGAAGGGCACCCGGCCGTGGTGATGGACATGAGCTTCGCCAACCAGGCGCTCACCGCCGAGTATGTGGTGAAGAACGCCCAAAGGCTTGAGCCCAAGGTCTATCCCGTGCCGAGCGAGATCGATCGCGAGGTGGCGCGGCTGAAGCTCGAATCCATGGGCATTGGCATTGACAAGCTAACGCCGGAGCAGGAGGAGTACCTTTCCTCCTGGGCGGAAGGAACCTAGGGGATGGAGTGATTGGGCGATTGAGAGATTCAGCGATTGACTCATTTGTCCATTGAGCTATTAGAGCCGGGCCGGCATCTTGGGGCTTCAATGATTCAATGGATCAATGATCCGATGGATCAATCTCTTGATCCTGAATCCTTGAAGCCTTTCTTTCATGAGAGACTTTGCTAAGCAGGCTCTCGACACGGCGGTAGCGCGGGGCGCCACTTACGCCGACGTCCGCGTAGTGGACACCCGGCAGCGCTACCTCTCCACCAAAAACGGGCGCCCGGCGCAGGTGCGCGATTCGGATTCGCTTGGCCTCGGCGTGCGCGTGGTGGCCCACGGCGCGTGGGGATTCGCTTCGACGGACAACCTGACGCGCGAGAACGTTGACCGCACCGCGGCAGAGGCCGTCGCGATCGCTCGCGCCAGCGCCCTCTGCAAGAAACGCGACGTGGAACTGGCGCCGGAAGCAGGAATCGTTGACCGCTGGATCGCTTCCTGCCGCATCGATCCGTTCTCCGTTCCAGTAGTCAATTGCCTTGACCTCATGCTCAAGGTGGATGCCGAGCTCCGCCGGCAGCAAGGTGTGACGCTGGCCGAAGTCGCCATGGATTTCCGGCGAATCGAGCAGTTGTTCCTCTCCAGCGGGGGCTCGGACATCTACCAGCTCAAGACTCAGACCGGAGCGGGATATGTGGTCACGGCGTTTCAGAACAACGAAATCCAGCGCCGGTCATACCCCACATCTTTCGGCGGGCAACACCAGACCAAAGGTTATGAGCTTATCGAGGAACTCGACCTGCTCGGCCACGCGCCGCGCATCGCCGAGGAGGCCACAGCGTTGCACAAGGCGGACCAGTGCCCTTCGGGCGTGCGCGACATCATCCTGGGCAGTTCCCAACTCGGACTTCAGATCCACGAATCCATTGGGCATCCCATCGAACTGGACCGAGTGCTGGGCACCGAAGCGAACTTCGCGGGACTGAGCTTCCTGACCCTGGAGAAGCTCAACGCGCTCAAGTATGGGTCGGACATCGTCAACGTCGTCGCCGACGCCACGCCCGCGCACGGGCCGGGGCTCGGAACGTTCGCTTATGATGACGAGGGCGTGCCCGCGCAAGCGACCCCTATCATCCGCGCGGGGCAATTCGTCGGCTACCTTTCCTCGCGCGAGACCGCCGCTCACATCGGGTTGCCGCGCTCGAGTGGCGCGATGCGTGCCGAGGGGTGGAATCGAATTCCTCTGATTCGCATGACCAATGTTAGCCTGCTGCCGGGATCGAATGGCACGTTGGCAGATCTGATCGCCTCAACCGACGATGGCATCTATTTCGAGACGAACCGGAGCTGGTCGATCGACGACCGCCGTTACAACTTCCAATTCGGGACGGAAATCGGTTGGGAAATCAATAACGGCAAGCGTGGCCGCATGTTGAAGAATCCTACCTACGCGGGGATCACGACGGAATTCTGGAACTCCTGCGACGCCATCTGCGGCCCGAGCGAGTGGGTGCTTTGGGGGACCCCGAACTGTGGCAAAGGCCAGCCCATGCAGACCATGGGCACCGGCCACGGGGCGTCGCCCGCGCGCTTCCGCAGGGTGCAGGTCGGTGTCGCCTACAAGGATTGAACCATTTTCCCATCGGATCATCGGGCCATCTGAAACCCTCGATGTTCCGATGAACCGATGAGCGGATGAAGCTGACCCGACAACGTGCGGAAGACATCTTCAGCCGAGTCCTTAAGTACTCGACGGCGGATGAGACCGAAGCGATCATCGGATCGACGGCCTATTCGCTCACCCGCTTCGCCAACAACACCATCCACCAAAACGTGGCGGAAGAGGGCATCGGCGTTTCCGTGCGGGTCGTGGTCGGCCAGCGGACAGCGCGCGCCAGCACCAATAAGCTTGATGAAATCTCCGTCCGTCAAGTCTGCGAGGCGGCGATGGGGCTGGCACGCCTGCAACCGCCGGACCCGGAACTCCTGCCCATGCCAGGCGCGCAGACTTTCCGCTCTGTCGATCGCTTTTATCCGGGAACGGCGGAACTCATGCCGCAGGCCCGCGCTGAAATTGTGCGCCAGGTGATCGGACGCGCGGAGAAAGACGGGCTGACCGCCGCCGGGGTTGTCTCGAGCGGCATGACGGCCACCAGCCTCTTCAATTCCCGCGGCCTGAGCGCCTTCCATGAGGAAACGGTGTCCGAGTTTTCAGTCACGATGCTGGGCCCAACCAGTTCCGGCTGGGCGAAGAGCACGTCGCCCAACTTTGAGGCGCTTGATCCGGAGGCCTTGGCGGATCGTGCGGCCCGCAAGGCGCTGGAGAGCTGCGAGCCGCGCGAGATTGCGCCTGGAAAGTACAACGTGATCCTGGAGCCCGCGGCGGTGCTGGACTTGCTGGGGTTCCTCTTCTTCGACTTCGGCGGGCTGGCGATTCACGAGCAGCGCAGTTGTCTGACCGGCCGGTTGGGGCAAAAGCTCTTCGGCGACAATATCCATGTGCGGGACGACGTCTACCATCCCCTCCAGGCCGGCGCGCCCTTCGACGGCGAGGGTCTGCCGCGACAGCGGGTGACGTTGATCGAGGACGGCGTTGTGAAGAACGTCGTCTACGCGCGTCAGACAGCTCGGAAGATGGGGACGGAGCCCACCGGTCACGGCTTCCCGCTTCCTAACGAGTTCGGTGAAGCCCCGATGAACATCGTGATGGACGGCGGCCGGGCGAGCATCGAGGACATGATTCGTTCAACCGAACGGGGCCTCCTCGTCACGCGGCTCTGGTACATCCGCGAGGTCGATCCCTACCAGAAAATCCTCACCGGCATGACCCGCGATGGCACCTTCTGGATCGAGAACGGCGAGATCCGCCACGGGGTGAAGAATCTGCGCTTCAATCAGAGCGTCATCGACATGCTCTCGAATGTGGAGATGATGGGCGCCCCGCAGCGCACCGCCGGCGAGGAGTCTTTCGAAATGGTCGTGCCCCCGGTGAAGGTGCGGGACTTCAGCTTCTCCTCACTTACCAAATTCTAGGCTGCCCCGCTTACCTCCTCACCTGATTCCAGTCCCCGGCCGAGGTCATAGGTGCTTGCCGTGGTCGCTTGGTTCTGAAATTGGAAACTGGAGATCGAAAACTTCTTGACTCGAACCCGACACCCGACACCTTTTTCCACTCCTTGACAGTCCCCGCGGGCGAATGTTAGAAAATTGAATAAGGGTCCCTGGCGCTATCGTCTAGGGGTTAGGACGTCAGATTCTCAATCTGAAAACCCGGGTTCGATTCCCGGTAGCGCTACCAACTTCCGCAGGCAATTGCGGCGCTACGCCTCAAGAGCAAAGTAGCGCAGAGTTCGGTTTTTTTCGAACTCTGGGGTTCGTTCTCTTGAAGCAGTGCCGCAGAGTCTCTGGACCGCAAGATTCTGCGCTGCACGCTCTTTGTTCCGTCATTTCTTCTTTGGGCGGTAGAGGTGGGTGCTTTGGCCGAAAAAGATTTCGGCGGCTTCCATCACGGTCTCGGAGAGCGTGGGATGGGGATGAATGCTGAGTGCCAGGTCGGCCGCCTTGGCGCCCATCTCTACGGCGAGCACGCCTTCGGCGATCATTTCGCCAGCGTTGAGGCCGGTGATGCCGACGCCAAGGATGCGCTCCGTGTCTGGATCGATGACCAACTTGGTCACTCCGTCATTGCGGTCGAGGGTGGTGGCGCGGCCGGAGGCGGCCCAGGGGAATCGGACCACTTGGATCTTGCGGTTTTCTTTTTCGGCCTGAGTCTCGGTCAATCCGCACCAGGCGATTTCCGGGTCAGTAAAGACGACGGCGGGAATCGCCTGCGGCTCGAACACGGCCTTGTGCCCTGCGATCGCCTCGACGGCGGTAAAACCCTCATGAGAGGCCTTATGCGCCAGCATGGGCTCTCCGGCCACGTCGCCGATGGCGAAAACCCCAGGCTCGGCGGTGCGTCGCTGGCCGTCGACTTTGATGAACCCGCGAGCGTCAACCTCCGCGCGCGTCTTGTCCAGGCCGGGAATCGTGGAGTTCGGCTTGCGGCCGACCGAAACAAGAATAGCCTCGTAGTCGCGTTCCTCGGCAGGGGCCATTTCCCCCTCGAATCTAACCCGCAGACCGTTCTTCTCTTCTTTCACCGCCGCGACCTTGGTGTTGAGCATGATGGCGCGAAACGTCTTTTCGAGCCGCTTGGCGAGCGGAGTGACAAGGTCGCGGTCAACGCCCGGCAGAAGACCGGGCATCATCTCCACCACCGAAACTTCGGTTCCCAGCGCGGCGTAGACCGTCCCGAGTTCCAGCCCGATGTAGCCGCCGCCGACCACGAGCATGGTCTTGGGGATGGACTGCAATTCCAGCGCGTCGGTTGAATCCCAAATGCGTTCGGAGTCCTTGGGGAAATTCGGAAGCGTTGCCGGGCGCGAGCCGGTGGCAAGAATGGTGTGTTCGGTGGTGAGGCGCTCCGCATCGGCGCCGTCCCTCTGAATCTGTAGCGTGCGTGCGTCGAGCAGGCTGGCATAACCCTGCACGTAACGCACCGACCGCGCCTTGGCAAGTTGGCCGAGGCCGCCGGTCAGCTTGCGTACAACGCCTTCTTTCCAGGTGCGCAGCTTGTCGAGGTCGACTTTTGGCGGGGCGAACGTGATCCCCCAGTTGGCGGCGTGACGGGCTTCGCCCAGGACATAAGCGGCGTGAAGCAGCGCTTTGGAGGGAATGCAGCCGCGATAGAGGCAGACGCCGCCAGGGTTTGGCTCGGCGTCGATGAGCGCTACCTGCATGCCCATGTCGGCGGCGCGAAATGCGGCCGCGTAGCCACCAGGCCCACCGCCCACCACGGCGACCTGAGTGGATTTGGTCGTCTCACTCACCGATGTGCTCCAGCGGTCTTTCGTTCTGTCATGCTGCGTCCCACGCGCTTCATCGGGAGGAAGCACCCCTGCAGTCTGTTGAACTGCTGCAGATCCTTCGCGTCGTCCCGAACAGGTCGGAACTCCGCTCAGGATGACATGATCATCCGACCTAACCTTCAAAAGGCAAAAGGAAAGGTTGCTCGAGAGCCTGGACGACCCAGCGCAAGAAGCGGGCCGCATCCGCGCCGTCAATCACGCGATGATCGTAGGAAAGCGAGAGCGGCAGTATCAACCGCGGCTGAAACAGCCCTTGCAGATACACCGGCTCCATCCGGCCTCGCGAGACGCCCAGGATGGCCACTTCCGGCGAGTTCACAATCGGCGAGAACGCTGTGCCGCCGATTCCTCCCAGGTTCGAGATCGTGAAGACGCCGCCTTCCATATCCTCGAAGGAGATCTTTCGGTCCCTTGCTTTTTCCGCCAGGCGGGCCAACTCAACGGAAAGTTGCACAATGTTCTTGCGGTCTGCGTCACGGATTACGGGCACAATTAAGCCGCGGTCGGTATCCACGGCCACGCCAATGTGGACGTACTTCTTGTAGATAATCTCCTCATGCGCCAAGTCGATGCTGGATGCGAATTGAGGGAAAACCTTAATGCGTGACGTGAGGGATGGTGGACCACGCGTAAGCCAGGTGCTGCGCGGTCTTGCGGCGCACGCCCTTCATGGGCTGGCGCTCGATCTCCCCCCAGCGGGAGAAATCGGGCAGGGAAGTGGCCGGCACGAGCGCGCCCGTCTGCGGGGCAGCGGGCCTCGTCATCAGCATCTTGACGTAGCCTTTCACGTCTTCTTCGCTGATGCGCCCGTGGGGTCCGGTGCCTGAAACCTCGTTGATGTTCACGCCCAGTTCGCGTGCGAGCCGCCGCACGGAGGGAGAAGCGGCTGCGGCCACCCGGGGCGATTCCGCCGGCGGTGGGGCTGGCACCTCCCGTAACGGAGCGGGCAGGGGAGGTGGAGGGGCCGCGGGCAGCCGAGTGGCCTCGGCTTCGATCGGGACTTCCTCTTTTCCCGCTGTCGTTCCGCTGGGCGCCTTCGCGTCGGGTTTCGTTTCGCCTATGGGTCTTGCTTCGGCTGCCGGAGCCTTTTTTGCCGTTGTGGGTTTGGCAGCGCCATTTTCGAGGGTCAGAATGAGGCCGCCGACCTTGAGTTTCTGGCCATCCTTGACGTGCAGGGACTTGACCGTACCGCCCATCGGCGAAGGCACTTCGATAGTAGCCTTATCGGTCTCGAGCTCGAGCACTGGCTGGTCAGCCTTGATCACGTCACCGACAGCGACGAGCACCTTCAGGACATCACCGGCTTCGATGTTCTCTCCGAGTTCCGGCAACCGGAATTCCGTTACCATGATGTGTGTGTCCTCTACGAAATCGCGGGGTCGGGCTTTTCGACGTTGATCTCCAGCTCTTTGATGGCCCTCTGGACTGCTTCTGGCTTGATCTGATTCTCGTCCGCCAGCGCGTGGAGCGTGGCCACGGTGATGTGCCGTGCATCGACTTCGAAGAAATCGCGCAGGGCGGCGCGGGCCTCGCTCCTCCCAAAGCCGTCCGTGCCCAGCGAGACCAACGGCCGGGGAAACCAGCGCGCAATCGACTCCGGCAGAACCTTCAGGTAATCGGAAGCGGCCACGAAAACTCCCGGGGAATCCTTGACGCACTGGGCGACATAGGGAACCTTGGACGGCTGGTTCGGATGCAGCCGGTTCCAGCGCTCGCAGGCGTGTCCGTCGCGGTAGAGTTCTTTGTAGCTGGTGACGCTCCAAACGTCCGCGGCGACGCCGTATTTTTCTTCGAGAATCTTCTGCCCTTTGAGCGCCTCGTTCAGGATTGCGCCGCTGCCGAAAAGCTGGGCGCGCAATTTGGACTGCTTATTTTCGGAGGCGCGAACGCGATACATGCCTTTTAGGATGCCGTCCGCGCACCCCTCGGGCATCGCCGGCATAGGATAGTTCTCGTTCATGACGGTGAAGTAGTAGAAGATGCTCTCCCCGTCGTCAAACATTCGCCGAATGCCTTCCTGAATGATGACGGCGATTTCGTAAGCGAATGCCGGGTCGTAGCAGAGGCAGTTGGGAACGGAGTACGCAGACACGTGGCTGTGGCCATCCTGGTGCTGGAGGCCCTCGCCGGCAAGCGTGGTGCGGCCCGCCGTGCCGCCCACCAGGAACCCGCGCGTACGCGAATCCGCCGCGGCCCAGATCAGGTCGCCGATGCGCTGGAATCCGAACATCGAGTAATAAATGAAGAACGGGATCATGTTGATTCCATACGTCAGGCAGGCGGTGCCGGCGGCGACGAAGGAAGCCATCGCGCCGGCCTCGGTGATGCCTTCCTCGAGGATCTGGCCGTCCTTCGCTTCCTTGTAGTAAAGCAATGTTTCTTTATCAACAGGCTCGTAGATCTGCCCGACGTGCGAATAGATGCCCACCTGGCGGAAGAGCGCCTCCATGCCGAAGGTGCGCGCCTCGTCGGGGACGATGGGAACGATGTACTTCCCGAGCTCCTTATCGCGAAGGAGCTTGGAGAGCATGCGCACGAAGGCCATGGTCGTGGAAGCTTCGCGGCCCTCGGTGCCCTTGTAGAATTCCTGGAAAGTTTCCTCGAGCTCCGCCTCCGTGCGTTTGCACTTCAGATCGCGATGGGGCACATAACCGCCCAGCGCCTTCCGCCGCTCGTGGAGGTATTTCATCTCCGGACTGTCGTCCGGCGGCCGATAGAACGGCGCGGCCGAGACCTCTTCGTCGGAAATCGGAATGCCGAAACGGCTGCGGAACTCGCGCAGCTCGTCTTCGTTGAGCTTTTTGTGCTGATTAGTGAGGTTGCGGCCCTCGCCGGCTTCCCCGAGCCCGTAGCCCGTTACGGTGCGCGCCAGGATGACGGTGGGCGAGCCTCGGTGCTCCACGGCCGCTTTGTAGGCGGCGTAAACTTTTTCCGGATCGTGTCCGCCGCGACGCATTTTGCCGAGCTGCTCATCCGAGAGATGCTTCACCATCTCCAGCAAGCGCGGGTCGGCGCCAAAGAACTGTTCGCGGAAATACCCGCCCGACTCGACCGAATACTTCTGATACTGTCCGTCCACCGTCTCGCCCATGCGTTTGACGAGCAGCCCGTCCCGATCTTTGGCCAGCAGAGGGTCCCAATCGCCTCCCCAGAGAACCTTGATGACGTTCCAGCCGGAGCCACGGAATATGGCTTCGAGCTCCTGGATGATGCTGCCGTTGCCGCGTACCGGGCCGTCCAGCCGCTGCAGGTTGCAGTTGATCACGAAAATCAGGTTGTCAAGTTTTTCGCGCGAGGCCAGGGTGATGGCGCCCAGCGTTTCGGGTTCATCGGTCTCGCCGTCGCCCACAAATGCCCAGACCTTGGCATCCGAGTGTGGCTTGAGTCCGCGATCTTCCAGGTAGCGGTTGAAGCGCGCCTGATAGATGGCCATGATGGGCGAGAGCCCCATCGAGACGCTGGGGAATTCCCAGAAGTTGGGCATCAGCCAGGGATGGGGATAAGAGGAAAGCCCGCCGCCGGGCCGAAGCTCACGGCGGAAATTCTGGACCTGCTCGATGGTCAGTCGCCCTTCCAGGAAGGCGCGAGCGTAGATTCCCGGTGAGGCATGGCCCTGGAAATAAATGATGTCGCCTTCGCGCCCGCCTTCCCGGCCGCGGAAGAAGTGGTTGAAAGCGACTTCGAGCAATGTGGCGCACGAGGCGTAAGTGGAAATGTGGCCGCCGATACCGCTCTCCTCACGATTGGCGCGCACGACCATCGCCATGGCGTTCCAGCGGATCAGGCTCTTGATGCGGCGCTCGATTTCGCGGCTGCCGGGGTAGGGAGGCTGCTGGTCGGCGGGAATGGTGTTGATATAGGGCGTGTTGGCGGTGAAGGGGATTTCGACGCCGGCTTTTCGGGCGTGCACCTGAAGGTCGCGCAGCAGTCGCGCCACGCGTTCCGCCCCACTGTGCTCGAGGACGTAGTCGAGCGACTCTCGCCACTCGCGAGTCTCGACCAGCTCAAGGTCGGCGCTCTCCGGAGCGGGCCTTTCGCCCGCCGCGGGAGACTCCTTTATTTCTCCTTCGGTGATGTCAATGGGATGTTCCGTTGCCATACGTTTCGGCCCCCAAGAACTTTTCGGGATAAGAAGTCCCCGACTCTGCCCTTATTGATTAGACGATCTGCCCGAAGTCATAAGGATACCACGGGATGGGTCTCGATGCGCTGGCTGAGGTTTCGAGTGGTGTTGGATCTTTCCTCGAGCGCTCATCCGCGGCGCGCCGCTGCGGCGACTCGCGCGACCGGCTGGACAGGCCACGCCCGCGGACGTAGACTGTCGGCTCACAGTGAGCCTTGGTGGGAAACGGCCTGCGCGTCTCGACAGGCGCAGGAATATTCGCGAGGGGAATGAACATGACAAGACGAATCGGGCACCACGCGCACCTCAGGCGAGCGGTGCTGATGGTCGTGGCGCTGTTGGCCAGCAGCGCATGCATCTTTTCTTTGGCCCAGGACTTGGGGAAATGGACGATTCACGACCGCAGCCGGCCGCATCCGCCTGTCATCATACCCGGAACGGCCGGCACACAGGAGGCGCCAGGGAAACCTCCCTCGGACGCGACCGTGCTATTTGACGGCAAGGACCTCTCGATGTGGCATTCGGAAGGCAACGTCCCGGCGAAGTGGAAAGTCGGGGATGGCTACTTTGAAGTCGTGCCGAAGACCGGCGACTTGACCACCAACCAGGCTTTCGGCGACTGCCAGTTGCACCTCGAATGGGCGACGCCCAGTCCACCTCATGGAACGGACCAGGATCGCGGCAACAGCGGCGTATATCAGATGGGCCTCTATGAGATTCAAGTCCTGGATTCCTTCGAGAGCGAAACCTATGCGGATGGGCAGGCTGGGGCCGTCTATGGCCAGTACCCGCCGCTCGTAAACGCATGCCGACCGCCCGGCCAGTGGCAGACGTACGACATCATCTTCCACGGGCCGCGCTTTAGTGCGGATGGGAACGTGGTCCGCAAAGCTCGCGTGACGGTCCTCCAGAATGGGGTCCTGGTTCAGGATAACGTCGAGCTGACCGGTCCGACGGCCCACAAGGCCCGGCCACCTTATAGGCCGCACCCGGAGAAGCTGCCCCTCAGGCTTCAGGACCACGACCATCCGGTGCGTTACCGGAACATCTGGATTCGCGAGCTGTAAGAACGAGAAGCTGGATGACTGGCAATGCTCATTTAGGAGAAACATGTCGACGGGACCGCAAGGGACTCAAGGACCCAAAACCAAACCGCTCGCAGGCACGTGCCACCATCAATGGCAGAATCAAGCTACCCCTTACGTTGTGGCACAGCTCTGTACTGCCTGCCGGCTCTTCCGCTACAAGACCAGTGCCACAGCGGACTGGGAATACCGGGCGCCAATTCCCATTGGGAAGCTGGAGCAGGAATAGGCGATTGGACGTGGACCAGCGGAGGCTTGGTGGATGGTCGGCAGCGTGACAACCGGCGTGACCGACGCTGCGGCGTAGATTTTGGTGTTCCCCAGGCCGATTTCTACAAAATCTGGTATGTTTTGCATTAGCCACCCCAAAATCTTGTATTTCTTCGACCAATCTGCCCCCAATACCGCCATCTCTTCCTATGAAACCCCTAAAATCCACAAAAAAAGACTTGACATTCTCTCGGAAATAGGCGTATAAGCGCAACCAAAGACCCCGTTTCCCGGGGTTCTCAACTGTTCGACGCACAGAACCTAAGATTAGGAACTCAAGCGAGCCCTTCGCAGCAGAGGCTGGCAGTTATGGTGGAAACTCGAGAGGTTATGGGCATTCGCGAGGCATCGGAGTACTTGGGGGTCTCGCGCGAGACACTCTACAAGTACGTGTACGAAGAGCGGATTCCGGCCTTCAAACTGGGGAACCGCTGGAAGTTCAAGAAGACCGTCTTGGACCGCTGGATGGAAAAGCAGAGCACGCAACGCGAGGAGCGCGCCAAGGGGAAACCCCGCGGCGCCCGGTAAGGGAGAGCGCACATGTTTGGACTGGGGAAAACCAAAAGAAGCGTGGGGCTGGATGTCGGCTCAAGCTCGGTCAAGGCGGTGGAGCTCAAGAAGAAGGGCGAGGAGTACGAGCTGATCAACCTGGGCATGGAGGCTCTCGGGCAGGACACGGTGGTGGATGGGGCGATCATGGACTCGTTCTCCGTGGCCAACGCCATCGAGAAAATCTTCGCGGAGCACAAAATCAAAACGAAGAATGTGGCCACGGCGGTTTCGGGGCATTCGGTGATCGTGAAGCGCATCAGCGTGAACGCCCCGAGCGAGGGGGAAGTGGCGAACGCGATTCCTTACGAGGCCCAGCAGTACATCCCCTTCGACATGGCGGATGTCAACCTCAGCTATCAGGTGCTGGGCCCGGCCACCGGAGCTCCGGGCTTCGACGTGATGCTGGTGGCGGTGAAACGGGACAAGATTCTGAACCACACCAACGTCCTCAGCCAGGCGGGCAAGGTTCCGACGGTGGTGGACATCGACGCCTTCGCGATGCAGAACTCCTTCGAGGTCAGCTACGCGCCGGCCCCGGACCGCATGATTGCTCTGCTGAACATCGGGGCGAGCATCATGAATATCAACATCGTGCGGGGCGGGGTGCCGCTTTTTACGCGCGATGTTTCAGTGGGCGGGAACCAGTACACGGACACCTTGCAGAAAGAGCTCGATCTGAGTTTCGAGGACGCGGAAGCGCTCAAACAAGGCAAGCAAGTGGCCAACGTCCAGCCGGACGTGAAGGCTGCGCATATTCGCTCCGTTTCCGAAATCCTTCTCTTGGAAGTGCAGAAGACTTTTGACTTTTTCCGTCAGACGACCACCGCCGAGAACATCCAGCAGATTTATGTGGCGGGGGGCACGGCCAAGATCGAGGGGCTCGTCGATCTGCTCAAGGAAGAGTTCAATATCCCGGTCGAAATCGTGAATCCCTTCGAGAGGATCGAAGTCAACCCCGCGAAATTCGACACCAGCTATATCGCCGATATCGCGCCGCGCATGACGGTTGCGGTTGGGCTGGCGCTCAGGAGCTTTGACACGCCATGATCAAGATCAATTTACTGGGAGTCGCCAAACCAGTCAAAGTGGCGGGTCCGCCCCCCACAGCCGGACGCCACGCGCTGGTCTTCATTGTCAGTGCGGTGGTCGCCTTCGGCATTGTGGGTTTCTTCTACAAATACTGGAGCAGCGAGATCGACACCTTGAACAAGCAGAAGGCCGAGCAGTTGCGGGAGCGGGACCGTCTGGCGCAGATCCGGGCGGAGAACGATCGCTACCGGCAACAGTTGGATCAGTTGCAGAGGCGGCAGGATACGATCCAACAGCTGCAGAACGCCAAAGTCGGCCCCGTGGATTACATGGACCGGCTGGGTGACGTCGTCAACCGCAGCAATGACCTTTATTTGCTGACCGTCACGCCGGATGGAGCGCGGGTGGCGATCCGCGGGCAATCAAATTCGGTGGAATCCATCGCCAATTTCATTGCCGACCTGAAGAGGACCGGAAGTTTCGACGAGGTGCAACTGCGGCAGTACTACCAGGACGATCAGCACAGCCGGTTGAGTTTCAAGTTCAATTTGGACTGCGTCTACAAGCTGCCCTCGGCAACGCCCGCGGCCGCGCCGGCGACTGGGGCACAAGCTGGGCAGGCGCGCAAGTAGGCAGGTTTCTGAGGGGGAGCGACGATGGCCAAGAGCTTTAATGATCTACCCGCTGCCGTCCAAGGGATCATTCTCGCCGCGGTCGCCGTGGTCTTGGCGGCCGTGGTCTTCTATCTTTACGTCCTGCCCCTCTCCTCCCAAATTGACAAGCTCAGTGTGGAAGTCAAACAGTTGAAAGAGGAGAACCAGAGGAACCAGGCCGTCGAACGGGAGCGCACGGAACTCCTGAACCGCATCGCGCAGCTCTCCAAGCAACTGGAAACCCTGCGATCCATTGTCCCCGACGAGGCGGCCACGGACCAGTTCGTGAAGACCGTGTATGACACTTCCACCTCGGCAGCGATTCACCTGCGCAACTTTGTAGCCCAGCCTCCCGTTGCCCGGGACTATTACGTCGAACTCCCGTTCAACGTTCGCCTCGACGGGACCTATTACGCCCTGCGGAACTTCTTCGAGCGGCTCTCCCGGCAGGATCGAATTGTGAGCGTCACGAACCTGGCTCTGGGACCTCCCGCGGGAGGAGGCCAGGGAAGCTTTGTGATCCTTCCCAGCGAGACGGTGGGGGCCAACTGTGTGATCACAACCTTCTTCAATCGCCCGCAGGCTCCTCCGGCAAAGGCAGTGGCAAAAAAGAAATAGAGCAGGATGGACATGAACATGGTCAAAGACGGGCTTAACCGCACGGCGGTCAAGATGGTTGGGGGGAGTGCGCTCGTCCTGAGCCTAGTGGGCTCGACCTGGGTCGGACGCGCGAGAGCTCTACCCGTGGACAACGGTCCAGCGTTGCAGGCGGGTGCCAAAACTAGCGCTCCCTCCTCTTCGGCGAAGAAGATGGCGCCCGCACAGAAGCAAGCTTCTTCGAAAGCGGTGGCCAAGCAGGCCGCGGCCAAGCCCTCGGGACCTGAAAAGGGGCCTGCCGCTGAGGTCACGGGCAAGCGGGATCCCTTCAAGCTGCCCCCTCCCCCGGTTCCTGGACAGGCCGGGATGGAACAGATCCTCGGCCCTCTTCCACCGGGCACACGCGGGCTGGTGATCAGTCGGTTGCGGGTGCAAGGCATCGTCCGGCTCGATACCACGAACACGATGATCGCCGTCGTCGACAATAACACTAACCGCGCCTACTTCCTGCGGGAAAACGATGTGGTTTACAACGGTGTCGTCAGCAAGATCACACCTGACTCGGTCATATTCCGGGAAAACACGCTGGACCAAAACGGCAGAGTCGAGACCCGGGAAGTGGTCAAGCGACTGGGCCAGGCCCCTGGAGCATAAAGATGAGACGCAAAGTTATCCTTTCACTCACGGTCATGTGCTTGATCTTGGGGGTGGTCTCTTTGGCCCAGAGCCGCGACCCAGCGGCCTTGCCCCAGGCGAGCTTGAAGGCCATTGGCCTGACAGGTCCGGCCTCTTCCCACCAGCTCTTGCTGCGGATTGAGGGCGACTATGCGTTCAGCGCCGTGCGCACGACGCCGGATGTGCTCCTGATTGACCTTGCGGGAGTCCGAGCGGCCGGCGTGACGCGGGACGCCAAGCTCACCGGAGACCTGTTCGCCGGGTACCACGTCCTGCAGTATTCCGATGCCAAGGGGAAACCGGTTGTCCGTGTGCAGGTCAACCTGAAGCACCCGGAGACCGTCGCGCTTCATCGTGACCCTGCGGGACTGCTCTTGGTTTCCGGCGAGGCTGCTGAGCCCACGAGCACGCCGCAGATCGTTGCGAGCGCGCCCGCCGCTCCGGCCCTTCCCAAGGCTGAGCCGGTGGCCAAGCCTGCCTTACCCTCGACGGCCAAGCCGGTTAGAGTCTCCGGCGTCGAAGTCACGACGGATGCCTCCGGGGCGACCTATGTGGATATCGCGACCACGAGCGCCGCGCGCTATCACGTGTTTCGCCTGAGCGGCCCCGCACGCCTCGTTGTGGATCTCCAGGAGGCCCGGAATGGCATTCCCAGGCGCGCGATTCCCATTCGCGGCTCCTATCTTCGGGGAGTGCGTGTGGGACAGTTTCGGGAGGCTGATCCTGCGGTCGTCCGCGTCGTAGCCGACCTTGCCGGGGAGCCCGCCTTCGACGTGCATGCCCAGGCGAGTGGGGTGCGCATTGAGTTACGGCCGCGGAAGACCACGCCACCAACGACCGCACCTGCGGTAGCTACCCCTGTGGCGCCTCCCGCCCGGGCAAAGGAGCTCATCGCTGAGAAGGTGACAGGGCCTGTCCCTGCAGCCGTTCCACCGCCACCCTTGCCCAGTGCCGAGCCCAAGGTACAACCGGAGCCCGCGTCCGCTGCCACGACCCCTGCACCGCCTATTGCCCAGATGCCAGTTCGTTCTAGCCTGGACTTGCGGAGCGTTTTGCCGGCCCTGACGGAATCACCTGAGGTTGCGGCGGCCCCTAAACCGGAGCCTCCTGCTGAGTCGCCGGAGGCTATCCAGGCGGCGCGAGCCGCGATGACCATGGCGGCTACGGCCATGCCAGCCCTGGGGCAGGCCGCAGGATCTGCTCAGGAACAACCCAAGTATACCGGCGAGCCGATCTCGCTGAATTTGAAGGACGTTGACCTGAAAGACTTCTTCCGGCTGATTCACGAAATCAGCGGGCTGAATATCATTATCGATCCCAATGTCAGCGGCAGCGTCACCCTGGTTCTGGATGCTGTACCTTGGGACCAGGCGCTGGACATCGTTCTCAAGAACAACCGGCTCGGCAAAACGCTGGAAGGCAATGTCCTGCGTATCGCGCGCGTCGAAACCCTGACGGCCGAGCAGGAGGCGGCGAGGAAGCTGGCCGAGGCGCGCGAAGAGGCTCAGCCGCTGGTGACTGTCTTCCGTCCCGTCAATTATGCCAAGGCCTCGACGATTGCCACCATGATCAAGTCCTGGGCAGGTGGTGGCGCGCTCAGCAAGCGAGGCAACATCCTTGTGGACGAGCGCACGAACACGCTCATCATCTCTGACATCCAGACGCAGATCCCCATCGTCGAGTCAATCATCGTGCGTCTCGACAAGAAGGCGAAACAGGTCCAAATCGAAGCGCGCATCGTTCTGGCAAAGGCGACGTTCTCGCGCACCCTGCAGTCCGCACTAACGGGGGCGTATGTGAACCGGGCAGGCAGAACGCTGATTGGTGGGCAGACAGGAACAGGCGCTGCCGTCACGCCTGAGGTGTCGATCCCGAGCGCTCCGGACATTAAGGTTACCTCGACCACCACGACCGGATTCGGGGCCATCGCCATTTCCAATGCCGGGGCGCGATACATCATCAACGCGGCAATCGCGGCGGAGGAAGATCGCGGGCAGGCAAAGACCCTTTCCCGGCCCACGATCGTCACGCAGAACAACGTGCCCGGGACGGTGATGCAAGGAACCCAGGTCCCTGTCCAGACCACGATCAACAACACCATCAGCGTTCAGTACGTCAACGCGGCGTTGACCATGAAGGTGACCCCGCAGGTGACCGAGGATGGCAACATCTTCCTGGACATCAACGTCACGAACGCCTCGGTGGGCGCGCTGTTATTGACCGCTGGCCCCAGCATCGACACGCAGCAAGCCACGACGCAGGTCCTGGTGCCCGACGGCGGCACCGTGGTGTTTGGCGGCGTCACGGTGACCTCTCGCACCAAGACAGAGAGCTACGTCCCGCTGCTCGGCAGCATCCCGATCATTGGCCACCTGTTCAAAAACAGCAACGTCAGTGACAACGACCAGGAGTTGCTGTTCTTCATATCGCCCAAGGTTCTGCCCGGATAACACCCGGGCTTCGGGCATCGGCGGCTTCCCAGGGAGGAGACGGGCGTCTCCTCCCTTTTGTTTATGTCGGCAGACGGACCCAGCGATTCATCGGCGTTCTCGGCGCGACGCGCGCGCCTTCGCGGACGGCTACAGGAAAAGCGGCTTCCGTTTCTTGTTGTCTCGAATCCCGTCAGCATTTTCTATCTGACGGGCTTCCGAGGGAGCGCCGGGGTGGCGATCCTAGGTGGACGGGGCGAGGAACTGCTCTGGGTTGACCCGCGGTACACACTCCAAGCCAGGAAGGAAGCGATCGGGTTGAAGGTCGTCGAGGTCCGCCAGGGCTTGCTCAAAGCCGCGGGGGCGTGGTTGGAAAAGAAGCGCGCCGTCAGGGCAGGGTGCGAGGAGTCTCACCTGACCTGGGCCGCCCTGAAGGGCCTGAGAAGCGCTTGCCAAAAAGTTTCCTTCAAGCCATGTGCCCGGCTCATTGAAGAACTTCGCTCCGTCAAGGACGCGGGAGAGGTTGAGTTGATACGACGCGCGGCGAAGATTACTTCGGCAGCCCTCGCTGATGTCCGACCTCTCGTGCGGCCGGGCACGCGGGAAATGGACCTGGCGGCAGAAATCGAGTACTGCATGCGGCGGCGAGGCGCGGAAGGAGCGGCGTTTGAGACCATCGTCGCCTCCGGAGCGCGGAGCGCTTGGGCGCACGCCCGACCCACCTCCAACCTGTTGAAGAAACGTGATTTGGTAATCCTGGACCTTGGTGCTATACTACGCGGATACGCTGCGGACATGACGCGAACTCTGTATCTGGGCAGGCCCAGTCCGCACCTGCGCCGCCTTTATTCCGCAGTAAAGGATGCCCAGGCACAAGCTATTGGGGCGCTGCGAGCAGGCGTCCTGGCAGGAGAGATTGACCAGACCGCCAGGCGCGTCCTGAACCGTTACGGCGTCGGAAAGTATTTCACGCATAGCACGGGCCACGGCGTGGGGCTCGAGACCCACGAACGGCCGCGTTTGGGGCGCGGTGAACGCCAGCAACTGGAAGCGGGTTGTGTCGTCACGGTGGAACCGGGAGTCTATGTGCAGCGCCTCGGAGGCATTCGCATCGAAGATACCGTGCTTGTCGCGCCCGACGGCCCGGAGATGCTCACGGAGTCGCCGAAAGACGACTGGATTGTTCCCTAGGCGCCGTCTCATCATTCTCAACAGGACGGCCACGGGGCCGTCCAGGCGGAGCTGATCACATGCCCGGCAAGGGTTCATCTCGCGGTTCGGGAAGCTCCGGTAGCCCCTGGAACGTGAAGGAGATCTGCGAACTGATCGACGCTCTTGCCGAGCGGCAGATCAGTGAGTTCGAGATGGAGAAGGGTGGCGTTCGCATCCGCATCAAGCGCGGGGATGCTGTGGCAGAAAGCAACAGTTCGCACAGCACTGCTTCGGTCCTGCCCCCCGCTTGGACTCCCCCACCCCCCGCCGCGGATTCGGTTCCTGCCTCAGTTCCGGCGGCACCGCCTGCGGATACGCTCCCGACCGAAAGCACAGAGGACCTTCATCTCATCAAATCTCCGATTGTCGGGACCTTCTACAGCTCGCCATCCCCTAGTGCCCCTCCGTTTGTGAACGTCGGCGACCTCGTGGAAGTGGGGCAGCCGCTGTGCATCATCGAGGCGATGAAGCTGATGAACGAGATTGAGTCGGAGGCAGCCGGAGAAATTGTCCGTATCTATGTGGAAAACGGGCAGCCGGTTGAATACGGGCAAACCCTGTTTGCGATCCGGCCCTCTTATCGCAAGTTAACTGTTTGGGCGGTGCTTGCCTCGCCCGGCGTCTCTCTAGTCGAAGGTGAGTTCAGGAAGGTCGTCGGCGGCGCGCCCGAGGCAGTAGACTGAATCAGCGAGCCTCCGAAGCCGCGCCCGGCCTGCGGCACTGCGCATGTTCAAGAAAATCCTTATCGCCAACCGCGGCGAGATCGCACTGCGGGTAATCTGCGCCTGCAAGGAACTGGGAATCTCAACGGTGGCCGTCTACTCGGAGGCCGACCGCTATTCCTTGCACGTTCGCTTTGCTGACGAAGCCGTTTGCATCGGCCCACCGCGCAGCTCGGACAGTTACCTCAATGTGGCCAGCATCATCTCCGCGGCGGAGATTACCGGGGCGGACGCGATCCACCCAGGTTACGGCTTTCTGGCTGAGAGCGCGCACTTTGCCGAAGTGTGCGAGACCTCAAACCTCACCTTCATCGGCCCCACACCCGACGTCATCCGCCTGATGGGCGACAAGGATCGGGCACGCAAAACCATGGCGGAGCTTGGCCTGCCGGTGCTGCCGGGCTCCGGAATCGTCTCGTCGGAGGCGGCGGCGCCCCAAGTCGCAGCCGGCATCGGGTATCCCGTAATAATCAAGGCGGCAGCGGGCGGTGGCGGCCGCGGCATGCGCGTGGTGAAGTCAGAAGACGAACTGGCCGGCGCCGTGCGGACAGCGCAGAACGAGGCCGCCTCGTCCTTTGGCAGCCCGGAGGTCTACATCGAGAAGTACATCCTTTCCCCCCGCCATATCGAGTTCCAGGTTCTGGGCGACCAGCACGGCAAAGTCGTCCATCTGGGCGAGCGCGAGTGTACGATCCAGCGCCGCCACCAGAAACTCTTGGAAGAGTCTCCCTCCACGCAGCTCGATGTGGAAACGCGGAACAGCTTGGGGCGCCAGGTCGTGCGTGCTCTCGAAAAGGTGGGCTACACGAACGCCGGCACCGTGGAATTCCTGATGGACGAGAACCGAAACCTCTATTTCCTGGAGATGAACACGCGCATCCAGGTTGAACATCCGGTGACGGAGATGGTGACGGGGCTCGACCTCGTCAAGCTGCAGATTCAGATCGCGGCGGGCGAGACCCTGCCGATTCAAAATGACACGGTCGGCCTGCGCGGGCACGCCATCGAGTGCCGCATCTGCGCGGAGAATCCTGAGACGTTTGCCCCCTCGGCGGGAAAGGTGACGGATTTCCATGTCCCGGGGGGAACAGGTGTCCGCGTGGACACCGCGGCGTATGCCGAATCGGTGATTCCGCCTTTCTACGACTCGCTGATCGCCAAGCTGGTAGTCCATGGGAAAGACCGCGCGGAAGCGATCAGCCGCATGGCCCGCGCGCTCGAAATGTTTATCGTGGGAGGAATCTCCACTTCGATTCCCATCCATGAAAAGATCATGGCGGACCCGGATTTCCGCGCCGGGAAATTTGACACCGGTTTCATTTCGCGTTTTACTCCCAACGGCGCCGGCGTTATTTGAAGTAGCGCCGCCCTTTAGGGCGGCATGCCGGGCTAAAGCCCGGCGCTACTCTGTGCTCGCCTTCCTATGGGCTTCTCGCTGCCACGCTTCTATGCGATTCTTGATCCCTCTCAGGCGGGAGGCAGATCCCCCGCGGAAGTTTGCGAAATCCTGCTCGCCGCGGGTGTTCGTCTCATTCAGTATCGCGACAAGAGGGCTTCTGCCCGGATTCTCTTCGACCGCAGCCGAATCCTGGCGGAGCGCGTGCGCCGCGCCGAGGGGGTTTTTATTGTCAACGATCGCGCCGACGTGGCCCGGAGCGCAGAAGCGCACGGCGTGCACGTGGGCCAGGAGGACCTCCCGGTGGAGCTCGCCCGCCGAGTCGTAGGTCCGGAAGGGATTGTTGGGTTCTCGACTCATTCCCTCGAGCAGCTTGCCGAGGCGGACCGGTCCTCGGCCGATTACGTTGCCTATGGTCCGATATTCGCCACGCTCAGCAAAGAAAAGCCGGATGCGGTCGTGGGGTTGGAAGGGCTGAAGGCAGCGCGCAAAGCAACCCACAAGCCGCTGGTGGCCATCGGAGGAATAACCCTGGAGACGGCGCCCGCGGTCCTCGAGGCCGGCGCCGATTCGGTGGCAGTCATTTCCGGCCTTCTGGCGGCGGCCGACCTTGGCGCGCGAGCGAAGGCGTTTCTTCGCATTTTGGGCGAGACCCCGGCGGGCTTGTAGAGCCGGCCTTCAGGCCGGCATGCGCGCCAACTGCCGGGCTCAAGCCCGGCGCTACGTCGATTGCTCCGTCCGAATATGGATACATCCGCAACTGCGAATTCCTCGGTCGGCGCGGCATCTGGCGAACTCGTCAAAGGGCTTCGCCTGTTCGATGCGACCACGATCGTGATGGGGTCGATGATCGGCTCGGGGATTTTCATTGTGGCCGCCGAGGGGGCTCGCGAGGTTGGTTCGCCGACGCTTTTCCTGCTGACCTGGATTGTCAGTGGCCTGATGACGGTGGTGGCGGCGGTCACTTACGGAGAGCTGGCGGCGATGATGCCGCGCGCCGGCGGCCAGTATGTTTACCTGCGAGAGGCTTTTAGCCCGCTTTTCGGTTTCCTCTACGGCTGGACGTTCTTTCTCGTCATCCAGACGGGCACGCTCGCCGCGGTGGCGGTGGCTTTCGGCAAATTCCTGGGAGTCTTCGTTCCCTGGGTCTCCGCGCAGAACTTGCTCTTGAATTTCGGCCAGCTCAACGTCGCTGGCCACCTGGTTCCCTTGACGCTCTCCTCGCAGCAATTGATTGGCATTGTCGTGATCTTCTTCCTGAGCATCGTGAACATTTTCGGATTACGGACCGGGGCGTGGGTGCAGAACATTTTCACCACTCTCAAGGTCGGAACGCTCCTGGGCTTGGTGGCGCTCGGCCTGTGGTGGATGGGGAGTAGTCATACCCTGCCCGCCCCGCCGCCTTCCGCGAGTTCGGAAGGCCATTGGGGGTGGGCCGCACTGACCGTCGTCTCGGTGGCGCTGGTGGGACCACTTTTTTCCTCTGATTCCTGGAACAACGTGACCTTCACCGGCGCCGAAGTGGTCAACGCCAAGCGCAATCTCCCCTTGGCTCTGTTCTTGGGGACGGTGAGCGTTTGCGCGCTCTATTTCGCCTGCAACTGGGTTTACCTGAGGGTGCTGCCGTTCTATGGTTCTCCTCACGGGGCGAGCCCGCTGGAACGCGGAATCCAATACGCCGCCGAGGACCGCGTCGGCACCGCGGCGATGCAGGTTATCCTCGGTAACCCGGGAGCCTGGGTGATGGCGGCGGCCATCATGGTCTCGACGTTCGGCTGCCTGAACGGGCTGATCCTGGCTGGCGCGCGCGTCTATTACGCCATGGCCAAAGACCATTTGTTTTTTGCGAAGGTCGGGAGTGTGAACAGACACCATGCTCCGGCGGTTTCGCTGATGGTCCAAGCCGTCTGGGCGGCGCTCCTGACCATGTCGGGCACGTATAGCGAGTTGCTGGATTACGTGATTTTTGCCGTCGTTTTGTTCTACATTCTCACCATCGCGGGCGTCTTCCGTCTGCGGCGCACGCGGCCGGAGGCGGAGCGTCCCTACCGGGCTTGGGGCTACCCGGTCCTGCCAGCCCTGTACATCGCCTTCGCGCTTTTCGTGGAATGGGCGCTGCTAACCCACAAGACCCAGCGCAGTATCGCCGGGTTGGGCATTGTCGCCTTGGGAGTCCCGGCATTTTACTTGTGGCAGCGCCGCAGCAAGGGATTGGCGGGCGGATGCGGATGTGAGCCTAATGGGTTGACGGGCGCTTCTGTGGCGCCCCGATGCACTTCATCGGGGCGGGTAGGGGTCCGATCCGGATCGGACCCGCGGGAGGGCAAAGCCCTTCCCTACAAAGGAACCAAACGCCGGTCCCCGATTTCATCGGGGCAGGCTCCGCCCGGCGCCACAGGACGCGATCAGGGATTTGAGGAGAGTTCTCCCCGAGTCCCGAATCCCGAGTCCCGAGCAAAAGGGGGAGGCATGGGGCATCTGTGGGCGAAGAAGAGTATCGAGCAACTGCGGCACGACGCCGCGGAAACGGAACACAGCCTCCGCCGTGCCCTGGGACCGCTCGCCCTGATCTCCTTGGGCATCGGCGCCATCGTGGGCGCCGGCATCTTCGTGCTGAGCGGCGTTGCTGCGCAGCACACTGGTCCGGCGTTGGTGCTGTCCGTCATCCTCTCCGGTGTGGGCTGCGCTTTTGCGGGACTCTGCTACGCGGAATTTGCCTCCATGATTCCCGTGGCGGGGAGTGCTTACACTTACGCCTATGCCAGCGTTGGGGAGTTCCTGGCTTGGATTATTGGCTGGGACCTGATCCTGGAATATGCCGTGGGGGCCACGACGGTTTCCATCGGCTGGTCGGGGTACTTCGTTTCTTTCCTTGAAAAGACGCTGCACCTGCCCTTTCCGGCGGAACTAACCAAGAGTCCTTGGGAAATGGTGAAATTGGCCGACGGCACCATGATCCACTCGTATTTCAACCTCCCCGCCGCCTTTATCATCGCCCTCATCACCGCCTTGCTGATTGTGGGGATTCGGGAATCGGCGAGCTTCAACAGTTTCATCGTCATGGTCAAAGTGGGAGTGGTCCTTTTGTTCATTCTCGTGGGCGCGCTGTACGTCAACCGGGCCAACTGGCACCCTTTTCTGCCCGCCAATCAAGGCACCTTCGGGGAATTTGGTTTTACCGGGATTTTGCGCGGGGCGGGCATCATTTTCTTTGCCTACATTGGTTTCGACGCCGTTTCCACTGCGGCCCAGGAAGCCCGCAATCCTGAGCGGGACATGCCCATCGGGATTCTGGGATCGCTCGGGATCTGTACGGTGCTGTACATCGCCGTGGTGCTCGTGATGACGGGGATCGTGCACTTTACCACCCTGAATGTGCCAGACCCTCTGGCGGTGGCCATCGATTCCACTCCCTCACGCCCCTGGCTTTCGCCCATCGTCAAGATTGGCGCTATGCTGGGGACGACGGCCGTGATTCTGGTCATGCTTCTCGGGCAGACGCGGGTCTTCTACACTATGGCGCACGACCGATTGCTGCCCAAAGCCTTTGGGGAGGTTCACCCGCGCTTTCGCACCCCTTATAAGAGTACCGCCCTAACTGGAGTCTGCGTCGCGCTCGCGGGAGGGCTCATGCCTTTGCGTGTGGTCGGGGAGCTGGTCAGCATCGGGACGCTGCTGGCGTTTGTTATTGTGAGCGGCTCCGTCATGGCCATGCGGCGCATGCGTCCCGACGTCAGGCGCCCCTTCCGCACCCCTATGGTTTGGCTGGTGGGCCCGCTGGGGATGATCGTGTGTCTGGCCCAGATGCTGGGCCTGCCCGCTGACACTTGGCTCCGGCTCTTCGTCTGGATGGTTATCGGACTGGTGATCTATTTCTTCTACAGCCGGCACCACAGTCTCCTGCGGGCTGCCCAGCGGGAAGCTCAGTAGAGACGCCCCGCCGGGGCGTCTCTACATCCTGCTGCAAACCAACGTCTGGCGCAGATTCTTTTGCGCTGATATGCTCTCTCGTTGTGGTGTGGCAAACCCTGCTTAATGAGTACCGCCGTCATCGGATGGCGCGGTTCGCCTTCTGGGTGCTGGCCTATGGCCTGGCTCTTTGGGTCGTCGAGCGACTGGCCGGCGGTGTCCGCACTGCGATGTGGGTCCTGTTTTGGGTCGCGGTGCTCATCGCGGGCGGCTACTACGTCGGGCGCTTGATCGGCTTCGTTCGCGCTCGCGTGCTTTGGCGGCTGCGGCGCCGGCTGATCGTCACTTACGTGTTCATTGCCGTCGTTCCCGTCGTCTTAATCATTGTCCTGGTCCTCATCAAAGACTTCCTGAACATGGGTCAGTTCGCGGCCTTCCTGGTGGCGCTGAAATTGCGCGATCACGCCGGCCAGCTCGAGCAGATCAGCCGCGTCGTGGGGCACGAGATGCACCTTAGCCAGGCGAAATCGCCTGACGCGCTACTCGACGAAATCGAGAACTTCTTCGAGAAAGAACTCGGAAGACACACGAAAAGTTATCCCGGCCTGGAAATCACCCTGCGCCTCGGGCCTCGCGTGCGCGCCTTTCGGCTGGACGGCACAAAGGTCAGCCCACCAGTGGACCTCCCCCCCTGGCTTACTCAGGAAGAGTTTGCCGGTTTCGTCGTGGACAGGGACCAAATCGCGCTGCGTTCGGTCGATCGCGGCCCTACGCCTGCCGGTGAATTGACGGTCATCGTTTCGCAGCCCCTGACTCCCGAATTGTTGGATTTGGTCGGAGAGGGAATTGGGCCGGTGCGGATTCTGATTCCTCCCTCCGTCAGCGGCAGGCATGAGGCGCGGTCGGCGCCGCCCGCGGGCCAGCGAGCTCTGGGCGAATTCTCGCAACAGGATTCACTGAGCTCCAGGTCCGTGGAGCTGCCGCCGCCCACGAATCCTGTGGACACGACGATCGTGGGCGCTTCGTCGCTCGATCCGATCGTCTGGGGCGGCGCGGCTGAGCACCGCCTCGCGGAGCCCGTCCTGGTGGTGGTCACCTCGCGGGCGGGTACCCTCAATCGGCAGCTTCTTTCGACCCTGGGGCGGTTCTCACGGGTCTACGTCACGCTGTTCATCATCGTCGCGCTGGTCTTCCTGGTGATCGAGCTGGTCTCGCTGGTCATCGGGGTGCGGCTGACACGATCCATTACTTCGACCGTGGATAACCTCTATGACGCGACGGAGCGAGTAAGGACAGGGGATTTCTCCTATCGCATCGGCATCCCCGCGCGCGACCAGCTCACGGCGCTGGGTGAGGCGTTCGACAGCATGACCGCTTCGGTCGAGCGGCTGCTGCGCGAGTCCCAAGAGAAGTCGCGGCTGGAAAGCGAGCTCGAGATCGCGCGCGAAGTCCAGCGGCAACTCTTCCCCCAGAAAATCCCTCAAGTCCCAGGCCTGGAGCTTTACGGGATGTGCCGGCCGGCCCGCATGGTGAGCGGCGACTATTTTGATTTCCTGGAGATCGACAAGACCCACGTGGGGCTGGTCATTGCGGATATTTCCGGGAAGGGGATTTCCGCGGCCTTGTTGATGGCGGCGATCCAGTCTTCGTTGCGCGCGCAATTCTATGACGGCTTTTCCCGCGCGGGGCTCAGCGCCGCCGTGCCGATCTCGACGGCAGAAGTCGTTGACCGTCTTAACCGACAGCTCTTCGAGAGCACTTCGGCCGAAAAGTACGCGACGTTTTTCTACGCCCTTTACGATGCGGCGACGCGCAGCCTGACCTACACGAATGCCGGACATCTGCCGCCGGTCCTCTTCCGCGGCGGGCAAGTCTTGCGCTTGGATCGCGGCGGCACAGTCGTCGGTTTGTTCTCGCCGGCGACATACGAGCAGGCCGTCGTGGTGCTCGAGCCCGGCGACGTCTTCCTGGGTTTCACGGATGGTCTGACGGAGCCGGAGAACATTTTCGGCGAAGAATTTGGTGAGGCGCGTCTTCTCGACGCGGCGCGGCGCGCCCTGCCTGGCTCGCCCGATGCGCTGGTGCAGGAAATCTATCGCAGCGTGAATGATTGGACGGGCAGCCCGGAACTTCAGGACGACATGACACTGCTCGTGGCGAAGGCGGTAGCCTCCGAGAAAACATTGCCTTGAACAATTCCGCAGAAGGGCTTAAACTGTCTCCAAGCGTCTTATTTTCAAGGAGTTAAGCGTGATCTTGCAGAATCGAGTAGCGCTGGTTACAGGCGCCGCGCGGGGTATCGGGAAGGAGATCGCGCTGACGCTCGGCCGTGCGGGGGCGCGCGTAGCCATCAGCTATCGCACCAACAAACTGGGCGCGCAACGGGTTGTGGACGCGCTGCGCGCCGCGCGCACGGAAGGCTGGATGGCGGAAACCGACGTGACTGACCCGGCGCGTCTCAAAGAGCTCATCGAGAGTGTGATCCGCCGCTTTGGCCGGCTCGACATCCTGGTGAACAACGTCGGAGACTTCGAATGGAAGCCGGTCGTCGAATCGACTGTGGAAGAATGGCACGCCATCCTCGCTTCCAATCTTTACAGCGCGTTTTATGCCTGCAAATTCGCCCTGCCCACGATGCGCCGGCAGCGCTGGGGACGGATCATCAATCTCGGGTCCGTGGGCGCCGAGCGCGCGTTTGGCCAGGCGAAGATCTCCGCTTACTCGGCGGCCAAAGCGGGCTTGGTGGCGTTCAGCCGCTCGCTGGCGCTTGAAGAGGCGCGCTATGGGATCACGGTGAACGTTGTCAATCCGCCCATCATCGACGACAAAGAGCTCTCCCGGGAAGAAGCCGAGCGCCTCTCCGACGCGCGCTTCCCGGTGGGGCGTCCTCCCACGGCGCAGGATGTCGCCGAGGCGGTGAAGTTCTTTGCCTCGCCCGCAGCCGCGTTTCTTACTGGCCAGGTGTTGAACGTCAGCGGAGGGTGGATGCTGTGAAGGAGCCGCCCGCAGTGACCGCAGCCCTGGGCATGATGTCACCGCGCGGAACGCACAATGCAAGTCTCTGGTCGAAAGCCCTTCGCCGCCCGGTCATTGCGCTGGCCCTGATTGCTTTCCTCATCGGCTGTGGAACTGCCGGCTTTCACGTTATCGAAGGCTGGCCCTGGTTCCAGTCGCTTTACGCCACCTTGATGACCCTCTCCACGATTGGCGCGGAGCCGGAGAATCAGCTTTCGCACTCCGGGCGCATCCTCAACGTCGGCCTGATTTTCCTGGGCCTGGGTGTCGTGGGGTTCGCCGTGGCGACGCTGACTCAGGCGGTGATAGAATCCGAACTCGGGTCAGTTTTTGGCCGTCGGCGCATGGAAAAGGAAATCGCTCAGCTCAAGGATCACATCATCATCTGCGGAGTCGGAAGGGTGGGCCGACGCGTGGCGACGGAGATCGCCGCGCGGCACATTCCCTTGGTGATCATTGAGCAGGAACCCGAGAAGGCGCGGTGGGCGCAAGAGCGGAACCTTCTCTGCATCATGGGCGATGCCACGAGCGAGGCCGTCCTGCGGCAGGCACGGATCGAATATGCGAAAGGACTGGCGAGCGCCGTGACGTCGGACGCGCAGAACGTTTACATTGTGCTGACGGCGCGCGGCATGGCGCCCCATCTGCCGATTATCGCGCGCGCCAGCGAGGAAGCTGCCGAATCCACACTGATGCGGGCCGGGGCCACCGCCGTGCTCTCGCCTTACACGTACGCCGGACAGCGGATGGCTCGCATGCTGACCCGCCCCAACGTCCAACGCTTTCTGGACGTGGCGCTTTCCTCGCTCAGCGGCGGCGACCTCGACTTGCAGATTGAGGAAGTGCGTGTAGGAGGCAACTCGCGGCTGGCCGGGGCCAACGTCGTGGACACGGATCTGCGGCGCGGCCTGGGCGTCATCGTGCTCGCGATCCGGCGGAAAGACGGGAGCATCGCCTTTAATCCCGGGCCCGAACAAACGATCTGGCCGGGAGATTTCCTCATCGTTGTGGGCGACTCAGGAAAGCTCAAGGAATTGGAAGTTCTGGCGGGCGTATAGCCGATGAAAATTCTGACTGCCGCCGAGATGCAGCGCATCGACCGCCTGACCACGGAGCGCTACGGTGTTCCCAGCCTTACGCTCATGGAAAATGCCGGGCGGGGATTCGTCGAGTTCCTGGAAGAGCGCTTTGCGCCGCTCTGGGAGCACCGGATCGTCATTCTCTGTGGCAAGGGCAACAACGGCGGTGACGGCATGGTCGTGGCGCGGCTGCTGCGGGACCGCGGCTTGCACCCCGCGGTTCTGCTGCTGGCCGACCCGGAAGGTCTGAAAGGCGACGCTCGCGTCAATTGGGAGCGCCTGGCGGCGTCCGGGGCGCCGGAGGTCGTCGCCAACCCGAGCGCGTGGGCCGACCGTCTGCCTGACATTCAGGGTGCTACGTTGCTGGTTGACGCGCTCTTCGGCACGGGGCTCACCAAACCGCTCGGAGGGTTTCTTGCCGAGGTCGTTCGGGACATCAACGCGAAGTTCCCTCGGGCGCGAGTGGTGGCGGTGGACCTGCCTTCCGGGATTTCCGCCGACTCCGGCGAGCTGATCGGCGAATGCGTGCGCGCGCAGGCTTCGGTGACGTTCACCGCGCCCAAGTTGGCGCATGTCTTTCCTCCGGCGTGTGAGTTGGCCGGCGAATGGAGAGTCAAAGATATTGGTACGCCCTCCGAGGCTCTGGAAAACGACCCAGAGCTGCTTCTGGACCTCACGAGTCGCGAGGAATTGGGTTGGCTTGCGGCGCGACGGAAGATTGACGCCCACAAGGGAAACTTCGGGCACGTTTTGATTCTGGCGGGCTCAATAGGGAAGACCGGCGCGGCAGCGATGGCGGCCCTGGCCGCGCTGCGAGCGGGCGCAGGCCTGGCCACGGTGGCAACAGCAAAGAGCGCCTTGCCCATCATTGCGTCGCTCGGCATGGAATTCATGACCGAGCCACTGCCTGAAACTGATGTGGGCAGCATCTCGCTCCGCGCTTTCGACTATGGGCGGCTCGATCAGTTGGTGGAAGGCAAAGACGTGCTCGCTGTCGGCCCCGGCATCGGCACGGCTCGCGAGACCGCCGAGTTTGTGCGCGCGGTCGTCAATCGTTATTCGGTTCCGGTCGTGCTCGATGCGGACGGGCTGAATGCCTTCGCGGGGTGCATTGAAAGCCTGCGCGCGGAGGGCCGGGTGCGAGTCCTGACGCCCCATCCAGGCGAGATGGCGCGGTTGACCGGCATGAAGACGGCGGAAATCCTGGCGCGCCGAGTTGAGGTGGCGCGGGACTTCGCGCGGAATCATCAGGTGACGCTGGTGCTGAAGGGCTCGCGCACGCTGACCGCGGCGCCTGACGGAAACCTCTATGTGAATCCGACCGGCAACCCCGGCATGGCGACAGGTGGCACCGGGGACGTGCTGACGGGCCTGATCGCCGGCCTGCTGGCGCAGTACCCCAAACGTCCGGCGAGCCAGGTCGTCGCGGCGGCGGTTTTCCTGCACGGCCTGGCAGGAGATCTTGGGGCGCAGGAAATTGGCGAGGCCTCGCTCATCGCGGGGGATTTGCTGGATTATCTGCCGCGCGCCTTCCGCTCGCTTTAACAGGTTGCTGAAAGAGCCTGGGGGAATGCCATCCTGAGCCCTTCGCCTGTCATCCTGAGCCCTTCGCTTGTCATCCTGAGCGAAGCGAAGGATCTCAGTATTCGGGTCAGGGTAAACTCCGCGAAGGATCTCCGCATTCCGCTCAGGGTAAACTCCGCGAAGGCTCCCAGCGTTTAGAGAATCGAGTAAATGCAGGGATCCTTCGTCGTCCCGATTGAAGGCGTCGGGAGTCCTCAGGTCCGATTTCGGGTCCGATGAAAGGCATCGGACCATCGGACTCCAGCCATCGGAGATGACAGTTCTCGGGTTTTTTCCGCAGCCTGTTAATGGTTAAAGAACCGAACAAAACCGCCCCGGTCGTCACCCACTCACCCGAGGAGACGATAGCGCTTGGGCGGGAACTGGCGAAAGGCCTCCGCCCGCCTTGCCTCGTGCTTTTAAAGGGTGAGCTGGGAAGCGGCAAGACGACGCTCGCGAAGGGCATCGTTGCCGGGCTGGGCGCGGCGCGGGAGGAGGAGGTCACAAGCCCGTCCTTTACGCTCGTGCACGAGTACGGCGGAGAGCGGAAGGTCTTCCACGTTGACCTTTACCGGATCGAGAGTTCGCGCGAATTGGCCACGCTGGGGCTGGAAGAACTTTGGTCCGCGGAGGCGATCGTTATCGTCGAATGGGGCGAGAAACTCTGGGATAATTCCGTTGCCCCGCGTGTTATCATTCAATTGGAGTATATATCGAGTGAAGAGCGTCGAATCACCGTGGAACGCTCGGGCTCCTAAGCGGGACGGGGTGCTCGGCAGCTCAGCCCCGCGGGCCGTCGGGGTCGCGGCTTCCTGCGGCAGCGCGTTCAGAACAAACCATGACATTCCCAGAACAGGTGAGGACTCACGCTATGAGCGAAACTGACGCGCCGGTGCGCTGGGCTTTGATTGTCGGCTCGTCCAGTGGCTTTGGCGAGGCCACGGCGAAGGAACTCGCCCGCGAGGGACTCAACATCCTGGGTGTGCACTTTGACCGGCGGTCGAGCATGGACCACGTCAACGAAGTCATCGAGGCGATCAAGTCGGCGGGGCGTGACGTGCTCTTCTTTAACACCAACGCCGCGGACGCCATCAAGCGCGCCGAGGTCTTGACCCAAATCGAAGAGCACTGGAAGGAACTGGGCGGTGAGCACTTCATCAAGGTCTTCCTGCACTCGATCGCTTTCGGGTCGCTCAAGCCGTATCTCGCCGACAATCAGGACGAGGAGCTGAGCCAGGCGCAGATGGAAATGACCGTTGACGTCATGGGAAGCAACCTCGTCTACTGGGTTCAAGAGCTGATGCGCCGGAAGATGCTGTGCCAGGGCAGCCGCATCTTCGCTATGACCAGCGCCGGTGGACACAGCGTGATTCCCAATTACGGGGCCGTCTCCGCCGCCAAGGCCGTCCTCGAGTCGCACATCCGCCAGCTCGCCTTTGAGCTGATGCCTCACGGCATCACCGCCAATGCCATCCAGGCGGGCGTCACCCTCACGCCGGGTTCGTCCAAGATTCCGGGAATTGAGAAGCTGGCCGAGTTCGCCAAGCTGCGCAATCCCAGCGGCCACCTAACCACTCCTCAAGACGTCGCCGAAGCTATCGCCGCGCTCGCGAGCGACAAGACGCACTGGATCACCGGCAACGTCATCCGCGTGGACGGCGGCGAAGATATCGTTACTTAGAATCAGAGCCGCGCAGTCGACACCGACCCTCAGATCGGCGGACCCTCGGGCCACCGCCTTTGACCCTCCAGCTCGGGTCTGTTAGCATCAATTAGGGGGTTAAAGGTATTCTGCGGATGGGGCTGAAGCGGGCGCAGGAATGACACCCAAGAAAATACTGTTGGCAAAGCCGCGGGGGTTTTGTGCCGGCGTCGAGCGCGCCATCGGCGTGGTCGACATGGCCCTGGACCTCTACGGCCCGCCGATTTACGTCCGCAAGGAGATCGTCCACAACAAGCACGTGATTGAATCGCTGGCGGCAAAGGGCGCGATTTTTGTGGATGAACTGAGTGAGGTTCCCGAGGGTGCCGTGGTGATCTTCAGCGCCCACGGCGTGGCCCCGCTGGTGAGGAGGGACGCCACCGAGAAACGCCTCAGGGTGATTGATGCTACCTGTCCGCTGGTGACCAAGGTGCATTTGGAGGCGATTCGCTACGCGAACGAAGGGCGCTCGATTATCCTGGTGGGGCACGCCGGCCACGACGAGATCGTCGGGACGATGGGCGAGGTGCCGGACCAGATCCACCTGGTCGGCAGCGTGGAAGAGGCGGAAAGGGTGCAGGTGCCTGACCCCGAGCGCGTGGCGGTGACAACCCAGACCACCCTCGGCGTGGACGACACCAGGGAGATTATGGAAGTCCTCAAGAAGCGCTTCCCCAAGCTCGTCACGCCGCCCAGCGACGACATCTGCTATGCCACGCAAAACCGCCAGGAAGCTGTCAAGCTCATGGCCCGGCAGGCCGGGCTGGTCCTGGTGATCGGCTCCGCAAACAGTTCGAATTCGCAGCGGCTGCGAGAAGTGGCGGAGATGTGGGGCGCGCGCGCTCACTTGATTGAGGATGCGTCGAAGATCGATCCGGCCTGGCTCGACGGTGTCGAGTGCGTCGCCATCACGGCCGGCGCGTCGGCTCCGGAACATCTCGTTCAGGAAGTGTTGGACTATTTCCGTCGCCTGGGCGTTGAGCAGGTCGAAGAGGTCGAAGCCATCGAAGAGCGTGTGATTTTCGTGCCCCCGCCTGAGCTCGCCCAGGAAATGAACCGCCGCGGGTCGCTGTAGCGTCATCGCCCCGTTTTCAAAGTCTCTAGTGCCCGGCGCGACGCGTCACACCGTCTTGTCGGCGGAATCACAGATGGATTCAACGGGGCAGTCGGCGCAGAGCGGTTTGCGGGCCTGGCAGATCTTCCTTCCAAACCAGATCATCTGATGGCCGAAGGCGATCCAGCGTTCCTGGGGGACGAGCTTGATGAGATCCTGCTCGACCTTTTCGGGCGTCTTCTCCTTGGAGAGCTTCAGCCGGCCGGCAATCCTGAATACGTGTGTATCCACGACCACGCCGGTGGGAATTCCGAACGCCGTGCCCAGCACCACATTGGCGGTCTTACGCGCCACGCCGGGAAGCGTGAGCATTTCCTCCATGGTGCGAGGGACCTGTCCGCCGAAGTCCTCGACGATCTTCTTCGACGCCGCAATAATATTCTTGGCTTTATTGCGGAAGAAGCCCGTGGAGCGAATCTCGCGCTCCAGCACCTCCCGTTTGAGCGCGGCAAAGTCCTGGACGGTCGGATACTTCCGGAACAGCTCCGGCGTGACCATATTCACGCGCTCGTCGGTGCATTGCGCCGAGAGGATCGTCGCGATGAGAAGCTGAAGCGCATTGTCGTGTCGAAGAGCGCACTGCGCTTGGGGAAAGAGCTGATCGAGCGCCGCGAAAATCTTGCTCAACCGCTCAGGGGATGTGTACTTGACCTTCTGCTTGGCGGCAGGACGTTTAGCGGATCTGGTTTTTTTGGCCATGGACGATGGGAGTAGTAAATAGTGAACATCGGTTACTGGATAGTGAACAGCGAATTCTCAATTCCCGAGCCTCCATTCACCATTCACTATTCATGATGGAGTCTATCCTAGCCGCCGAGGAGGTCAAGGGCCTCAGACAACTCCCGATGGACACAGGTAAACGTGGGCGTATCGCGCAAGGTATAACTCGTGGCCTCGCTGTGGCGAAGCTCCATCACCAGATCCACGAAATGCTCCGGCTTGTCGCTCTCGAAGGCAACGACGAATTCCTGATCGTCCAAGCCGAACGAATAGGTCGTATTCAGCCGCACGGTGGGATATTTGTGGCCGATCTCGATGTGTTCGTTCATCATCCCCTGGCGCGCGTGCTGGGTGAGGCGATACCAAGCCTTCTGCTTGACGAAGGGGTAGACGAACAGATAGCGGAATTTCCCCGGTGTCAGCTTGAGGCGCCGGCCTTCCTGGTCCGCGTGGACGTGCTTGTCCACATAGACCGAGCGCTTCGTCATGGAGAGATAGGAGTAGGGGATCGTCAGGTATTTGCCCAAATCTGTTGAGGACAGTCGAGCAGCCATTTCCTGGAACTTCAGCAGGTCGTAGCCGATGCGCCAAAGCATGAAGTCACAGTCGCCGCGGACGCCCACGAGTGAATACGGAATGACGATGATGTCCTGCTCGTAGGACTTGACCGCGTCAATGAACTGGCACTTCCCGCGTTTGCGATCTTCCTCGGGGAGGCGTCGCCAGGCGGGGTCGACTTTGTAAAAGCAGAAGTTCACGTACTGCCGGCGGTCATCCGCGCTCGGCCGTTGGGATTTCTGTTCAACCAAATCCTTATCCTCCTTAACTGGTCATCGGCCCGGAAAGCGGCGGAGATCAGGCCAACACCCGCACTGTGAATAAGCTATTCGTGCCCTGGACTCGAAACCAATATAGCACGGAAAAGGAGGGAAACGAGGGTACTGCCGGTCTTGGGGCTCGCGGGCACAAAAAAAGGGGGCCGCAATCACCAACTCTATTCAGCGATTGCGGCCCCTAGCTGTCTTGTCCTTTGCCAAACCAGCCGTGCCGCCGCTTAATGGGTGGCAGGAGTTGTTGTCTGCGCTTGCGTGCCGGTGGGCGTCTCGCTAGCGGCGAGTACGCGTAATTGGACGCGCCGGTTTTGCTCGCGGCCCTCGCGCGTATTGTTGGGAGACGTGGGAGCTTCTTCCCCGTAACCGATTTCAAACACGCGCGCGAGTGGAACCTTTTGCTCCAAGGTCAAGTAGCGGACGACCGAATCGGCGCGGCGCTTGCTTAGTTGCAGGTTGTAGTCGGCAGGGCCCGTCCCGTCGGTGAAGCCCTGGACCTCGATGACAAAACGCTTCTTGGAGGACACTAGGGAGGCAATCTCATCGAGCTGCTTTTTGGCCTCCTCGGTCAGGTCACTGTGATTGAAGTCGAACAGGACGGTTTGCGTCTTTATCTCTTGGAAGTTATCGGAGTTCTTCAGTTCTTCTCGTACGCGCTGCGCCTCGGTCATACTACTCTGGGCGAGCGTTTGGGCGGTCTGAGCACTCTGGCCAGCCGCGGTGGCGTCTTTCTCGGCAGATACCGCCTGGGTCTTGGCGTCGGTAATGCCGGTTTGGGCTCTCTGATCGACGTCCGTGATGCGGGTGGAATTGGCGTTGATACCTTCCTCCGCCTTGCCCAGCCGCGTCTCGAGCGGTCCAACCGAATCCTGGACGTACTTCTTGGTGGCGCACGCGGTGGCCAACAGGGTCAGGGCGAGTGCAACTCCTACTGCGATGAAAGCAACTCTCGGGCGATGCATACTTTTGGACCTCCCCTCCTATTCGATCAACTAAAGCGGGCAGCATTTCTCTGACCAAACCGCAATCATTATAATCGAAATAGAATCAGGTGGATACTATCAGCGTGCTGGAAAGGAGTCAGGATTTTTGGCAAGGAAGGCCGAAGAAACTTCACGGTTTGGGGCCGAGGGAGGGCGAGTCCGGCGAAGACGCTAGCGCTCCCGGAGGAATTCCAGGAGCTTGCGGAAAGCTTCGCCACGATGAGAGACGGCAAACTTCTCATCGGCGGTGACTTCTGCGAACGTCTTTCCGAAGGGTGGGTAATAGAAGTGAGGAGCGTAGCCGAATCCGTTGGACCCGCGCGGGTTGTCGATGATCCGGCCATCCACGCGTCCTTTGACGGTCGTCAGGATTCGGCCTTGCCGGGCGAGCACGATCACGCATATATAGTGCGCGTCGCGAGACGACTGCGGGGGTTCCGAGCCCGCCATCACGGGGCCGCCCGCGACGCGCCGCAACTCCTCGAGGAGTTTCCGGTTATTGGCCTCATCGGTCGAATCTGGCCCTGCGAAACGCGCCGAGAGAACCCCTGGCGCCCCGCCGAGAGCGTCTACCGAGAGGCCGGAGTCGTCTGCCAGAACCAGTTCCGGTGTGAAGCGACTGTAGTAGAGGGCCTTCTTACGTGCGTTCTCCTCGAAGGTGGCAGCGTCTTCGACGCACGGGGCAATCTCTGAGAACCCAGGCAACGCCCTGACTTCGATCTCGAGCGGCCGCGCCGCCTGCTGGAATTCGCGAAGTTTGCCAAGGTTGGCGGAAGCGAGGTGGAGGACCAGTGGCGAGTGACGATTGACGAGTGACAAGTTAGAGCCTGCGCTTGCTTGACGACCCTACTTTGGGGGTAGTTCTACATTCAAGACCGACTTCTGCAGTGCCAGCAACTTTTCGATTGCTGGCCGGGCCAAGCCGATCAGCTGATCAAGTTCATCGCGGCTGAACGCGCGGCCTTCGGCGGTGGCCTGGACCTCAACCATGTTCCCCGCGCCGGTCATGACGACGTTCATATCCACCTCGGCATTCGAGTCTTCTGCGTAGTCAAGGTCGAGGAGGATCTCTCCTCCCACAATGCCGACGCTAATGGCCGCGATGTAATCCTTGAGCGCCAGGCGCGGGACGGTTTTGCTCTCGACCAGCCCTTCGAGGGCCAGCCCCAAAGCCACCAGCGCGCCGGTGATGGAAGCCGTCCGCGTGCCGCCGTCGGCAGCCTTTCCCCGTTCCTTTCAGAAAGGGCGGCACGCCGTCTTCGACCGAGGCCGTGCAGATGACTTGTGTCTCTCCCAGGCGGATGAGCGCGGAACCCTCGGCACTCGAAATGTAGTGCGGGAGAATCTCCACCGGGCGGAGCTCCTGCGCGGAGCGGCCCCCCGCGCGAAGCAGTTTGCCGCCGGAATAGAGTAACCCGGAAAGGGGACGAGGGGTTGACGCCATGAAACCTCCCGGCCTCAAGAGGCCCGTGAAAGCGGCCGCAAATCCGGGACGTAGAAACCGCTCAGGTCTGCGTGCCCATCGAGCGTGTCTACTTCCCTGCCCTCCACGAGAATTTTAACCCTTTTCACAGCAGGAATGTTGGCAGCGAGTGAGTCCACAATGGCATAAACGGCCAGGCACTCGCTGGCAATCCCCGGTTTGAAATCGGCAAGAGTCTGCGCCGAGAGATCAAGGTACGCCGTGCCATCGGCGGTTAGAAAGACGGCGCGAATCGCGGCACTCGCGGGCAAGGCGGAGCTCGCGCCCTGGCGGGGGCCTTCGATGTGGGCGAGAAGCACCTGACGGATGCGGTCCGTGTCGGACTCCGCCCACGTTAACGTACGCGTCTCCGTGATGAGCGTCCCCTGCTCATAATTTGGGAAATAGAGGGTAGCGGTCTGGCTGGGCCCGGCGGCTGATTGCAGGATCTCCTCGCTCAGCCGCGTCCGTGCCATCTCTTCTCCGTGGTCAGGCGGCCGCACGCTCACTCGGCGGGCCAGCACGCGCAGATAGATTCCCCCCGCCGCGAGGATCCCCAGAAGAATCAGCGTCAGAATCTTGGCTCGGCGCGTCATGGGTTAAGAAACCCCTCCTCGAAATGCCTCGATGCCGGCGACGACGGCGCTGGAGATTTGCCCTTGAAAGTTCGCATCGGTTAACGCGCCCGAGTCCTCGTCGGGCGAAAGGCTCCCGACCTCGATGGCGACCGAAGGCGCGTCAATGCTGCGCAGCGCGCGGATGGGGGCCGTGGCCGGTTTGTCAGCCGTCACCCCGGCGATGAGCGCAAACTTCTGCTGCAGCGCCGCGGCGAGCGCCTGGCTGCGATCCTGATGCAGGCGGTAAATTTCCGTCCAGGGAACGAGCAATGCCGTTTCCTTGCCGCCCGCCTCGGCGCCAGGCTCCGCGGAGGGTCGGTAACTGAAAACCACCACCCGCGGTGTGGTGACGCCGAGGTTGCCCGCGTGAAAGGAGAGGAACACTGCTGCGCGCGCCACATTGGCCGCGACCTCGCGTTGCTCAAACGTGGGATCAACATCCCCTGCCCGGGTGAGGAGAACACGATATTTGCGGGTCGCTAACAGCCCCACGCGGACACGCGCCACGAGCTGAGCGACGAGGTCTTTCTCAAGGACCCCGTCTCGACCGCGTGCCCCTGCTTCCGCGCCGCCGTGAGCGGCGTCGAGGACAATGACGGGAAGGGGAGGCCCCGTCGCGCCCGGAGGAGCTTCCGGCCCCGGTGGCGCCCCCGGCGTTGTGCCGGGCATGGCCCCGGCCGTGGTGGCAGGCTGCTGCTCGCCACCCGGGACTTGCGAAGGTGCGAGAGGCGGTGGTTTGACGACGTCCGCCAGGAGGACCCGCCCACCATCGGTGAGAGTGGGGTAGAAGTTCAGGGCCCCCGCGGCCGGCGTCAGGATCAGTTTGGGGATTCCGTCCTGATCGTCAAACTGCAGGTCGCTCACATAAGGGTTCTCGAAATGGTACTCCGGCTCCAAAGGTTGGACGGGGCGAGGTTCAGGGTAGAGGTACCATTTCCCATTGCTTGCCGCGGTGTGAAGGTCGACCTTCTCGCTGAACTGGATGGTCAGCCGCGCCCCGTTCGCGGTGGGGTCCAACCGCACGCTGAAGGTAACAGGCCCGACGTCGCCGACAAAAATCCGGTTCGTGCCGACTTGATAGACGATCGGCTGGCGGGTGAGTTGGGGAAGCGCCCGGGTCAAGAACTCGAGAGGGACCAGCCATTGTCCGCCGGGATTCCGTACCGGCTGAGCCAGTAGCAGGCGGGAATCCCCCACGCGCACTTGCCGCTCGTCGCGACGGAGTTCGATCTGAGTCTCACCGAACCAGACCCGGAAGCTATCGCGCTTCTCGTGGATGGCGCCGACTTTCCCCACCGCGTTCAGGACGGGGACCAGGGGCAGGTACTTGACATCACCGACCAAATTCAACTGGATAACCGCGTGCGACGAAGGCATGTAGACGATGAAATTATCGCTGCGCAAGGTATGCGCTGGCCAAAGCAGGATCAGCATTCCTGCCAGGATCGCGCCAGCGGGAAGAAGCAGGCGCCGGCGCGGGTGGAGGATGGTTGGGGAAGGCGACACGTTTTGATTGCTCGCCGGGCGGGCACTACGCGCCCGACACGAGTTCAGGACCATTCATTCTATAGTACCGGGAATTCGCTCTGCAACGATTACCAACCCGCCGGGAGTAACGCCCCCCATGTAGTTCATCGGGGCATTTCGGGGAGATGCCGGGCTCCCGACGTCGTCGGGACGAGTTCCGCCCGGCGCTACCGAACAAGCCGATGGCCCAACCCTGTCATGCCGAAGGGGACGAGAGGGATTTGCCCTACTTTCAGCCCTGGGGGTGGACTTCCTTGGCAGCGTACATCTGCCTGTCGGCTTCGGTGAGAACCTGGTCGAGGGTTTGTCCCGTTGACCACTCTGCCAGGCCGATGCTGAGCGAAAGCTGGAATCCCGCCAGATGGCCCGCCTTGTTCCACTCCTCGACCGTTTTCTCCAGGCGCTGCGCGGCCACCGTGGCCCCCGCCAGCGCGGCGTCCGAGAGGATTACCAGAAACTCATCGCCTCCGAAACGCACCACAGCGTCGGAGCCGCGGACCGCGCCCTGGAGCATGGCGGCTATCTCCGCGATGACGAAATCTCCGGTCAGGTGCCCGAAGCGGGTGTTGACCTCCTTGAAGTTGTCGGCATCCGCCACCAGGAAGGTGAGCGGCTTGCCGAGGCGTCGTGCCCGGGCCATGAAGCGGGCAGCCATGTCGTCGAGGGAGCGGCGGTTATAAACCTCCGTCAGCGGATCGGTGAACGATTGCAGCCGAACCAGCTCGTTTTGGATGGAGGTTGAGATGACCTCCTCGCGCATCCGGCGCAGTTCCAGCCGGCGGGTGATCATGTAGGTGTTAAAGAGGATCATCAGCGCCGCCAGGCCCACAAAGGCCTCGCGCGACACGATCAGCTCCAGATGGACGGTGCCCTGGTGAAGGATTGCGGCCGGGTAGAGCAACGCCAGAAACGCCGCACCCGCGACGATGCCGGTGCCCGCGACAATCAGCCACAATTGCCAATCACGCCTCTCGAGCGCCGCTAGCTCCTGGCTGACTCTGGCGATGACGCTTTCCGACTGCCCTTGGGTTTTAGCCATACCCGTGCCCGTAGCCCCAGTTTCTTCCTCGGCGATTTGCCGCCCGCAGGAAAAAAAGAACTGCGCCCTCCCTTATATATCGGCCCATTGGCCTTTGGCAATGAGTATCGTCATGGACAATTGAATCCGAGAGCCAGGCTGGGGGGACCGGGCGAGAGCGTTGGCCCTTCGAAAGGTTAGAGCAGTCCCGCCGCGTTGAGCGCCAGGGCGGCGGCTCCAATAATCAAGGCTGCGCCGAGGAGAACCAATCCGAAGGCCTGAAGGCGCAGGCTCCTTCCGGCCTTCACCTCGCCTTGCGTGGAAATCAGAAAGGTCTTTTCATTCTCTCCTTTGCGAATAATGTTGCGATCCTCGTCGCTTTTGGCGTCGGGGTTTTCAGCGCACGTGCCCAGGATGAAGCAGTCACTATCGGCGAGGAGGCATTCCTCGGTCACGTGATACGGGCCTCCCCTGAGTCCGGAAGCGGAGGTGCCTTCGAGAGCGGCGCCCAACGACTCCATCCGTGGCGCGGTGCCCAATGACTGGATCTGGTGCATGGCGTTCAGAACCTTAATCATGGACTCCTTCGCCTTTACGGGATCTATCCCCTTGATACTTTCCGCTTCAAGCTCAAACTTCTTCTCCACGAGCTTGCGACGGTGGGCTCCGTGAATCCAGGCCCACACGGCCTGCTCGGTTGGCGCCGGCATTCCCGGGGTAGGACGAACCGATTGGAAATGGCCGTCCTTCCCGATTTCGCAATAGAATGTGCGCTGCAAATTGATCCCCTCCTCCGCCCCACCAGGATTCACCAGCACGCGGCCCGTACCGTCGTCCAGGTGGAACTCCTTAAGGTCGTCGTCGCCGGCAACGGTTTGCCATTCCCATGTCGTTCCGCCGCTCTTGGTTCTCGTCTTCACTTTTTCTTCAATGTCCGCCGTGAAGATGAAACAACGCGCCCCCGTCAGGGGGCTGATCAAGGGTTCGCCCGTCGCCTTGCCCTGCAGGTGTACCAGTCCCATCGGCATGCTGCGAACGCGAGCCTTCGGCGCGTCGGCCAGAATCCGGTACCCGCGATATTGCTTGAAACCGACAAGGAAACTCACTACGCCGAACACGATCATTAGAAAAGCACCCAAGTAGGGATGTTGTTGGGTTCCGGTCACCAGAGCGGCCATCAGGATTGCCATCAGCGTTGTCACGGTGAATGCTCCTTTATTGCACGTAGGGGAGGACCTTTATGGCCCTCCCGTCTTAAGCGTCTGCTGCGAGAGCACCGGAAGGGTGCCCCTCTACTGTCCCGTGCAGGTGATGTTGTAGTTCACGTGGCCGGAGCTTACGGTCAGCGGCCCGTGTTTGCCCGCCTCGTCTTCCATGATGGCGATGACCGAGGCCGTCGGAACGCGCGGCGTCATGCGGAACGCCCCATCAATCGTGACGGTCTGCGTGCCCGCAGCGTCGAAGCTCACTGTTCCCTCGGGCGAGCGGCTCACCGCCCCGGCCAGGAATTTGTACCACACCGTTCCCGGCCCATCGGAAGTGATTTCCGCCACCAGTTGCACCTGACCTGGACACGGGCCCTCGAAATGGTCAGGGACAAGGTGCAAGCGGACACCGGTCACACGACTCGTAGCCTGCGGGGAAGTCGCTCCCATGCGACTAGCTCCCGCACCTTGAGGCGCGCGGCTGCTTTGAGAGGCGGCCGGGGGCGAAACTTGCTGCATCGTGGCCGTGACTTGTGCGTGGGTCTCGCCCGTCGCCAGGTTGGCCGACGCGGACCCCTGCGCCGTGATGTCAGCCTCGGCGTGGGCGTTCATTTGCGTGTCGCTCCAATCGCCCTGGGCTTGGGTGCTGCAGTTGGCGGGCGGAACAAAAAGCGCAGCGGCCGGCGGGCTGAAATCCACCTGCTTGACTTCCAACAACGTGCTAAGCGTTCCGTCTTTGGCTTGGAGCGTCATTTTGACAGGGAAATCCCCCTTCTGCGCGAGCCACATCCTGATCTTGCCGTCTTGTGTAACAGACTCCGTGATCCAGGCCGGGATCCCGTTGACGGCCTCTGTCCCCACCGCGTGCTGCTTTCCCTCGGCGAGTTGGGCCGGCGTCATGTCTCCACCGGTGACCGGGTCGTAGTAGACGGGCGCGCGGGCAGAGATGTAGTTCTTCCAGGAACACGCGTTGTGGGTGAAGTCTTGTATGTAAGCTTTATGGGCTTGGAAGTCGAACAAGTAACGCTGATGAACGCCCTTGGGTTCGCCTGCATACGGGGGAATCGTCAGTTCGACGAGCTCTCTAGAGCCGCTGCGATAGACTTTGAGGTTCGATGCCTGGCCGCTGAACATGCTGACTTCTGTCATGTAGGTGACTTGGGTCAGCGAGTAGGCTTGCGGCGCGGAAGATTGCGCGGCCAGTCGCGGAATTATCAAAACCCCAGCGAATGCAAATCCGAGAAGAGCAAGAAGACTTCCGCGCATATTCATTTCGTCCTCCTAGGAATTCCAATCAAGGATCGCGAGTGATGTAAGGGGTCACAGGATCGAGACCGGGTAGATCCCCGTCACAGGGCATAACGGCCGACGGATTATGCCCCACCCTCCACGCGCGGTCAAGGCGCGCAGAAAACCTTGCTGGAGCGCCCAGATGTACTCCATGGGGGCGGCCCCACGTTTTCAAGAGAACCGCTGGAGGGATTGCATCGCGCCGCCGCAGCTTTCAGGGCCGGTTTTTCCTCGTCCAGCTAATGGGCGGGGGCGGGCGTTGGGTTTGATGGCTTTGAGGCTTTCAGGAGCCTTTCGTACTCCGCCAGGCATGGGAAATTCTGAGGATCGAATTCCCAGGCGGTCCGAAAATGCGCGAGAGCGTCTTGCTGCCGGCCGGTCCTTTCGAGGACCTCGCCCAGGCTGCAATGCGCAGCAGCGTAGTCGGGTCTCGATTGGATGGCGGCGTTGTATTCGCTGATCGCCGAAATCAGGTCGCCCTGCTTTTCGAGCAGGAGCGCCAGATTGTAATGTGCCCGCGCAAAACCCGGTTCAAGCCTGAGGGCCTGCCGATACGCCTCGGCGGCCTTTTCCACGTTACCCTGGGCGGCGTAGGTTACGCCCAGGTTGTTTTGGATTTGGGGATCATTCGGCGCCAGCATCAAGGCGAGTCCGTACTGTTCGATAGCTTCGTTGGCCTTCCCCGTATCACTCAGGGCGTTGGCGAGGTTGAAGTAGAGGTCTGCCCGCGGCTTGCTCAGTCGCATGGCTTCGCGATACTCGGCGATGGCCTCTTCCACTTTGCCCTGGGCCCGCAGCGCATTGGCGAGGTTGTTGTGTTCCTGGGCGATGTCCGGGCGCAGGCGCAGCGCTTCGCGGTAGGTGGCAACCGCGGAGTCCATCTGCCCTTTCGCCATCCAGGCGTTGGCAAGATTGTAGTACGCTTCCGCGAAGTCTGGCTGCCGACGGATCAGGTCCCGATACTCCTCGATCGCCACATCCGCCTGACCACTCCGCAGCAGCGCGAGCCCAAGGTTGTTGCGAGCCTCGGTGAAGTCCGGCTTCAAACGGATCGCCTGCCGGTACTCGTCGATGGCTCCTTCCAGGTCTCCCTTCATCTGAAGCGCCAAGCCCAGGTTGTAGTGAGCTCCGGGGAAATTCGGCGAAAGCCGCACCACTTCCTTGTACTGAGCCACGGCAGCGTCCCAGGACTGCTGCTCTGCCAGGGCGTTGGCCCGGCTGAACAATTCTTGGACCTTGTCCGCGGCGGTTGCCGCAACGGCAGTGAGTAGAATCGTCAGGCAGAGTCCGGGTTTCGTTACGCTGCGATATAGGATCATCCCGTCTTCAATCTCCTTCCGGGACTTCCCGACTATCAGGCCTTCGGCCGCTCCGTGTAGAGACGCCCCGCCGGGCCGTCCTTACCGCGCCTCCGACCTTAATGCTTCTCGGTGGCGCGATGACTGACATCGGCCTCCATGGCGTGCATCGGGGGCCGGAGAAGACTTTCGGCGTTGGGGATGGAGATGAGCTTCAAAGCTTGTTGATACTCGAGCGAGGCTTGGTCGTGCTGCCCGCTCCTCTCCATCGCCAGGGCGAGGGTGTGATGCCCGCACGGACTCGCAGGATTCAAGCGGACGGCCTCGCGGGCGGCCGCCAGGGCTCCCGCCGTATCGCGTTGGGCGATGCGCGCATAGGCCAGGTCACACTGCCAACGGCCTTCCTCAGGGTCCAGCAACGCCGCCTTGTCCAATTCGTCCAAGGCCTCCTGAAAGTGCCCCCCATTCCAAAGGACCCATCCGAGGCGATTGCGCTCCTCGGCCGACGCCGCATTCGCCCCTCCCTCGCGCGCCGGCTTCTGCTGACCCCCCGATGGCGGCGTCTTGTGCTCCAGTGCCTGGCCCATGAGGGCCCGGCCGTAGGCGAGGTAGGGATTGAAAGTCAGCCCTTGCTGGAGAGCCGTCAGGCACTTTTCGATTTCTCCTTGGCGAAGTTCCGCATCGGCCAGATAGAGTTTGGCCAGGGCCGACTGCGGGTCGAGCGCCAGGGTTTTCTGCGCCGTTTCCGCCAACAACTTGTAGTCGCCGGCGAGCAGTTCCAGCCTTGCCAGCGCAAGCAACGGGCCGACGGAATCGTCCAGCGCAAGCGCTTCGCGGAAGGACTGGGCAGCGGCCCTCGGGTCTCGACGCTGCACTTGCTGGTCGCCGGCGACGAGGAGTGCGCGGGTCTTTTCGATCCTCACCACTTCGTTTTCCCACGCCGCGATCTTTTGTTGGATCGGCTCCTCGTCGGTGCCGGAGGGGGCGGACGAAAGGTACTTCTTCCATTCCGCGGCCGCTTCCGCGTAATGCCCAAGCGCTGCCAAGGCTAAACCCCGATGATAAAGGACCGGTCCCCAATCTGGCCGCACTTTGTCCGCGTCGGCGAACTCGTGCAGGGCACCGCCGTAATCGTTCTCTTTCAGCTTGCGCAGGCCCGCTTCCAGGTGCTGCTGCGCGAGGGGCGGAACAGCTTCCGGTGTCGGTATTACCGCGACGGGCTTGGCTGCTTCGACCGCCGAGCTGGGTGGCTTGGCGGTTCGCCGGACAGCCTCCAGGAGCACGTCTCCGGCGCCCGCCTTCTTCAGGCGATCGAGGACCTGCGGATCTAGCTCAAAGGTCACGCCGTAAGATTTGACCATGTCCGCCAAGGCGCGGCTGCTAACGTTCTTCCCAAGAAGGAAAATCAACTCTTGCTCCGCCAGAGGCTTGGCCGTCTGCTGTGAGAACGCCAGGTAAGGAGCGCAGGCCAAAACAACGAGAGCAAGAATGAAGCCGATCCCCGGCCGACATTTCATGGCGCCCTCTTCACCTCGCTTTCGGCTGGCGCCGGCTGGTCCGCTGGAAATACATCTATGCCCGGGTTTTGGTCGGCATAGTGCGCCAAGCGCAAGCCGGCCTGAGCCTCGACATTGGCAGGATCGATCTCCAGCGCCTTTTGGAAGCTTTCGATCGCCGCACGGTAGTTCTTGCGCTTGGCGTGCAACCACCCAGCGGCGACCTTTGCCTTCACCTCGGCCTCTGGGGTAACTGAGGGCGGAGTCTCGATGGGAGGCTCAGCCCTCTTGGCTTTCGACTTCGTGGGCTGAGAAGGGGCATAACTTTGGCCCGCCGCGGGTTCTTTCCAGCTTGGGGGAACCGCTCCAGGAGGTGGTGGGTTAACGTCGGGCGATCTCAGATCCATCGAGGGTTCACGGACGGTCGCGTGCGAGGATGCCAGGGTGCCCTGGCGACTAACGGCCTGTCCTTCCGGCCTGGATAACGTCCCGGGCCAGCGATACGCCAGCCACGCGGCTGTCAACGCAACCATTGCGAAACCAAGTGTGAGCAGACCTGTGCGGAGCAGATGACGTTGCCCACGCTGGCGCAAGGCCGGCCAGCCCGTCCGCGTGAGCGTTTTTCGGATCTCCTCGATTTCCCGATCCGTCGAGGCAGCGGCGGCACTCGGCTGCGGTCTCTCTCGGGTGTGGTCCCTGCGGTCAGGCATCCTGGGGATGGTGCGCTCCGGTGGCTGCCAGTCGAAGCTCGTCGCCGCTCGCGCGCGGACGTCCAAAGTCGACGGTTGGGCGTCTCGGGAGGACAGCGGAAGCGTGACACTCCCGGTTCGCGCGCCGAGTCCTGCCTCCTTCCAGGTTGTCTGAAACGAGGAAGGCGAAAGCCCGCGCAGATCCGCGGCCATCTCGGTGGCCGATTGGTACCTGCAATCAGGGTCCTTGTGCAATGCCCTGAGGATCGTGCTGCACAGCGGTTTCTTCCCGGCGGTTGTCTCTCTTTGTTCGAGAACACTCGCTGGGTTGTTCGGGTCGATGGGCAACTCGCCCGTCAGTGCCTCGAACATCATCGCCCCCAGGGAATACAGGTCGGAGCGCCCGTCCAGCGCGCTCGCGGGGGTTCCCGTCGCCTGTTCTGGAGACATGTATTCGCGCGTCCCGACCACCGGGCCATGCTCCGTCGTCAGAACATCCCCCACATACTTGCCTTGCACGGCGGCGGCCTCGCGAAAGTCCGCCATCCCCAATTCCATCACCTTGACACGGGGGGACCCGTCTTCCTCGCTGATGATGACGTTCTCTGGTTTGAGGTTTCGATGAATGACCCCGAGCCGGTGAGCACAGTCAAGGACCGCGCAAATTTGTCCCGCGATGTCCACCACATCCCGGGCTGGCATGGATCCTCCCCGGATGAGGAGCTCGCGGAGAGAGAGGCCAGGGGCGTGCTCCATGACGATGAACGGGCGTCCGTCAGCCGCCCACTCGAGAGACTCGATCTGAACCATGTTGAGGTGCCGGAGGGTGCTTGCCGCCTCGATCTTATGACGAAGGTATTCGATCAGAAACTCATGATCGGCCAAGTGCGCCGCGAGCGGCTTCAACACCCGCAGGTCCCCTTGCGGCAGGAGTTTGGCCTTGAAAACCGCCCCGATACTCCCGTGTCCAATCTTCTCGATGATCCTAAAGTTCTGTGAAACCGAATCCCCCGGCCGCCACTCCTGAAGGGCAGCAAGTATCCCACCGTCGCCGGGACACACCCCGAGTGCCGAGCCATATAGGCGCTTGCACGTCGGACAAACCTTCATGCACTGGTCCTTGGTCTGGCGGCCGTAGCGCCGACCTTGAGGTCGGACAAGGAGGCCGCTGCCGGGCTAAAACCCGGCGCTACGGAACTCTCCCGAAGTACGCCGCATGAGGCCTGGAATCGCGAGCTTGTCGCGGATCTCAGGTTTTAGTAGTTTTTAGCACTATTCCGCCGCGTATGCAATCACCGGCGGCACATCAATGCCCCGTCGCATGTCCTCGCGTATTGTTCGGTCAGATTGTCGTCTTGGGCGGGCCCCTCATCGATAGCGCAACTCGTGAACGAAACCCGAGCGAGCTCGGCGTCAGTTACGGTGGAGGAGCGGATCCGGGACGGCTCCCGGCTTCACGAGCTTGCCGGACTGCCGTTTGCACCTCGCGATCAGAGGGATCGATCGCCTGGGCGGCCTGAAACTCAGCCAAGGCCGCGCTGTAGTCTTGCCGATCCATGAAGAATCGCCCCAGGGTGAGCTTGTCACTCAGCTCGGCCTTTTGAGAGGGAGTAAGCTGGCTGGATGCCGAAGCGGCCTTGGGCTCGGCGCCCGCTCGCGGACTAGAACCCTGAGGATGAGTAGGGGGGACTTTCGCGGCAGATGCCATCTCTGGAGGGGGCAACCCCGGGGCGCCGCCTTTCTGCGGCCCGGAAGCGGATAGGCTGACAGGTGGCGCGGAACGGAAAGGGGTTCCAGCCACAGGAGCATTTCCACCGATGCTCGCGGAGGCGCCCGCGTCTCCGGCCGCGGGCGAGTTCGGTACCTCGGGCGCCTGGGATTGTGAAGGTGCCGGGAGCTTCTCCTGCAGCGCTGCAGAATTAATGCGAGACTGCGTCAGTGCCGGGGATGCCGTCTGCGACGCCCGGCGCCGCGCGTTTGACGCTCGCCAAATGCCTGCTGAGATTGCGAACACCAAGGCTCCGACCAATACACCGAGAGGAAGAGGCCAGCACCAATCGAGGAGTGCAAACACGCGCTCAGCTATTCGACCTGGCATAACGCCTTTTCCAGTTGAAGCCGCAGTCCCTCTGGCGACGCCTGCGCTGCGGACTTTCGGCCTCGCCCCGGCTCCGGCTCGAGACTTCCCCAGTACCCGTAAGTATACACCCAGGCGACTCCCAAGGGCCCATTTCTCTCCCGCGCCTGCCCTGTCGGGCTCGCTCAACCGCGGAGGCCAATCTTGAGCGCGCTTCGTTCTGCGGCCAAGCACCTTGATACTGGTGGGCCTGGAATCCAATTGGTAATTATTTCACTTCCGTAGTTACATTCCATTATCGCCTATTGGGTTATACCGTTGCTCGCTGGGCAACTATTTCCGTTGCATTCCCGGGCGGCGGAGATTAGCATACGCTGCTGCGGGCGGACCCCCCTCGCCACGGACCGCCAATGAACTATCCAGTCTGGGAACCGCCCATGCTTGGGGGCGGGCTCATCATCGGGATCATTGCGATCCTACACGTGTTTGTCTCCCACTTCGCCGTCGGTGGCGGCCTGTTCCTGCCTCTCACCGAACGTAAAGCGTACCGCGAGAATGACGCCGCCCTCCTCGACTACGTCAAGTCGCATTCCAAATTCTTCGTGCTGGTTGTGCTGGTGTTCGGCGCGGTGAGCGGGGTCGGCATCTGGTGGACGATTGGCTTGGTCAATCCTGAGGCGACGGCCACGCTGATCCATGTTTTCGTTTGGGGCTGGGCGATCGAGTGGGTTTTCTTTTTCGTCGAGATCGCTGCCGCCTTCATCTATTACTATGGTTGGAACCGGCTCGACCCCCAAACGCACCTCATCGTCGGCTGGATCTATTTCGCCGGGGCGTGGCTAAGCCTGTTGGTCATCAACGGCATCCTGGCGTTCATGCTGACGCCAGGCCACTGGATCGAGTCGCCGAGCTTCTGGACGGCGTTCTTTAATCCCAGCATGTTACCGTCCTGCATCGTCCGCACGGCCGTTTCCGTGGCCCTGGCGGGCGTCTACGGGCTGGTCACCGCCTCGACGCTGCGGGACATTGCGCTGCGGACCGAAGTGGTCCGGTACGCCGCCAAGTGGGTGCTGGTCGGGACGTTGATTATCCCGCTGGCGGGCCTGTGGTACATTTCCACGCTTCCGCCACTGGCGCGCGAGATCTCCATGGGCGCCGCGCCGGCGGTGACGATCTTCGCCGCGCTCTCGATCTTCTTCTCTGTTCTGGTGGTGACCTTCACCTATTTTGGGCCGTATCAGCACCCGCGTTATTTCAACCTGACCTTTGCCTTCCTGATCGCCGTGCTGGCCCTCTCCACGACGGGCGTCACCGAGTGGGTGCGGGAGGCGGTGCGGAAACCATACATCGTCTATGGATACATGTACGCGAATACCTTACGCGTCGAGGACATGAGCCGCGTCCGCCAGGAGGGGATTCTGAAGTCGGCGAAATTCGTGCATGACCACGAAGTGAATCCTGACGAGCGGCTCGTGAGCGGCGAGGACGTTTTTCGCGTCGAGTGCGCCAGTTGCCACACTGTGGACGGGTATAACAGCATGCGTTTTGCGGTGAAGGGCTGGAGCCAGCCGATGATCGAGTATCAGCTCCTCCACCTGAACGAACTCAAGGGGTTCATGCCGCCTTTCGTGGGCACCGAGGCGGAACGCCAGGCGCTGCGCGACTGGCTCGCCAGCCTGAACCCCCAACCCGCCACGCGCGAGCCCGCAGACTCCGGCGTGCAGGCCGTGGCGCCCGCCGCCTCCTCGGGAGCGAGCAAGCCATGAACCCGGTCATCCCCGCGCCTGTCCCGATCCCGCTTCCCGCGCCGGTCTGGCTCATCCAGCTTCTTATGGTCTTTACCTTTATTCTCCACCTGATACCCATGAACCTGCTGGTGGGTGGCGCCGTCATCCTGGCTGTGTCCAGCTACCGGGGCCGCAACGAAGCCCGACACCGCGAGCTGGCGCGGCGCGCGGCCCATGCCATGCCTCCCGTGGTGGCCTTTGCCATCACCCTGGGCGTGGCGCCCCTGCTCTTCCTGCAGCTTCTCTACGGACAGCTTTTCTATACCTCGTCGGTGTTGATGGCCTGGTCGTGGCTGGCGGTGGTCGCGCTGCTCATGCTCGCCTATTACGGCGTCTACTGGTTCGCCTTGCAGCAGGAAGAGTTGGGACCACGCGGATTTTGGGTGATTGCCTTGACCGCGCTCATCGTGATTTACATCATGAGGACCTTCGTCGCGAACCTGAGCCTGATGCAGCAGCCGCAGGTGTTCTACGCGCGCTTCCTCACGGGCAGGGCAGGGAATTACCTCGGACCTGCTGAGGCTCTGGTTTTCACACGGCTCGCCCACTTCTTCCTCGCCGCACTGGCTATCGGAGGGTTGGGCCTGGCCGTGCTGGCGCGGTCCTGGAAAGCGGAAGCGCCGGAACTCGCCGTCTGGGCGCGTCGCTATGGCCTCCGCTGGTTTCAGGCCGGAACGGGCCTGCAATTCCTGGTGGGGCTCTGGTTTCTCTTCAGCCTGCCCGCGGAAATGCGCGGGGCTTTCCTGGGAGGGGACCGGCTGAGCACGGCACTCCTCATCGTCGCGGTGGCGCTCGCGCTGCTCGCCTTGATCGCGGCGCGCAAAAGCCTCGCCGTGGGGTCCGTCGCGATTCTAGGAACCGTCAGCCTGATGGCGGTTATTCGTCACCTCGTTCGTATCGCCTACCTCCGGCCCTACTTCGATCCCCGGACGCTCCCCGTCGAAGGGCAGTGGACGGTTTTCGTCATCTTCGCCGTGCTGCTTGTGGCTGGCATCTTGACCGTCGGCTGGATGCTCTTCCATTTCTTTCGCCCCGCCGCTCGCGAATCGACCCGATAAGGTAGGGCCCCGATTCATCGGGCCAGGTGTCCGCCGCCCGGCGGAGCAACGCTTGGCGATACCGGAGTGGACGTAGCCCCTACCTCCTCCAAGACGAATCTCCCTAATCCATCGGACGATTTCTGCCGAAATAAGAAGTAACTAATGATGGGACCCGAGGCCGGGCGTGCCCATGAGGGTCGAGCCTGCGGGCTGCGGCTCCGATGGACCATATCGGGCCGAAGAGGTGACGGAGATGCGCGTGTTGCTGGTCGAAGACGACGAACCGGTCGCGGAATCTGTTCGTCGGGGCTTGGAGGCTGAGGACTATGCAGTAGAGGTTGCCCGAGATGGTGAAGAGGCCGAGTGGATGGCGAAGGACAAGCATTATGACTTGGTGATCCTGGACCTCAATCTTCCGCGGCAGGACGGGTTCGCCGTACTTGGGTCTCTCCGGGCGCGGAAGGATTCCACCCCGGTCCTGATCCTCACAGTGCGCAGGAAGGTGGAGGATCGGGTGAGGGGTCTCGACCTCGGGGCGGACGATTATCTTCCCAAACCCTTTGCTTTCGTGGAGTTGGCCGCAAGGGTCCGGGCCCTGACGCGGCGCAATAACCCCCCGCCGATGGTCACGCTGCGGGTCGGCAACTTGGAACTCAATCGGATCGAGCGGACCGTTACCCGCGACGGGCGCGAAATCAACTTGACCTCGCGTGAGTTCGCATTGCTCGACTATCTGGTGTCGAATCAGGGCCGGCCGGTGACGCGGGCGATGATCATCCGAGATGTGTGGCACTACGCTTCCGACGTGCTGACCAACGTGGCGGACGTTTACATCAACTACCTCCGGAAGAAAGTGGACAAGGGCTTTGAGCGAGAGTTGATCCACACGATTCGCGGCGCCGGCTACATGCTGAGCGAGGTGCAAAAAGAGGAGGCAGCGTGAAGACAAAGCCGCGGCAGGTAGCAGATGGGCCGCCTGGTGTCGCGCCTTCGGGGGCGCTCGACACGCTCTCCTGGAATCACGAGGCGGGAGCCGGTGAGCCGACTTCGCTCCTGGCGGTCGTTGCGCACCGGCTCAGCCAACCGCTGACCGCCCTGCGCGGAACGCTCGAACTCGCTCGCCTCAAGGCGAGGAGCGCGGCGGAGTATCGGACCGCGGTCGAGAAAGCCCTGGAGTCGGCCGAACGCCTGGCCTGGCTCGTCCAAGCCATGCGGGAACTCGCGGAAGCCGATGCTCCCGCGGGCGAGCCGGTTCCCGTAATGCTCGACCAGGTGACGGGAAGTGTGCTGGAAGATCTGCGGCCGATCGCGGAGGCCCGCGCCATCAGCCTCGAAAGCAGAATAGAGACGGGCGTGCTGGCGCGAACCTACCCCGAGCGTTTGTACGAAGTCCTCTTGAAGGTCGTTCATTATTCGATTTTTCACAGCCCAGAAGGGAAGACGGTGCGGTTGGAGCTGCGCGCTGTGCAGGAAGGGGCTGAGTGGTCCGTCACCGGCGAGGGAGCGCCGTTCTCCTTGCCGGATGCCGAACACTTCATTGAGACCTTTTTCGCTGAGCACGCCGTTCCCGGCGGCTTCGGCGAGACCGCCCTCGGGGTGGTGACGGCCAGGCGCGTCGTCGCGGCCCTGGGCGGCTCTCTCGCGGTCGAGAGCGCGGCGCGAGGAGGAAACAGAATTGTCATTCGCCTTCCCGCCTCCAGTTCAGCGACTCCTTGAGTCAGCCGCAGCCCTTGCCCAGCACGATCGTTTAGGGCAGGCCGACAAACGATTCCCCCGATTTGTACCTCAACTGAATCCGGGACACCGCCGGCAGACAAGCTGAAGCTATTTGGGTCAAACAGGGGCTTGCTGTCTCGATCCGGGACGAGCACTTAGTCGGCGATGCTGAGTCCCTCGTCGGTCAGGTGGATTTTCTCTACGGGCACACCGAGCAAGGTCTGGATGTTCTCGCGTGCCAGCCTGCGGAACATTTTCTGTTGCTCAGCGTCTCTCTTCTCTTTGGCGCTGTTGCGGCCTGCCACGGGCAGCGAGCCGAAAATGACGAGCGTTTCGTAAAGCTTTTGTTTTTCCCGGTCCGACATCGCACCGAGTTGCTGACTGCCGGAAAGGCCGCCGCGGAACTTCTCTTCGACGGCTATGGTTTGTTTCTCGGTTGGCTCGCGGCCAGAGGCGATGGCATAGTTGGCTACCAGGAAGAAAGCGGCCGCGCGCGCGAGGTCGTGTAGTTCCTTATCGGCACGCGCTTGGTCCTCGAAGATCCCCAGGAATTGGCCGAATGCTTCCGCGAGTTGGGCGCGCTCCGCCGGCGTTTTCCCCATCCCCTGCGCCAGGTCCTGCACCATAAGGCTCGGAGCAACCGGCCGAAAGGTGGTGGAGACGCGCAAACGGCGCACGGACGGGGATTTTTGCTGAGCCTGCGGTGCCCGCGCTCCCTCCGCCTCTGGTGCGGTTTTCTTCTTCGCGGCATCCAGCAAAAGCCGGTTATAGACCATCGTCGAAGCCAGCGAGGAAGTCGGATTGTTCCAGACCCCGCCCACGGAATTGCTCCACTGCGCGCTGGCGCCCGTGCTGCAACCTGCGACCAAGAGAGCGGAAGAAACCGCTAGCGTCACCCTGTGAAGATGCGTTTTCATGCGGCTTCTCCTCAGTGCTGGCCGGATGTTACCATGAATTGTGGATCCGGGCAGCTTGGACCAGCGCGCGCTGCTGAAGTGCGACGGCTTGTTGTCGTGATCGTGTTGGGGAGGCTTGCGTTGCTGTCAGGGTGAGCCCCGGTTCGGGGAAAGGGGGAGCGATGCCTGCTGATCGGCCACTGTTCATTCCGGTCATTCTGGGAACCGCACGCCAGGGGCGGATGAGCGCACATGCCGCGCGCCTGATGGTTCAGGAAACCGGCAAGCAAGCTGCCGTACAGACAGAACTGATCGATATCGCCACGCTGCCCGTCGGCACCGGCGAATCCTGGGAGGCAATTCGCAACACGGGATTCGCGGACAAGATGGATCGTGCCGACGCCCTTATTCTGGTCACGCCCGAGTACAATCATGGCTATCCCGGCCTGCTGAAGCACATCCTCGATAGTTGTCTCAAGGAATACATCCATAAGCCTGTTGGGATTGTCGCCGTCTCAGCCGGCCCTTTCGGCGGCACGCGTGCGATCCAGAACCTGCTACCCGTGATGCGGGAGCTGGGCTTGGTTACAATCTTCTGGGATGTGAACTTCTCCCACGTTCAGAACTTTTTCGACGACGCCGGCAATCTCAAGGACGAATCCTTCCGCCGGCCTATTGGCAAGTTTCTGAAAGAGTTGATCTGGATGGCGAGGACTCTCCGCTACGGCCGCGAGAACATCAGCTTGGAGTAGGCCCCAAGGAGGAAAGCATGCCGGCGAAATCCGATCCTATGATTTGTTCCCAATGTGGCGTCGAGATGAACCTGCACGCTGAGAAGCTTGTCGAGCCCACGAACGCGCAGGAGGCTGCTCGGCTGGACTTGGCCCTGGGCGGACTCATCGAAGAGATTTACACCTGCCCGGAGTGCGGCAAGGCACATTCACGACCGCTGAGCTGAGGGCCGGGACTTCCGACACCGAGGCCAACGGGCTGGTATTGCATTCAGAACCCTAGAGACCTGTGGCCTCATCCTGCTAGCAGCAGACTTTCCGCGAACGGCCACTCCTTATCGACCCACTGTGCAGTACAGTGAAATCCCGTCCGCCGGGCAATCTCCGCCACTTCTCGGGTCGTGAATTTGTGCGAACTCTCCGTCCAGATGGTCTCATCTTTTCTGAGGCGGACCGTCAGATCAGCGCCGGGAATCCGCACTCTTTGATCCGTCGTGGAGCGCAAATGCATCTCGACGCGCCGCTCGGGGTAGTTATAGCGGACGAAGTGCTCGAACTGGGTCAGGTCGAAGTTGGCGTTGAGCTCGCGATTGATTCGCGCCAGCAGGTTAAGGTTGAATGCCGCCGTGACGCCCAGCGGATCATCGTAGGCGAGGAGCAGCCGGTCCACGGGCTTTTCCAGGTCTGTTCCCAGCAGCAGCCCGTCTCCGGGTTCCAAGATGTCCCGTATTTCTTTCAGGAAACGCTCTCCCGCGCTGCGGTCGAAGTTTCCGATGGTGCTGCCGAGGAAGAGTACGAGCAGACGCTGATCGGGTCTGCGCCGCGCCGCCACCTCGAGCAGGCCGTCCAGATACTCTCGCGGCAATCCTTCAATCCTGACCGACTCGAGATCAGCGAGTTCCTGTTGGCAGCGCGCTAGTGCTGAGGCGGAAATTTCGATAGGAAAGTAGGATGTCGGCTGGCGGCGACACAGGGCTTCGAGAATCCAGCGTGTCTTCTTGCCACTGCCGCTGCCCAGCTCAGCGACGACCACGGGAGACGGGAATCCGTCGATCATCTCGGCGGCGTAGCGGCAAAGGAGCCGTTCGTCCGCGCGCGTCAGTCCGTATTCCGGAAGCTGGCTGATCACTTCGAAGAGCGCGAAGCCGACATCGTCGTAAAAGTACTTCGGCAACAATTCCTTCTGGCCGTCACGCTCCAAGCCGACTCGCACGTCTTCAGCGAAGTCGGTTGTCGAGATGGTGGTGACCTCATGCGTAAGCATGGCGCCTCCAAAATCGCAGCTTTCAGTTTTCTACGCAGCGGAAGCCCGCGTAAACGTACTGATAATGCCCTTGGAACCAGTTGCGGAACGAGCGCCGCAGCAATGTGGCCGCGGTGCGTGCCGACCCGCCTTTCATCACATGATGCTTGCCGTCGAAGAAATTCGCCGAGTAACCGGGATAAAACGGGAATGCCCGGAAGCCGGGAAAGGGCGCGAAGGGCGTTGAAGTCCATTCCCAGCCGTTTCCAACCAGGTCCATCACGCCATAGGCGCTCGCTCCGGCGGGGAAAGCGCCGGCCGGAGTCGGGTCCCAGTGGCAGAAATCGAAGTTCCCGCGGCTCGGGCCAGGGTGCTCGTCACCCCATGGGTACTGGCGTTCCGGGCCTTCACCCCGATTCAGTTCATGGGGGCCTGGCGTGCCGAATGCGGCCCGATGCCACTGCGCTTCGGTCGGCAGAGCTTTGCCTGCCCAGCGTGCGTAAGCGCTGGCTTCGGCATGGCTGACATAGACGGGCCATTCATCTGGCAAGGGGATTTCGCTGAACATCGTCCGGCAGAACCATTGATCGCCTCGGCGCTGCCAGAAGACAGGATGGGAGATATTGTGTTGCCTCTTCCACTCCCAGTCGGATGGGGACCAATATCGCGCTTCGTCGTAGCCACCCGCGGTCATAAACTCCAGCCACTGACGGTTGGTAACCTTGTAGGCACCGATAGCGAACGCTGGGACATCCGCGGTGTGGGCGTCATACTCGTTGTCCCAGCCGAAGTAACCGTTTTCCGTGCGCGCGAGCCCCAATGTTGTGGTACCGGCGGGAATCTCGACCATTCGAGGTTCGACCGCCGGCGCTTCCGGCGTCGGCGCGGCCGGGCCTGGGACCTTCTCATCGAGCGGGAGCTGATGGAACATGTAGGCGAGGGTTTCGGCGTGCATTAGTCGGTGCTCGAGGGCCACGTTGAGCACATAGCCATCCCGTAACAGAGGCTGACGGCTGTCGTCGAAGAGGACTTTCTCGAGCGCCGCATCGAGCGCACTCCGCACGCGCGCGTTGTACTCGCGAATTTCCGCAATGCGCGGCCAATCAGAGGGCTGGTCGGCGGGCAGCCCTCCGCCAAGGGGGTCAATCCCAAAAGCAAAGAGGCGGTCGAAACCTTCGTGGAACGAGTTGATCCCCAGAACGTACTTTCCGACCAGGTTCCAATCGAAGGCTTCCAGATGTCCGATGTAGAAGGCGATCCGATGCCTTTCAGCTATCGGCCTCTCGTAGAGTGCAGCCGGGCGCACAACTTCAAAGAGCTCGTCGGTCATCGCGCGAGCTCGTGCCAGTTGGGAAACAAGCCCCCGGCCACGCCTGTTTGGGGAAAGATGACCCTGCATCGCCACCCTCGCAAGCCCGTTAGAATTTGATGCGGACCTTCGCCCTGCGGTTCAATTATGCCACCGGATTCGTCCTTGCGGGAGCAAAATGTTAAGGTATTTCAGAAGCAGGCGATCGGGGTCGGGGCTCGCTCGGTGAGCATCTCTACGACAGTGGGGGTAAGCGAGCCCATCACAAGGAGGCGGGGCAAAGGTACATGGCAGATTCCCAACACCGAGCGGTCACGCAAGAGGAAATTCGGTTCGAAGAATCGCGCCGGCGCACGGCCCACTGGAAACGTTGGGGTCCCTACCTCAGCGAACGGGAGTGGGGAACCGTTCGCGAGGATTACAGCGCCGACGGCACGGCTTGGGAATACTTCCCGCACGACCACGCCCGCTCGCGAGCCTATCGCTGGGGGGAAGACGGGATCGGCGGAATATCTGACCGGCACCAGCTCATCTGTTTTGCTCTGGCCCTTTGGAACGGGCGCGACCCGGTGCTGAAGGAACGTCTTTTCGGCCTGACCGGCAACCAAGGCAACCACGGCGAGGATGTCAAGGAGTACTATTTCTATCTCGATTCCACACCCACCCACTCCTACATGAAGTATCTGTACAAATATCCTCAAGGAGAGTTTCCTTACGGCCAACTGGTCGAGGAGAACCGTCGCCGCGGCCGAGAGGCGCCGGAGTTTGAGCTGCTCGACACCGGGATCTTCAATGAGGACCGCTACTTCGACGTCTTTGTGGAGTATGCCAAGGCGTCCCCCGAGGACATCCTGATTCGCATCACTGTGCACAACCGGGGGCCTGAGGAGGCGGAGCTTCATCTGCTGCCGACGCTTTGGTTCCGAAATACTTGGTCGTGGGACCGCGACGCCAAGCGGCCGAACCTGTCGGCGGTGACCGGCCCTACGGGAGCCGCTGTGATCGAGGCTAAAGAAGAGTACTACGGCCGGCGCTGGCTCATCTGTGAGGGGGCTCCAGAACTGCTTTTCACGGAAAACGAGACGAACCTGAAACGCCTCTACGGAGTGGACAACGGCAGTCCTTACGTGAAGGATGGGATCAATGACTTCGTCGTGCACGGCGAAACCGGCGCGGTCAATCCCGAGCGGAGAGGAACCAAGGCTTCGGCCTATTATCGCTTGCAGATTGCCTCTGGCGGAAGCGCCACGGTGCGGCTGCGCTTTACCGACCACGGACCACAGCCGGAATCCCTCGGCCCTGGCTTCGACAAGATCTTCACCGACCGCATCGCGGAGGCAGATGAGTTTTACCGTCGGCTTGCCCCTCCCACTCTGTCGGGCGACGCGCGCCAGGTGCAGCGGCAAGCTTTCGCGGGAATACTTTGGTCAAAGCAGTTCTATCACTACGAAGTGCGCCGCTGGCTGGAAGGAGACCCTACCTACCCACCCCCGCCTCCGGAGCGCAAGCGCGGGCGGAACCACCAGTGGCAGCACCTTTACAATTCGGACGTCATCTCCATGCCTGATAAATGGGAGTATCCCTGGTATGCCGCGTGGGACCTGGCCTTTCACTGCATCCCGCTTGCCCAGGTTGACCCCGACTTCGCCAAGGAGCAGCTCATCCTGCTTCTTCGCGAATGGTACATGCATCCGAACGGCCAGTTGCCGGCCTACGAATGGGCTTTCGGTGACGTGAATCCCCCTGTGCACGCCTGGGCGGCCTGGCGCGTTTACAAGATCGAAAAGCGCCTTCGCGGCACAGCCGACCGCGCCTTCCTGGAGAAGGTCTTTCACAAGCTGCTGCTGAACTTCACCTGGTGGGTCAACCGCGAGGACGCGGAAGGCATGAACGTCTTCCAGGGAGGGTTTTTGGGGCTCGACAATATCGGCATTTTCGATCGCTCAAAGCCACTGCCCACCGGCGGCCACATCGAGCAATCGGACGGCACGAGTTGGATGAGCATGTACTGCCTGAACATGCTGGCCATTGCCCTGGAACTGGCACATGAGGACCCGGCCTACGAGGATGTGGCCAGCAAATTCTTCGAGCACTTCGTTTATATCGTGCAAGCGATGAACAACCTGAGCGGCGAGGGCATCAGCCTCTGGGATGAGAACGACGGCTTCTATTATGATGTGCTTCACTTGCCCAGCGGGCAATTCTGCCCTCTGAAGGTCCGCTCCATCGTGGGACTGATTCCGCTCTTTGCCGTGGAGACGCTGGAGCCCGAGGTCGTCGACAGGCTTCCTGGCTTCAAGCGGCGCATGGAGTGGTTTTTGGAAAACGTCCCGCACGTGCCGAAACACATCGACATGACCCGGCAATCCCAACACGGCGTGCGCCGGCTGCTCTCCATCGTCGGTCCGCGGAAACTGGTGCGCATCCTTCGTTACATGCTCGATGAGTCGGAATTCCTCTCGCCCCACGGCGTCCGCGCGCTCTCCGCCTTCCATCGACGTTCGCCTTATACGTTTCAGGTAAATGGCACGCAACACTGCGTGACCTACGAGCCGGCCGAGTCTGTGACGGGCCTCTTCGGCGGCAATTCGAACTGGCGCGGGCCGGTCTGGTTCCCCGTCAACTTTCTGCTCATCGAGTCTCTTCAGAAGTTCCACCATTACTACGGCGACGAACTCCGCGTGGAGTGTCCGACGGGATCGGGAAACGCCAAGACCCTGTGGGAGATCGCCGGAGAGATGTCTCGCCGGCTGACGCGCGTTTTCCTGCGAGGGCCAGACCATCGTCGCCCGGTCTACGGCGGCATCACGAAATTCCAGTACGACCCGCACTGGCGCGACCTGATCCTTTTTCACGAATACTTCCACGGCGACACTGGCGCAGGCATCGGTGCGAATCATCAGACGGGCTGGACCGGCCTGGTGGCCAAATTGATTGAGCAGAGCGGGGAGTGATCGGGATTGCCGATTGAAGATTGATGGTTGTCGATTCACGAGAGATGAGACACGAACCGCCGAGCGCGCCGACGAGTAAACCGCCGGGCCTCGTCTCCCCCGTGAATTTCGGGCGAGAGATCGCTGGCGATCTCGCGGCTGCTGAGCAGCGTGAGTGGTTGATTACCAACGGCATCGGCGGCTACGCCTCCGGCACGGTGGCCGGTCTGCTCACGCGGCGCTACCACGGATTGCTCATCGCAGCGCTGAAGCCGCCGCTGGGCCGGACGCTTCTCGTCGCAAAGCTCGAGGAGACGGCGGAGTACGATGGCCGCTCCTATTCCTTGTCAACGAACCGTTGGGCAAGCGGCGCGGTTGACCCGCAGGGCTTCCGCTATATCGAGCGTTTTCGACTGGAGGGCACGACCCCGGTCTGGACATACGCCTGTGCCGATGCGCTTGTCGAGAAGCGAATCTGGATGCGGCAGGGCGCTAACACCACTTGCATCCGGTACAGTTTGGCGCGCGGCAGTCTGCCGCTTCGACTGACGCTCAAAGCTCTGGTCAACTATCGCGATCATCACCTTACGACGGTTGGCGCCGATTGGCGGATGGAAATTACTCCCGTCGGGCGCGGGTTGCGGGTCTTGCCATTCTCCGGCGCGACGCCATTCTACCTACTCAGCGCCAAGGCCGGGGCCTCCCCGGAGCATACCTGGTATCGGGATTTCGAATTGGCGGCGGAACGAGCGCGCGGCCTAGAGGATAAAGAAGATCACCTGCACGCGGGGACGTTCCGGGCCACGCTGGGCCCAGGTGAATCCGTCACGATTGTCCTGAGCACAGACAGCGCCTCCAAGCTTGATGGCGAGCGGGCCTGGGAGGAGCGGGCCGCATATGATCGTGAACTAGTGGCAGCTTGGGTGGACGCTAATCCTGCCATCGCGGAAGACGCGCCAGCCTGGATTCCCCAACTCGTTCTTGCGGCTGACCAGTTCATCGTCGATCGCAAGTCGCCCAATCACCCGAATGGGAAGACGGTGATCGCAGGCTACCACTGGTTTGAGGACTGGGGGCGCGACACGATGATCGCGCTCGGAGGGCTGACCCTCGCCACGGGGCGGCCGAAAATTGCCCGCAACATTCTGCGGACGTTTGCGCGCTTTGTGGATCGCGGCATGCTTCCTAACCGCTTCCAGGAAAAGGGCGACGCCCCAGAATACAACACGGTAGATGCCACGCTCTGGTTTTTCGAGGCGATCCGACGGTACCTCGGCGCGACCAGAGATCTGGATTTTCTCCGCGAGGTCTACCCGGCGCTCGTGGACATTGTAGACGGGCACGAACGGGGAACCCGCTACAACATTCATGTGGATCAAGCCGACGGACTTCTCTGTGCGGGCGAGCCCGGCGTGCAGCTCACCTGGATGGACGCGAAAGTGGGCGACTGGGTCGTGACGCCACGCATCGGGAAACCGATCGAGGTTAACGCGCTCTGGCTCAACGCATTAGCAACGATGCGCGATTTCTCGCGCGTCTTACGGCGACCATCCGCAAAGTTCGAGTCGCTGGCGGCCAAGGCTCAGGTGGGGTTCAGACGTTTTTGGAACCCCGACCTCGGCTATTGCTATGACGTTCTCGACGGCCCCGAGGGCAACGACGCCACGCTGCGTCCGAACCAGATTTTTGCCGTCGCGCTTCCGGCGAGCGCGCTTTCGCCCGAGCAACAGAAAGCCGTCGTGGACACGTGCTCGCGGGTTCTGCTCACCTCGCACGGGCTGCGCAGCCTTTCGCCCGCCGACCCTCACTACCAGGGCCACTATGGCGGCCCGCCTCGCGCGCGCGACGCCGCGTATCACCAGGGAACTGTCTGGGGTTGGCTGCTCGGGCCATTCGTACGTGCTCACTTGCGGGTATACAAGGATGCGGCGTCGGCGCTCTCCTTCCTTGCGCCCATGGAGCATCATCTGAAACTCCACGGCCTGGGCACAGCGGCGGAGATCTTCGACGGCGATGCCCCGTTTGCGCCGCGGGGTTGCATCGCGCAGGCCTGGACCGTCGCCGAGGTTCTGAGCGCGTGGCAGGAGGTTGCCGCTTGGGCGAAAGCTCATCAGGGCAGCGCCGCCCTTTAGTGTTGTTTGCCAAGACAAGCTTTGCACGAGGCCTTCATGTCTACTGCTCCGAGTTCCTATCAGCAGGTCAAGGAGGAATCCTGGTTCGCCGGCGGACCTGCGATCGTCTGGTACGTCGCCGCCTCCGTTCTGGCGCTTCATCTCCTGACCGCGAATCGCTACGGCTACTTTGGTGACGAGATGTACTTCATGGCCTGCGGTGAACATCTTGCCTGGGGCTACGTGGACCAGCCGCCTCTCATTGCTGTTTTTGCCTGGCTGACGCGGCACCTCTTCGGAACCTCGGTCTTTGCCATTCACGTCTTCCCTGCGCTGGCGGGGTTCGCGCTCGTGTGGCTCACGGGCCGGATCACCCGTGAGCTGGGCGGCGGACGTTTCGCGCAAGGACTCGCTGCGCTCACCACGGCGTGCGCCGGGGTCTATCTCATTGGGTATCACATCCTGACGATGTACGCCTTCGAGCCTCTGTTCTGGATGGGTTGCGCATATGTGGTGATCCGTATTATCAAAACGGGCAATCAGAAGTTGTGGCTGTGGTTCGGCCTGCTCGCGGGCGTGGGCCTTGAGAACAAGTATTCCATGGCGGTCTTTGGCTTGGGCGTTGTGGTCGGCCTGCTGCTGACGAAAGAACGGAAGGCGCTGGCCAGCAAATGGATCTGGCTCGGCGGCCTGATCGCATTCCTGATATTCCTGCCCAATTTGATTTGGAGCATCCAGAATCACTTCCCCTTCCTGGAACTCATGCGCAACATCCGCGCCAGTGGCCGCAATTTGCCTTTCACTCCATGGGGCTACATTCGCGCCCAGATCTTTATGATGACGCCGGTCACGTTCCCGGTATGGCTGCTCGGCGCGCTGTATTTTCTCTTTTGGAAGGATGGCAAGCCTTTCCGAGTGCTGGGATTGGCGTTTATCACCGTCCTGACATTTTTCATCGCCCTCCATGGAAAGGACTATTACGCTTCACCGGTTTATCCAATGCTCTTTGCCGGCGGGGCCACTGCCCTCGAACGGTTTTCGGCGCGCGGACGCATGGGCTGGATCAAGCCTGTCACGGCAGCGGTGATACTGCTGGCAACACTCCCGTTCCTGCCGTTGTTTGTTCCAGTGCTTTCGCCCCAGGCCTTCCTGCGCTATCAAGCCAAACTTCCGTTCAAGATTCAGCCCGATGAGAAGAGCATGCTCCAGGAGCCGATGCCGCATTACTACTCGGGGTGCTTTGGCTGGGGAGAAATGGTGCAAGCCGTAGCAAAAGCCTACGCGAGCGTGCCCCCAGAAGATCGCGCGGACACGGCTATTTATGCCGATAATTTCGCTGGGGCGGGCGCCATAGACTTGCTGGGGCCGAAATACGGCTTGCCGAAGGCCGTCAGCGGGCACCAGAATTATTGGCTCTGGGGACCGCGCAACTATACCGGCAGGACCATGATCGTCGTGGGCGGTACTGTGGAAGGGGCGCGGCAGTGGTTTAGGGACGTCGCCGTCGTTGCCGACTTGCACAATCCTTACGCCGCTCCTTGGGCGACCAAGTTGGTCCTTCTTTGCCGCGGGCCAAAAAGTTTCCACTCGCTGGCCGAAGCCTGGCCACGTCTCAAGAATTGGGATTGAAACCCGTCAGCGCTGACGTGCAAGGAGCTGAAGTCTTAGGCACGGGGACGAGATTGGCCTCCGTGGTTCCATCAAGGCAGGTGCCCATCCACCTTGAGGCGACCCGCCCTGCTGACCGCGACAGTGAGCGCCACATCTGGCACGGCATCGGACGATGAGCAGGATTAATAGTCAGTGACTCAGGGGGCCGGGGGCCGACGTAAGGAAAGACAAGGCTGAACAGCGTGCCTTCTTCGCCCGTAGCATCTAAATAGATTTCGCCACCCTGGTCGTGGAGGATCTTCTGAACGATTGCCAGGCCCAGTCCAGTGCCTCCCTCCTTGCCATAGCTCACGTAGGGTTGGAAAACGGCATGGTGGACGGGCTCGGGGATGCCCGGCCCGTTGTCCCAGATACTGATTTCGACGTGATCCTGTCGTCCCAAAGACCTCACGTCGATCCTCCCCGTATCAGGCGAGACGGCTTCACAGGCGTTGAGAACGACGTTTATGATCACCTGTTGCAGCCGGCTAGGATCGAAGCAACCCTTGACTAGACCGTCGTGATCATAACGGATCACGATGCGCCGGAATTCCGGCCGTACGGCTACGGCCTGAATCGCGCGCTTGATGGTTTCCACGATGTCGGTAACTTCCAACCGTCGCGTTGCGGGACCCTTGGAGAGCTCCGAGAGCAGCGAGATCAGATCGTTCATCCGGTTCACAGCCAGGCGGATTTCCTGGTGTAAATCTGCCCGCTGCAGCCCGTCCAGATCATCCTCTGCGAGGAATTCCGAGTAAGCCAAAATGGCCGCCAGGGGATGACGCAGGTCGTGGAAAATGAAGCTCGCTAGCGGGCCTGCGACCAATTCCGCGTCCAAACCCCTGTGAATTCGGCCCTTCGTTTGAACGTCTGTACTGCCGTAGTCGCCTTGTAGTGTCTCCCCATTGATTGCCATAGGTCACCTCAATATGCCTTCTCCGATTTCAGTCAGAGTTGGGCCGAGGGAATGGAAAACGCCCTTACCTCAGCTTTTTCTGGCGGCAGGAGCGGAGCGGCGTTTGAACCAGATGCTTAGCCTCTTCCGCTGTCCCGAATCGGCGGCTTGTCGCGTTTAGGGTTGCGAAGCTGCAAAGCCAGGAAAGGCGCGAGGTTCTGCAAGACAACGTTGCGGTTCTTGAGATCATTGAGCAGCTCGATCCCATCTGTATCAGCAAACGATATATCCGCCAAGTCAAGGGTCAGCCGCGCACCCTCAAGGGGAGTATGCAGTTCACAGGATTGTCGCAGCTCCTCGACGCTTCGGCCTGTCAATCGGCCTTCCACGCGGAGCCTGACAGCAACGTTCGAAGAGTCAACAACTGTTATCCTCAGCACTGTGTCAGCCCTGAATCCCCAGGGCCCGATCGAGCAGGTTCGATGCCAGTGTATGAGTCCGGCTGTGATTCACCTATGGACCGTGAAGTTCCTCCGGCGGCTTTGGATTTGGCAAAAGCCTTGAAGGGCTTGGCCCTTTGAATCAATGAATTATGTCTACGGTTCGCACCACACATCCCCAGAACTGGAGTTGCCGGACGTTTCGAGATAATACGACGGCGCGGTGGACCTCTTACCTGATCGATATGTCGATTCGAAACCCACCGTATTTGGTGGGGGAACTACCGGCGGCGGTGGCGGGGGCGCCTGATGCCAAGCTTCTGCATCCGATGGCGGAGGGTATTGGGATGAAGATTCAGTATTGTTGCTGCGCCCTTTGGTCCTTCAATCACGCCCCCGGTCTGCTGAAGAGCAGCGAGGATATGCGCGCGATCTGCCTCTTCCAAAGTGGGGAGCCGTGGGGATTCAGCCTCGGCCAGCAGGGGGTCCTGACCGGGTGTTTCAGATTTCTCCGCGCTTCGCCCCAAGGAGGGTCCGGGCACAAGGTTTTGGTCCAGAAGAAGAGCAGAGCCAGGCGACAAGATCACGGCGCGCTCTATAACGTTCTGCAGCTCCCGGACGTTCCCTGGCCATGGGTAGTTCACTAACCTGTCCATCGTGCCCCGGGAGATAGTGTCCACCCTTTTGCTGAACTTCTTCGCAGAACGAGACAGATAGAATGTCACAAGCTGAGGAATGTCGGAGCGGCGGTCCCGCAAGGGGGGCACTTGCAGGGGGAAAACATTCAGACGGTAGAATAGATCAGCGCGAAACCCGCCCGCCTTCACCGCCTCTTCCAGATTGCGGTTGGTGGCGGCGATTACCCTGACGTCTACTCTCTGGGAATGACTGCTGCCCACCCGCTCGAATTCGTGTTCCTGTAAGACCCGCAACAGCTTTGCTTGAATTTCTGGGGGCAATTCTCCAATCTCGTCAAGAAAGATCGTACCCCCGTCGGCGAGTTCGAAGCGCCCGGTGCGGCGCTCATACGCACCCGTGAAGGCGCCTTTCATGTGGCCGAACAGTTCGCTTTCCACCAACCCCGCCGGGATGGCGCCGCAGTCTACTCTGAGCAGGGGACGATCCTTGCGGGTGCTACGGTTGTGGATTGCGCGCGCGATCAGCTCCTTACCCGTCCCTGTCTCGCCATGGATAAGCACGGTGGAGTCTGTCGGAGCGACCTGCTCAACAGCTTGCAGCACCTTCAGCAAGGCGGGGCTGTTACCCACGATCTCCTCGAAGTTATGCTCAGTACGGATCTCCTCCTGGAGATAGATGTTCTCCTCTTGCAGTCGCGCTTTTAGTGTCGCGATCTCTTCATACGACTTCATGTTCTCCACGGCCAGCGCGACCTGGTTGGCGACTTCCTGCAGAAAATCCGAGGCTTCCTCAGAATACTGGTTTTGGGCGTTGCTCGCGACATTGAGAGTGCCGATACTTCTCCCTCGAACAATCAAGGGAACTACGCAGTGTGATCGCATGCCCTCCCGAGCGAGGCGCCGCTCATTCGAATACTGCTGCTCTTTTTCGAGGTCCCGGCGGAGAATGGGCCGCTGGTGATGAAATACCCACCCCACACTGCTTTCCTGCGGGCTGATTTCCAGGCCCGGTCGGAAGTAATCGGAGGCGTCGCTGCCCTCGATCGCCACAAACCGAAAGACGTCTTTCTCCGGCAAGTACAGCGTCAGGGCTGCACGGTCGAACGGTACGAAGCGACGTAACGCCTCGACAATCGAGCGCAGAAGCGCTTCCTGCGAGAGGTTCGTGATCATGGCGTTATTGATCTCGAGGAGCGTGCGCCACCGTTCCTCGCTTTTCCGCAGCGACTCTTCCGCCCGTTTGCGCTCTGTAATGTCTTCACAAAGCGCCAAAGCGAATCGCGGCACGCTCCCCGCGCCCGGAACCAGCGAGGCATGCAGTCTAACCCAGACTAATTCCCCGTCCTTGCGCAGATAAGGCTTTTCGAATTGATACTGCTCGAGACTGCCCGCCCACAATTCCGTGGCAAGTCCGCGGTTGGATTCGCGGAATTCCTCCGGGGTAATATCGAAAAACGACAGATTTCGTAGCTCCTCCTTTGTGTAGCCAAGCACGTTCTCGTAAGCACGATTCACATCGAGAAAGCGGCCCTTCTCATCGGTCAGGGCCACGCCAATTGCTGATTTCTCGAAAACGGCTCGCCATCGCTCTGCCATCGCGGCGGCGCTGGCATGGGGAGCCCTGAATTGCTCTGTGACATGCGCGTTCGATATGGCAAGGACTGCCAGGTCGGCAAAAGCACGCAACCGTTCTAGCTCGCGTTCACTTAGCTCGCTCCGGCTGAAGACGGCAAGCGCCCCGAGGGCTTCGCCCTTAAAGATGAGCGGGTAGTTGGCAAAAGTCAGTATCTTCTGGGCCTTCACCCAATCCGGTCGGGAGGACCAGAGTCGTTCCACCCCCCCGTCTTGAATCCGGACATGAACTGGCTCACCTGTCGTCACAACATGTCCGAGGTTGAAAGGGGTGTTCAGGGGAATTCGCCGGAAGTGTCCGTTGATGCGGGTCCAATCGGGCCGCGTGCCATCCTCAAAGCCCGGCTCAATTAAGGGATTGCCGGCGCTGGCGACTAGGTGAAGGCAGCGTGCCTGGTCCAGGCAAACACTCTTCAGGGGGCAGGACACACAGATGTCGCCCGGAGCGACCAGCCAGATGCGTGTCAACGCAACGTCGCGTTCTCCCGCGAGACCTCTGACGATCTTCTGCAGGACCGAATCCAGGCCCTCTGATTGCGCCACGGCGAGAATGACTCTCTGGAGAGAGTTGATGTTCAAGAACCCACACTCCAGGTGGCAAGTTGTGAGTAGGTAGCCCTGATCCCAATTGTAAGCCCTTACACTCCGAAAGTGTACGCCATTTCGGACAATTTGGACACAATTCTCGCGCTAGAGGCCGTGGGCCGCGTTGGTCAGTTAACGGCAGCTCTGGCCTACTTTCCCATCGCGATGGCAGTTCGCCGCGTGGCTAGATTCGCTGCAACTTGCTGCTGGTAGGACAGTTGCGATCGCAACTCAAAATTCGGCCTGCCAAGTCGGTTCCTTAAGAACAACACGGAAGCGCCAAGCCAGAGGGGTTAGCCTTGCGTGAAATTAGAACCAGCATGTTCACGAAAAGTAATGCTCGTGGCCTGTTCTAAAGGTTGGGAAATCCCCGTAGGTCATTGATTTTAGACAAGCAAGGTGGAGGCGGGGGGAGTCGCAAACTCACGCGCTTGCTGCGGACAGATGCTCCAGTTCGTCAGGCTTTGCTTTCTTGAAAGTCTTGTTGACTTGCTGCCGGGGGACTGGTCAATGCGCCTGACTGCTGGTCTAGGTCTCCTCAACGGGCCTCCTTCGTCGTGGGCGGCACAGGCCCGAGGTCGTGAATGAGCATCTCAAAAGTACGGCGCAGGGCGTCAAGGCGCCGCTGGTAGAGGTTCGTTCCCTTCATCACCGGGTCGGATTCAACGCTATCGATATCGAGCGGAAGAGCCTCCACCGTAAATATCATCCTGGAGGTGGAATTATCGTGTACTTGAAGCACCGCCTTCATGAAATAGTCACCTTGCTCGCGCGGGGAAATGCGAACGTCCGACTGGTCACGTGGCTCGCGCGGGGAAATGCCGACGTCCGGGACCTCCCCGGCCCTCAATTCAGTGGCGTTCAGGAAAGGGAATTCAATCCTAATCGTCACGTCCGCCTCGGATATGGCGCAATCTTCAATCCTCTTCCATCGCAGTTTCTGCAGAATGCCCTTCGGCTTGTCTTCCATCTTCAAGAACGCTTTTACGACGTAAGCTTCATCAGCCGACAATCTCCTCGTGTCCACGCAGTAGCTCTCGACCCGCGCCAGCGTCGGGGGGCAAAGAACCTTTCCCTTATCCGCTCCACCCTTGGTCGGAAGTGGCGAGACCCCAACAAGCAGGAGCAAGAGCCAAGCTCGTCGAATCATGGTGCGAACTCCTGGCCGGGTTTCCGTGCCATTTCAAATCCCGACCCAGATACATCTCAGCCGGGATTCTCGAATTGCGCTTATCCTTCGCCTGAGAGCATACGCCGCGCTCCTTGTTGAGTCCAGTGCAGGTTGCCATAGCTCCTTTCAGGTGGTGTCGCCGCTCGTGTCGGTTCTTCCGCTACGGGAGCTTGGGCGGGGGGAGTTACTCCGTGATCTGTCTGTGGTTCAAGGCTTGTGAGTTTGGAAGCGGGGGGAGTCGAACAAATCATGCGTACTGGAAACGAGGAACTTATTGATTTTTCGAGACTCTCAAAAGGCAAGAACCTGCATCATCATCTCTCGCTGTGTTCCTCTCTGTCCTGTCTGGCGCCAGCCAGCCTCACGCTTGTCACGACTTAAACAACAATCACTGGCCGCACCAATTCCGCCATCGCTGCATTGAACTTGGCGGGCTCATCGACGAACGGCTCGTGTCCGGATGCCTCGAACCACACGATTCTCTTCGACGCCGCGGTCAGCACATCGAAATAGGCCACGCTGACTTCTGCGGGGACCCAGTGATCGTGGCGCCCGAGAAATAAGACGACGGGCATCTGCAACGCGGGCACGGCCTTCATGAGCTTCAGCGTCGACACTTCCGCCCACATGGCGTCGAGAGAAAACCGGAAGCCACGCAGGAGCTTGGGCAGATCGAAGACCGATGATTCCGGCCGGCCGAGAAGGATTCGTCCCACATTCCACAGGGCTCTTCCCCCCAGCTGGCCCTCGAAGCGCTGGAGCCATGTGCGCTCCGTCCACAAGCTGCTGACGGTGTGAGGGGGCGGGCCGATGGCGCGCAGCTCCTTCAGGGCCTTGCGGTTGTTGCGACGCTGCGCTTCGGCGAGCGCGAAGGCATACGATGACGACTCGCCCGCCGGCCAGTCGCCAATCTGTCCGCTGCCGACGTAGGCCGCGACCTTCTCTGGGAAGCGCGCGGCATAGAGCACGCCGAGAGCAGAGCCCCAGGAGTGTCCGAAGATCGCGACCTTGTTCTTCCCGACGGGTTTGCATACCGCTTCGACCAGCTCATCCAGATCGGCGATGAACTGCTCGGTCGTCATGGAGGACTTGGGGATCTTGCGGTCGAACGATTTGCCGGCGCCGCGCTGGCCCCAATAGACGACGGTGAAGCTCTTCTCGAGCGGCGCATTGAAGTGCCGAAAAAGGCGCGTCTCCGCAAAACCTGGCCCGCCGTGCAGATGGATGAGCGGCGGATTGGTGAGCCTCTCGCCACGGATTATCACCCACTGATCGAGACCGCCGAGCCGGAGATAGTTGATCTCCGCGATGCTGCCCGGAACGGGCTCGCCCTGCGGCCCACGGAAGGGCGGGGTCTTCCCAGATGCTTCATGCCATTGCTCCCATGCCGCCTTTCACGCCGCCCGCGTCCGCAGACGCACTTTACCTATCGGATTCCCTAGTGGATTGTATCGCTGCAGTACTACTAATTCGATGTGATTCGGGATGAGTGGACGCGATCTCGCCCCTACGGTACAGCGTCGGCCTGATGTGATCGGCGTTGGCCGCGGCAGCCGACCGGCCTGTGGCAGGTAGGTCCTGGGTGACGCGTAGGGTTGACTGAAGACCGGCCAGTATGAGGAGTTGTCCAACGGCATCGAAACCTGCCCCGCCACAGTCCGGTGCAGACCTTGCCTCTCCGCCAGATCTTCAGGGTGTCGAGCGCAGACTCCGATCGGCGTCAAGACCAGCACCTTTCGTCACGATTCGCGAGAGAATCTGTCCCATGCGAGGCTTGCCAGTGCCAGTATCGCCGGGTAGCAAACTAGGGTATAGCGCGGCTCGGGCGCCTCGATTTGAGTAAGAAACGCAGTCCGCAAAACGAGAAAGCACAACAACACCCCAATCCCGCGACCGGCTCGATCTCTCCAAACTCCCGTAATTGCCATCGCGATATATAAGAGGTTGAGTAATCCGAGCCCAGAGGTGACAAGGAAGTCTTCGGGATCCTCGTCCCACGCGTGGGAGGGCGGCCAAAGATGCCCGGAGTAGGGGAGTAACTCGACGCGCGGTGTAAACCAGATGACCCCCGCGCGCAGCAACGGAATCCAGAGATAGGTCCGCAAAGGGTGACGATCAGTGCGCTCACGGGCCAAGCGCGCGAATTCGCTGTCCAAGGCCGGCGGCAGGCTCGTGTGTTCGTTGTACTTGCCAAGCAGGGCCTCCACGCGCTCACGTTCCTGGCCGGAATCGAACGCCGAGGGGGGCAAGTCCTCCATGTTGATGCGTTCTTCCCCCGCTTTCCACACGACCAGATAGACGTCCCGGAAGCGGACCAACCACGTCTTCGTCCACGCGTAGAAGCCGCGTGGCACATATTCGCCGGGCTGTTCCGCGTAACGTGGCGCGAGAAATTGCACGCGGCCCAGGCTAGTCCAATTCCGCACCCCCCAGGGCAGGAGCACGAGGATCACTCCCCCTGCCATCCACAGGGTGGCGCGCGAGAGCTTTGCCCAGTCGGCGGGCTTCCGCCACCGCGCCCACAGCGCAAGCGTGACAGCGACGACGAGCAAGGGCGTTTCAGGGCGCACCAGCGTGCCCATCCCCACTACCAAGCCGCCGACAAACCATAGCCCGAGGCGGAAAGAACGCTTTCCGATCCGGGCGCGGAACACGTCCTGCCCCTCATACGCAATTACAAAGATCAAGAGGGCGAGTGTGGTCAGAAACGTGGCCAGCACTTCCGTGAGCACCACTGCCGTGTAATTGGCAGTGAATGGGCAAAGCGCCGCCAGCCACAGGGCGGCGGTGGCCACGCGTTTCCGGGAAGCCGGCGAGGCCAGGCGGCCCGCCAGCGACGCGGCCAGAAAGCAGGTCAGCATATCGAGCAGAACCTGGCAGAGCATCACCGCCAGGCGGGACTGGCCAAAGACTGCGGAGACTGCGACAAGGAATGCCGGATACCCCGGCACTCGGGTATCGACGGGCGTCAACCGTTCCTCGAGGAGGAGGCCATAGACGCCCTGGTCGTGCCAGTTGCGCGCCAGTTCTTCGTACATCCGCGTGTCGCCCGCCTCAGAGGGGAAGTGCAGAACAAAAAACAGGCGCAGGGCCAAGCCCAGTCCGGCGGCGGCTAACCACGAGTATTTTCGCAAGCTGGCAGGAAGGTGCATTGACATGCTTTCGAGAGGGGGATAGGTTTAAGTAAAACCATGGATCTTCGCAAGCCGATTTTTTACGACGAGCGGCAGCAACGCTGGCGTTGGACTCGGCGGATTCTGGAAATCGGCGGAGTTTGCTTCACCCTGCTGCTGTTGATCTTCTTTTTCAATATCCTGCAGAGCCCGGCCTTGCCGGAGTTGTTGCTGCCGGAAACGCACCCGGCGCTCCACGCTTTGCGCGAGAGGCATCGCGTGAAGCGCTTGAAACAGCGCCCGGGGCGCGGCCGCCGGGTCGCAGCCCTGGGCAAGGAGCCGGAGGGCTACGATCCCTTGCGCGCGGCATTCTACGTCAGTTGGGACTCGAACAGCTTGGCCGCGCTCGAACAGCATCACCACCAAGTCGACCTGCTCATCCCCGAGGCCCTGCACGCGATCTCGCCGGATGGGCGGCTGATCCCGGAAGATCAACGCAAACTCGATGCCTGGCTCACGGCTTCCCACCTCGAACTGCCGATTATGCCGCTGGTCAACAATTTTGACGGCAGCCAGTGGCGCGTCCCGGAACTGGCGGGCTTCCTGGCCAGCCCCGCCTCCCGCGCGCTCCTCATTTCCGAATTGGCCGCTTACGCCGCCCGCCAGCATGCCCAGGGCATCGTCGTGGATTTCGAAGAGGTGCCGGAGAAGAGCCAGGCGGATTTCCGGCAATTCGCGAAGGACCTCGCGGCTACGCTCCATGCCGCAAACCTGAAGCTGATGGTCACCTTGCCGGCGGGCGACTTCATTTACGACTTCGCTTTCTTCGCGACGCAGGCCGACGCGATCATCGTGATGGACTACGATCAGCACTGGACCACCTCATCTGCCGGGCCGATCGCGAGTCAGGAGTGGTTCGTGCGGAACCTGCAGGCGATCCTGCGCCTGGTGCCCCGGGAGAAACTGATCGTCGCCGTGGGCAACTACGCTTACGATTGGACGGAGGGGCCGCGTCACGGCCGGCCGCCCGCGGCGCTGTCGATCAGTTTCCAGCAGGCCAATGTGACCGCCCAGGAATCGGAGGGGTCCATCGAGTTTGACGCCGATTCCCTGAATCCCCATTTCTCCTATGAAGATGAAAAAAACCGCCCGCATCAAGTGTGGATGCTGGATGGCGTCACGGCCTACAACCAGCTCCGGGCCGCGGAACATCTGGGGGTTCGAGGCACCGCCCTGTGGCGTCTGGGTTCCGAGGACCCCTCGTTGTGGTCCATCTGGGATGCCACGCGTCCCACCGACAGCGTGCGGGCACAACTCGAGCAAATTCCGCCCGGGCCCGACTTGATTCTAGAGGGCGACGGCGACATCTGGAGGATCACCGCTACGCCGCAGAAGGGCGAGCGAACGATTCGCTATGATCCCGCCTCCGACACAATCGTGGACGAGAGCGTTACCAACTTTCCGCTTTCCTACCGAATCGATCAGTTGGGAAACGCCCGCAACAAGATTGCCATCACTTTTGACGATGGGCCCGATCCACGGTTTACTCCCGCCATTCTCGACATCCTGAAGGCGAAGGGTGTCCCAGCCACGTTCTTTGTTACCGGCCTGGCCGCCAACAATGCGCCGGACGTCTTGCGCCGCACTTACGCCGAAGGCAACGAGATCGGGAACCACACCTATACCCACTCGCATTTCGATGAAGCCTCGGCAACGCAGCTCACCCTCGAGTTGAAACTCACCGAACGGCTCCTGGAAAGCTTTCTGGGGACCAAAACGCTCCTGTTTCGCCCCCCTTACGGCGTGGACCACCAGCCCGAGTCCGCCGACGAAGTCGCCCTGCTGCCCCTCGCGCAAAGTCTGGGCTACATCATCGTGGGGGCGCGCATCGACCCGCGCGACTGGGGGGAACTGGACGGCAGCCCGCCCCCGCCGGCGGCGACCATCGTCTCGCGCGTGCTGGACCAGGCCCTGGCGAGAAAGGGCAACATCATTTTGATGCACGATGGCGGTGGGAATCGCTCCCGTACCGTCGAAGCGCTTCCGCTGATCATCGACGCGTTGCGCAGTAGGGGCTTCCAGCTCGTCTCGGTCTCCGAGCTGCTGGGCCAGACGCGGGCCCAAGTGATGCCTCCCTTGAGCCGCGAAGAGAGGTGGCTGGCGCGCGCCGACGGCTTCATCTTCAACCTGTATCATTGGCTCCGCTGGTTGATTGCCACTGTCTTCGTCATCGGCATCGGGCTGGTGAGCGCCCGCGCGTTGATCGTCGGCGTGCTGGCGCTCGTGGAGAAATTCCGTCCCACCTCCCCTCGCGCCGCACCGTTCCGGGCGCGCGTGAGCGTCCTGATCCCGGCGTACAACGAAGAAGAAACCATTGTGGAAACCGTGCGCGCGGCCCTGAACTCGGACTATCCCTTGCAGGAAGTCATCGTCGTGGACGACGGGTCGGCCGACCAGACCAGTCAACGGCTTCGCGAGGCGTTCCACGACGACCCGCGGGTGCAAGTGCATCGTCAACCGAATCGCGGCAAACCCGCCGCGCTCGATTTGGCTCTTTCCCAGGCTACCGGCGAAGTCATCATCACGATTGACGCCGATACCTCCATTGCCCCCGACGCGATTTCCAAGCTGGTTCGCCATTTTGCGGATCCGCGGGTGGCGGCGGTGGCCGGCAACGTGAAAGTCGGCAACCGCAACAGTTGGTTGACGCGCTGGCAAGCCCTCGAATACATCACCAGTCAGAACCTCGAGAAGCGCGCCTTCCACCTTCTCAACTGCATCCCCGTGGTGCCCGGCGCGGTAGGGGCGTGGCGCGCCGAGGTTGTCCGGGAATGTGGCGGGCTCTCCCCGGATACCCTGGCCGAGGATACGGATCTCACGTTCA
>JAIQGH010000209.1 GCA_020072655.1 Terriglobia bacterium | reverse complement strand
ACTCAGTACCATGGCAAGATTTCTCGTCGAAGTTCCACACGACGCTGAACGTGTGGCCTGCGCGCGCGTCGTCGAACTCTTCCTGAAGACTGGCTCCCATTTCCTGAGCCATGCGGACTGGGGGTGTATGGATGGGGACCACAGAGCATGGTTCATTGCGGACGTCGACAGCAAAGACGAGGCGCGCGCTATCTTGCCGCCCGCCTTGCGCTCGCAGGCCAGAATCGTCAGACTGAATTACTTTACGATGGAGGAGGTTGACGAGATCCTCGGCCAACATCGGCAGTGAGCGTGTTGGAAAGCAGGTAGCGCAGACCTCCGCCGTTGAGGTCTGCGGCTCTGGATTGGGAAGAACCGCGGACCTGAAGGACGCAGGTCCGCGCTACCCGGTGCGCCGAGCCGGTGGGGGGTTGTGCAACATTCGCGCGGGTGGCGCATCCCGATTGAGAAGAATCCCGACACAGAACATCGGGACAAGTCGGGACAAGTCTGTCGCGCCGCGTGCGATGTGTGCGAAAAAGGGAAGTAGCGCAACACCCGCCGTTCGGCGTTGCGGCTTGTCCATCGCGACGGGTCTCTGGGCGGTGCGACCAAATCTTCGCGCCCCTGGAAATGCCGCAGGACTGAACCACGAGTCCTGCGCTACGATTTAACAACCGGCGTAGCGACGGCACGGGTTTTGTGCCGTGGGCTTTTGCAGGGCTACGACATTACGAAACCACGGCCCCGATCAACTTCATCGGGGCCGTGGCTAGCAGCCTGCGTTGCTGCTAGTCAGGGACGCGCATCGTGGTCGCCCGAAGCCCGGAAAGCGCGACGTGCTCGTCGCGCAGAATGCGACCGACCGGTCGGTAGGTGACCAGCTTGCCGCCACGGGGCGTTTCCAGTGAGCCTTTCAGAAAGAACGACCTGTCACGGAATTCAGGTTATTAGCCTGGTTCGTGGCGATTCCAGGTGAAGGCGCCGAAGGTGCGGAGGGTCTCGAAGCCCAGGCGCTGGTAGAGCCGCACGGCGCCGGCATTCAGTTCAGTCACGGTGAGCGAGACTTCCTCGTAGCCGCGCTGGGCGAGTTCCTGGAAGGAAGCCTCCATGAGCGCGGTGCCCAGGCCGGACGACTGGAATTCTCGCCGCACGGCGATTTGTGGGATGTGGGCCGTGCGGGAGCGTACGGCGGTTACGGCAAGTGCCGCGGCTAGTATGCCGCTTGGCTGGTGGGTAGCGACGAGCGAAGCCCCATGCAGCATCTCGCCGCAGCCGCGCTGGTGGACGATGTTGTCAACCAGATGGATCGTGCCGCCCAGCGAGCGGTATTGGTCGTTGATCTCGCCGTCGATGTGGCCACGGTAAACGCCGTAAACCAAATCTGCCACCGCGCGGTCGTGCTTCCTCTCCCAGGGGGCAACGGTAAAGCCGGGTGCAAGTGGGGCCATGGCCGGGGGAGTGTCCGTGTTCGATCCCGCATTTCCGTAAAGCGCCCGTCGGCGGCTGGCCAGCCGCAGGAGCATGAAGCGCCGGAGGTGGCTCCGAAACTCGCGAGGCAGGAAGCAGGGCTCGAGCTCTTCCATCGTGAAGTGCGGCAACTGCGTTTCGACGCGCGTGAGGCCGGGCGTGGCGAGCAAGGTTTCGTTGACGTGGTCGAGGAGCAGGAACGCCTGCTCAAGCTTTCCGTCGTTGGGGGCAACAAACAGGTTGCCGATCAGGCCCTTTTCGCCGTCGTGGAAAAAGAAGCTATATCCGGTTAGTACCCCCTCGAGGAGTGCGCTGTTCCAGGCGCGCGACTCGGCTTCGAGCAGCGACTCGAAGGCCTCAGCGTTGAAATGCCGGATGTCGATGACTTCGGGCGGCAAGTCTCGGGCTTCCTTCCGCTCCGCTCCTTCACATCCACAGCAGGAGAGCGGTGACAATTTGGAGGCAAGAGCTGGTCCCTCTCCGAGTCCGAGGGGTCGCAGAGGGTGCGGGGAAGTATATCCTAAAACAGTCCAGCCGGGACCGGAGGTCGCGGGGCAGGAGTTCGAAGAGGAAACTTAGCGCGAAAGCCGCGGCCCCCGCCGGTGGGAGGCTGGCCGGAGAGGAATATCCAACCCAGTGCCGTTCCAGCCTATTCGGCCCAACTGCCAAAGCCGAGACCTATGCACATTGGATGGGGTCGGCGGCCTCGGTAATAGGGCCAATAGGTTGGAACGGCATTAGAGTCCACCGAGCGAACGGCGTGTGGGGGGTCAACCGTGGCGGGCGGCCACTTCCCGGCAGGCACTCGAGGGACGCCGGCTGTCATGAAAGTTTTTGTCCAGTCAGTAAACCGGATGTGGTAGCATTTCGCGCTTGCGAGACGGCGCGCTTCGAAAGCGTCTGCGCTGGGAACCCAATCGAAGGCAGTGGCATGGCACGCAGGCGGGGAATCTCAGTTCCAACCCCTTCACGGTTTTCCCTTGAATTCGGGCGGCTGCTTCGGACGGTCCTGATCCTGGTAGCCGTCCTGGTGATCGTGCTCGGCGGCTTCAGCGCCTTCCTGACGTATCGCGTGGTTACGACCCTGAATGATACTGAGACTGTAACGCCCCTCTCTTCCTTCCAGAGCAACTACATCAGCCTCGACTTCACCGACCGCGAAGGCGGGGAACACGAGGGATGGTTGCTAATGGGACTGAAGGGGGCGCCGGCCATTATTCTCTGCCACGGATATAATTCCAACCGGTCGGAACTCCTGGCCTTGGGCAGCCTACTCCGGCAGAACCACTTCAACGTGTACCTCTTCAATTTTCACGGGCCGAAAGTGCGGAGATTCTATTCTGACCTGGGGCTCGAGCAGGCGAACGACCTGTTGGCGGCCATCGGCAAGGTGACCGCGCAGGAAGGCGTCAACGCGCACCGCGTCGGGGTCTATGGCGTCTCGACGGGGGCGTACGCCGCGCTCGTGGCCGCGGAGCAGAGCCCGCTCGTCAAGGCGCTGGTGGCCGACACGGTCTTCGACGATCCCGGCCAGATGCTGGAGTCGCAGGTCGACCAGCTCCTCGGTGGGTCCTCGACATTATTCCGCATGTTGCCGATCGAGGGGTATCGGCTTGCCACGATAGGGAAAAAGGCGCCCCCGGTGCGCGAGCGCCTGCCCAAGCTGGCGGGCATACCGAAGCTTTTTATTTCCGGCAAGGACTCGCCGCTGCTGGCGCGCTCCACCGAGAATCTCTACGCCGAGGCTCCGCCGCCCAAGCGCTTGCTCGTACTGGACCACTCCTACGCGACCCTGGCTTCCGGTTCGGTCAGGAAGGAATACGAGGATCAAGTTCTCAGCTTCTTTTTGCAGAATCTTCCCCTGCGGGCCGACTAGTGCCGTTTCAACATATTCGGCCTCGCCGCCCCGATGTACCGAATCGGGGCCGAAACCTTGGCAGACTGGATGGGATCGGCGGCATCG
>JAIQGH010000149.1 GCA_020072655.1 Terriglobia bacterium | reverse complement strand
CCGAATGACGTCTTCGCCGCGCTCGGCAAACGCCAGAACGACGACCCGATTCCGCAAGAGCTGGTAGCGCGGACCCCGATACCGTTCATCGGGGTCCGCGGTACTTCGCCCCGCAGAACCGCAGACCTCAGAAACGGAGGTCTGCGCTACCTTGCTTTGGAAGCGGAGGGTGTTTCCTTTCCACGGGTCGGGAAAACCGCAAGCGTCCTGCGAACCTCTTGCAGGGTTGGCTAGGGCAGAGAGGTGCGGAGGATGAGAAGGTCAGGAGGTAGCAGCGGACCGGTTTGCCGCCATCCCCTGGTCGGGAAGCAACTCGGCCAACCGGCTCTGGGGATGGGTGCTGATGCGTTCGAAGATGTCCCGCAGGTAGGCAAACGGATCGCTGTCGAGCCTCTTGCACGTGGTGATCAAGCTGGTCAGGACGGCCGCTGTCCGCCCGCCGCACACACCGCAACAGACGCGATGTACCTGTCCCGGTGTCCCTCAATCGGGATGCGCCCCCCCGCTCTCCGCTGCTCAGCCGGTGAACTCGCGACATGCCCGACAAGATATCAAAACAAAATGCCCACGACGAGGAGAACGCTCGTCGTGGCTACCCGCCGACGCCGTTACAGATGCGCTACCCCGCTACAATGGACTAGGTGCTAGGTTATCTGGCCATAACCCCATTATCTTTAAGGCATCTGGTGCAGTGACATCTGATCTGATTAAATCAATGGCTCTCCTCTTGGAATCTCCGACCACTAGCGCGGTTATGTCCTGGGGTAAATCGAATGTAGTGAACAGGTCACTTTTGTTGACTAAGTAAAGCGAAACCTCACCATGTCCGAGAATTGATGGGATAGCTACCTCGTGTCTGTGTTCCGAGACGACATCGCCAGCATAGAAAAGGGTAGCCTCTGTGCCCTTTGTCATAATGGTTCCCATTCGGATCCGAGGGTCGCTGCCCGCGAACGGAACGTGTGCAGATGCCTTTGTCCCGTTAACTTTAACTTCCAAGGGCATTTGTTTAATCTGATAGAAACGAATCGGAATGACCAGTGAGACGCTCAGAAGTTCTGTGTCTCCATGGTTGCTCAAAACGCATCTGTAAATAGCACGAACTGGTGCCGGTTTAGTCTTGGGCTTTTTATATCCTTGCGGCCACAACAGCAATCTTGAACTCGGATTCGGAACCTCCGTGATCCATCTGACGTGGTCCGGACGGAGTTCCAGAATATAGGCTGTTTCGTGTGCGGCAATATTGACGGGCAATTCTCCAACCTGATAACGGACCATGACCGCTGGATTCTGTTGGCTGGGCGTTTTCGTTTTCCCCTGCAAATCTCCTTGTGGTGGTTGTGGCGCATTCGTGTTCCCTTGCTTCATCTGCCACTTCCACCAGCCAAATCCAGCTGCGGCCCCGATAACACCGCCTAGGAATATGGACATCCACATTGAGGCCCTCCTCCGCTTCCTACACCAGAAGAGTACGCGGTCATGGGAACCTAACCACCAAACCCACGTTAGGACCGCCCCAATAAAAAGCACTGTGGCTAGTGGTCGGCTTTGATAACCGCTCAGTTGGAGCGCAATATTGGCCAGTGTCCACCCCACCGGGAACAGGAACCTCTTCATGCCCCAGATTGTCTTCCATGAGGCTACCTTGTGTAAAGTACACAACCACGGAAATATTGTCCGTGGTACTCACGCTGTTCGCTCAAGGAGTGGGAGGGGCTCGCCTCGGACACTTTGCCCGGGGGTCACTATGCGCCCGCGGCTCCCCTCGGGTGAGCTGGCGGGGGCCTTTTCGCGGGTGGCGCGGACATCGCGGTTTGATGTCTGCGATCCACCCAATCTTAATACAACAAGCTGGTAGCGCGGACCCCGATGCCGTTCATCGGGGTCCGCGGTACTTCGCCCCGCAGAACCGCAGACCTCAGAAACGGAGGTCTGCGCTACCTTGCTACCTTGCTTTGGTGGTCTGCTTTCGGCCCCGATAGACCGGGGCCCTTTCGCGTAACGACGCCCCCTTCCACTGGCAGGATGCTGAAGAACCTCTGACGCTGTCATCCTGAGGAGCCGCAGGCGACGAAGGATCTCTGCATTTGCTTGATCCTGCACATGCAGGGATTCTTCGCGGAGTTTACCCTGAGCGCCAACTGAAAAAGATTCTTCGCTACGCTCAGAATGACATTGCCGGAGCGTCTTTCAGCAACCTGCTAGCCCCCGTCACTCAGCCCCAGGCTTGTCCACAACGCGTCGACCTTCTTCTTCACTTCCGGGTCCATTTTGATTTCGTCGGGCCAGGGGCGAGTAAAGCCTTCGGAGGGCCACTTGCGCGTGGCATCGACGCCCATCTTGGAGCCGAAGTTGGGCAGGCGCGAGCCCTGAAGTCCTACAAGGCGCGGCAAATCTCCCGGCGGTGCCCAATCCTTACGACGAGGATTTGGAGCCGGTCGTCTTCAATCACGTAGATGATGCGGTAGTCGCCGACACGAATCCGCCAGTAGTCGCGTTGTCCCTGAAGCCGCTTTACCCCCGGTGGGCGCGGATTCTCACCCAGGCGGTCGATTTTCTCCTTGATCCGTTTCTGATCCAGCTTGGGCAGGTCACCGAGTTGCCGCAGCGCGGCAGGCAGAATCGTGATCGAGTAGGTCACGGCTACAGCCCGAGGCGCTTTTTGGCCCTTTCCCACGGGATGGGCTTTGCGCGCTTGACTTTGGCTTCCGCGAGGATCCGTTCGGCCTCCTCGACGTCCAGGCGGTCCTCTAGTGCTTCGAGCAACGCCAAATCTTCAACCGGAATCAGTGCCGCCAGGCTCTTTCCCCGGCGGTGCAGGATGATCCGCTCGCGGCCGTAGGCCACGCGATTGATCGTCTCTGAAAATTCCTGCCGTACTTTTCCCGATGCCAGCCGTGTCATGTCGAATCGCTCCAAGCGTACGTCCTGCTGCTTTTATACGTCACGTACAATTCTTACACTTCGCTGCCCACTCGTCAAGGGGGGCGGGAACCTCACGCACGGCGCGATGTCGGGTCGCCCACCACCGCTCCCGTAACCTGGTTCCAGGCCCGCGCTGAAAGGGTGCGCCTTCGGTGCGCCTACAGGCCCAACCGTTGCCACAGCACGTCGATTTTCTTCTTCACTTCCGGGTCCATCTTGATTTCGTCGGGCCAGGGGCGGTTAAAACCTTCGGAGGGCCACTTATGCGTGGCGTCCACGCCCATCTTGGAGCCGAAGTTGGGCAGGCGCGAGGCGTGCTCGAGCTGGTCGACGGGGCCGAGCGTGAACTGGATATCGTGCTCCGGGTCGATGTGGTTGAAGGCTTTCCAGGCGACTTCGCGGAGGTTATGCACGTCCACGTCGTGATCCACGACGACGATGCACTTGGTAAACATCGCGCCCGGCAAGCCCCAGATGGCGTTCATCACCCGGCGAGCATGTCCTGGATAGCTCTTACGAATAGAGATAATCATCAGATTATGAAAGATGCCTTCGGCGGGCAGGTGCATGTCCACGACCTCCGGCAGTTGCTTGCGCATCAGCGGCAGGAAGAGGCGTTCGATGGCGTAGCCCATCCAATAGTCTTCCATGGGCGGCGGGCCGACGATGGTCGAGACGTAGATGGGCTCCCGGCGGCGCGTGATGCAAGTGAGATGAAACGCCGGGAACTTGTCTTCCAGCGAGTAGTAACCAGTGTGGTCGCCGAAGGGGCCTTCAACGCGAATGTCGTCGAGATCGACGTAGCCCTCGAGCACAATTTCGGCGTGCGCGGGGACTTCCAAGTCCACCGTCTCGCACTTCACCAGCTCGACCGCCTCCTGGCGCAGGAAGCCGGCGAAGATGAATTCGTCAACTTCCTCGGGCAGCGGCAGCGCGCCCGCCAGCATCGTGGCGGGGTCGGCGCCGATGGCCACGGCAACGTCCATGCGGGACGCCTTGCCTTGGCGAGCTTCTCCTGGCGAACGCAAGCGTTCGAGCCAGCGGAAATGCTCCGCGCCACCCTTGTGGATTTGCCAATGCATGGCCGTCGTGCGCTCGTCGTAAACCTGCATGCGGTAGCAGCCGACGTTGCGCCGGCCGGTCTTGGGGCTGCGCGTGATGACGATAGGGAAAGTGATGAACCGTCCGCCATCCTGGGGCCAGCACTTCATGATAGGGAACCGCCGAAGCGACAAATTGTCCGACTCGATGACCTCTTTCACAGACCCGCTTTTGATTGTTTTCGGGAAGAACGACCCAAGCTCGGAAATCCTGGGGAGGAGCTTGACCTTGTCGAGAAAGCTCTCGGGCGGTTTCATTTCCAGCAGGTCTTCGATGCGCCGCGCCACATCTTCCAGCGAGTTCACTTCCAGGGCGAGCTCCATGCGCCGCTTCGAGCCCAGCGCGTTGATGAGCAGGGGCATCGAGTACTCGACGCCATCCTTCGCCGAACAGGGCTTTTCAAAGAGCAGCGCGGGGCCACCCGCCTTCGAGACGCGGTCTGTGATCTCGGTGATCTCCAGATCCACATCCACCGCGCTCGCAATCCTCTTGAGCTCGCCAGCCGATTCCAGCCGCGCGACGAAATCACGAAGGCTTCTGTATGCCACGGGAATACCTCGGGGAAAGGTCAATTGCCCGCGATCAGCGGCCCGACCAAGCTGGGAAATCCCTCGGGGCCGTTGAAAGCTGCGTTGTGAGGATTGCAGATTGACTCGTGCAAATCAAGCTGTGCGAGGCTCGAGCAGTCAGCGTGACCATCGCTAGACTTGCTTACGCGCAGGGTGCACGTGCACAAAGTACCAGGGTCGGAGGGTTGCCTTGACAACGTCAATAGCGGGCAGGATACTACGGGCACGGGGCTGAAACCGATGCCAGGAGCTGGGGCACCCGTGGCACGAATGCCCGTCGCGGACGCCCTTCCTGCCGGCAGGAAATGGCCGCCATGAATCTGGCCCGTCACATTTCGCGTGGCCGCAGTCGGAGCCCGTTTTTCCTCGCGGCGATCGCGGCGAGCGTCCTGGCGGTTCCCTGCCCCGCCTCCGCTGAGGACGAGAAGGCGCAGACTCCCGAGGTCGTCTCCAAGGAAAACGATGCCAGTTTCAGGATTCAGGCCCAGCGCAACCTGGTCCTGGTGCGGGTCGTCGTGCGGGATTCCCACGGACGCCCGGTCGGCGGCTTACGGAAAGAGAACTTCATCCTCAAAGACAATGGCAAGGTGCAGACGCTCAGCCATTTCGACATTGAGAGACCCGCGGAGAAGGCCCTCCGCCGCGCGACCACGCCGGCCGAGGGGACCGAGCCAGAAGCCGAACCGGAAACCAAGCTGGCCGCCACCACTCCGGAGCGCTACCTCGCCCTTTTCTTCGACGACATCCACATGAGTTTCGAGGAGATCGTGCAGACGCGCGAGGCGGCGACGCGCTACCTCACGGCCGCGCTTCAGCCTGGCGACCGGGTGGGCATCTTCACGACCTCCGGCGAGCATAACCTGGACTTCACCGATGACCTCGGGAAGCTGCACGAAGATCTGGGGCTCATTCGCCCGCGCACGATTGTCCCCAGCCGGGCGGGTGTTTGTCCGGAAGTCTTCGACTACCAGGCTTACCTGATCGTCCAGGAGCGGGACCCCGACGCGCTCGCCGTCGGGATGGATGAAGCCTCGCAGTGCGATCCGACGGCACAGATTTCCCCCATCCAAGCTCAGGTCTTGACGGAGCAGCAGGCCTACGCCGCCCTGCCTCGCTTCCAGACCGAAACGGACTACGCACTTCGCAGCCTGGAGAGCGTCGTGCGCCGGATGTCGGCCGCCCCCGGCCAGAGGAGCATCGTGCTTCTGTCTCCCGGCTTTCTCCTGCTGACTGCCGAGCCGCGCCTGGAGGAAATCGTGGACCGGGCGCTGCGTGCCAACGTCATCATCAACACCCTCGATTCCCGCGGCCTCTACGTCGCCCTACCCCTGGGCGATGCCAGCCAGAGTCCCGTCCTACCGAGCAATGCCGGACTGACGGGAAGGAAAGCCCAGATGTACCTCGACCGGATGAAAGTGGTCTCCGACGTCCTCAAGAACCTGGCCGACGACACCGGGGGCGAGTTCTTTCACAACAACAATGACTTCAACGAAGGATTCCGGAAGGTTGGCTCACTCCCTGAAGTTTATTACTTGCTGGGATTCTCGCCGCAGAACTTGAAGTTCGACGGCCGCATGTATACCTTGAAAGTGTCCCTGAACACGCGGGAACGTTATGCGATCCAGGCTCGCAGCGGCTACTTCGCCCCCCGCCAGCCCGACGACCCCGCCGCGCGCGCCAAAGAGGAGATTGAGCAGGCCGTCTTTTCTCACGACGAGGTGAACGAACTTCCCGTCGCCGTCCACACCCAATTCTTCAAGGTCAACGAGCTCGACACCAAGCTCTCCGTGCTCACCCATCTGGACTTGCGGTTCCTGCCCTTTCGCAAGGCGGACGGGCGCAACATCGACGACCTGACCTTCGTCACCGCCCTCTTCGACCGCGACGGCAAATTCCTCACCGGGAAAGAAAAACGCCTGGCATTCCGGCTGCTGGATGGCAGCCTGGAGAAGCTGCTGCAATCGGGCATTACGGCGAGAATGACCTTCGACGTCCGGCCCGGCACGTACCTGGTGCGGCAGGTCGTGCGCGATTCGGAGGGCGCCCAGATCTCGGCGCTTAACCGCACCGTGGAAATTCCTCTCTAGGAAGGTGTTCCATGCGTCTCACCCGGCGGTTCCTGGGAATGGGTTTGATCCTTGCTTCCTTCTGCGGATTTCGGGCCGCCTTTGCCCAAGTGCCCCCATCTCCGCAAGGAGGGCAACTGCCGATGTCGCCCACGGTCCTCCGCGGAGAAGCGAACCTGGTCCTGGTGGACGTGGTGGCGATGGACAAGAAGCAAAAGTACGTCCGCGACCTGGCGGCCAAAGAGTTTCACGTTTTCGAGGACGGGAAGGAGCAGCCCATCACCAGCTTCACCCGAACCTCCGACGCCCAAAGTCCTCAGGCGCCCGCCCAGCCGCGCTATATGGTCCTCTTCTTCGACAATTCCACGATGGATCCCAGCGAGCAGCAGCGCGCCCGGCAGGCGGCAGGGCAATTCGTCGCCAAGAGCGCCTCGCCGGATCGTCTGATGGCGGTCGTGGATTTCAGCGGCTTCTCCCGGGTGACGCAGAATTTCACCGCTGATGCAGACGCTCTGAAACGCGCGGTCGGCAACGTCAAGTTCGCCATGCTCCGGCCCAACGAGCCCGGCCAAACAACCGAGATAGCCCAGTTCGGCCGCCCGAGCGTGGTCCAGATGCGGTCGGATTATGCTGCGCGCAGCGTGCTTCTGGCCATCCGTAGCCTGGCGAGGACGCTCCGCCCGGTTCCTGGGCGGAAGACGATGATCTTTTTCTCCGGCGGATTTCCGCTCACCGCGGAACGGCAGTCCGAGCTCGCGGCTACCATCGACGCCGCGAATAAGGCGAACGTGGCGATTTATCCTGTCGACGTGCGGGGGCTGGAAGGATTACGGCCTCTTTCTGTCCCCGACGTCACTGAACCCATGCAAGGCGCCCCGTTCCCGGGCGGCCCGCCGGGAGCCGCGCTCGAAGCCCCGGATTTTCCGCACGAACCCCTCCTGCTGGCGGCGCGTCTGGAAGGACTGCTCTTGCCGCAGCGTTTGGCACAGCGACAGGGTGGAGGCGGGGGACAGGGCGGGGGAGGTTTTCCGGGCGGAGGAGGCGCTGGGGGCCGGGGCGGAACGGGAGGGGGAGGCGGTCCGACCGGCGGCGGGGGAACGTCCGGGGGCGGCAGCGGCCCGACGGGCGGCCCCACGACGGGCTCTCGTGGGAATGTCGGGGCCACCCCAACCAACCCGGGCGCCTACAACCCGAACAATCCCTACGGCACCAGTCAGCCCGGGTATTACAAC
>JAIQGH010000148.1 GCA_020072655.1 Terriglobia bacterium | reverse complement strand
GCATGAGGCCGCCGACCGCGCCATGGTGATAGAAAGCTGCCTGCTTTGACCGCAACCGACACTCAGATGCGCCTCTTGATTATCGAAGACGACCGTGAATCCGCCGACTATCTGGTCAAGGCGTTCCGCGAAGTCGGTTATGTCGCCGATCTTGCCGGCAATGGCGAGGAAGGGTTAGCTCTCGCCGAGAGCGGTGAGTACGACGTGGTCGGAGCCCGCGCCGGCAACCCACACCACACGGCAATTCCCGAGCAACGCACCCTGCGAGTAAACCGCCAGGGTTTGACCGGGCATAAGCGAGGTGACGGTCAGGATTCGCAGCCCGCGCTCGGAAACATCCAGCGTGGAAGCTACCTGCTGGTATTTTCTTCCCTTGGATTCGATGTGCAGGGTGACGGGAATCACTCCCGTCCGGCGCTCCGTGCGGCGCGGGGGAGGCTGGGCGATGGACCTGATCAAGTCGTCGATGCTGCGCGAGAGTTGCTGGATTTCCCGTTTCAGCCTTTTCTGCTGGGCGACCGACTTTGCCGTTGCGCGGCCCTTGCGGGAGGCGGCAGCCTGCGCTCGGAGCGCGGCCCGTTTCTCTGCTGCCCCGACCAGTTTCTTGGAGAGTTCCTCCAGGTGGTGCGCGTGGTCGATACCACTCATGCCGCGAAATATACCACAATCAAGGAGTTGCGGGGAGAACTATCCGCTCCGATAGCGCGCGGAATGGACCGGCCCCGCCCGCGCATCCCCTGCCCGATCCCCTTCCCTCGGCGTGTATAAGCTGCATCTATCTACACGATAGAAATTTCCGATTTCACATCGCCCGCATGCAGGCCGATTCTTGATGCAGCGGGAGAGCGGTCGGCGGGCAAACCGGCCGGCCGCCGCGCCGGCGCGAAAAGGGTCCAGGCATGCCAAACCATTCCGTTCTCGTCCGCGTCCCTGCGACCGTAGGGAATTTTGGTGGAGCGCTCAACTGTGCCGCGTTGGCGCTTGACGCGCCGCTGAATGTAAAAGTCACGCCCCGGATTGATGGGCGCGTGGGTATCCGCTATTTCGGCGAGCACGGCGAGCGCGTGCCGCGCGACCGGTCGAATCTCGCCGTCCGAGCCATGGTCGCCGCGCTCGATTGGAAGGGTTTGGAGTTCACCGGCGCCGATTTCGAAATCTATAGCTCCGTGCCGGTCGCCGTGGGGCTGGGATCGAGCACAGCCGCCGTGCTGGCCGGGCTGCTCGCGGCCGAGCATTCCTTCCACCTGGGTCTGGATGAAAGGGCCCTCCTCAACCTCGCTTCGATCTACGAAGATCGTGGCGACAGCCTGCGCGCTGCGTGGCTAGGCGGCTTCGTGACCTGCGCAGAGGAAGGGGGCGCAGTGACTCACCGGCGTACCGTGGTGCCGGAAGACCTTACCCTGCATGTCGTTGTACCGGAAACAACGCTGGCGATCGGCGCGGGGCGCCCGCCCGCCCCCGGGCGGGTTGCCGACGCTGCCCACCAGAGCCGGGCTGCGGCTCTCGGCGACTATTTCGCGCGCCCGGGGATCGGGCACGCCAATACCCTCTTTCGACCGCTGCCGCCCACCTGCGAGAAAAACGTGCCGGGCATCGAGGAGGCGTTACAGGTTCATGTCCCGGGCGTCCTTGCGGTGTTTGTCTGTGGGTCGGGACCGGCAGTCGGGATCCTGGCAGAAAGCGGCACCGCCGCCGCGGTATCTGCTGTCCAGGGTTGCTTCGCTCGCCATGGCATCGGTTCGTGCGTCGGCGCGTACCGCCCCTCCAATTCCGGGGCGTGCGACTGGAACGCGGTGCAACCGGACATCGTCTTGCCCCGACGAACGTCGTCGGGGCTGGGCGCTTCGCCCCGGAAATCTCCCCTAGTTCCCGTATAAGGTTTGGGCCCCAGAAGGGGGGTTGACGGCCCCCTGGCGGCCGTGATAAATTACCTACCGACTGGTCGGTATCGACAGTTTCCAGCGGCATCTAGAGCGGATAGAAACGATGGGAAGGCAGTTTAACGGCTCCGAAATACTCCTGGAAAGTCTCCGCCGCGAGAATGTGGAGGTCTTCTTCGGCCTGCCCGGGGGGGTGGTATTGCCGCTGTATGATGCCCTCTACAGCAGCGGGATTCGGCACCTGCTGGTCCGGCACGAGCAAGCCGCCGCGTTTGCCGCTGACGGCTACGCGCGAGTTACCGGAAGAGTTGGTGTATGTCTGGGCACGTCCGGCCCGGGAGCGACCAACCTGACCACGGGGCTCACCTCCGCCATGATGGACTCGATTCCCGTAGTTGCCCTGACCGGGCAGGTCGCCCTGCCCCTGATTGGCAAGGACGCCTTCCAGGAATGCGACACCATTGGCATCAGCATGCCTTCGACCAAACGCTCGTTCCTGGTGCGGTCGGCGGCGGACCTGCCTTCCGTTATCCATCAAGCGTTCAAGACAGCGATCTCGGGCCGCCCCGGACCGGTGCTGGTGGACCTTCCCAAGAGCGTCCTGATGGAATCCGCCGAGCCGACTTACCCGACGACGCCGGGAATCGCCCAACTGGAAAGAATCCGCGAGTGGAAGGATGAGGATATCGAACGCGCGGCGGAAATGATTCTGGAGAGCCGTCGGGCGGTGTTGTACGCGGGCGGCGGGGTCATTGCCGCCAACGCCTGGCAGGAGCTGCGCGAGCTGGCCGAACTGACCCACATTCCGGTAACGACCACGCTGATGGGTCTCGGAGCCTTCCCCTCGGCCCATCCCCTCTCGCTGGGGATGTTGGGTATGCACGGTTCCTACGCGACCAACCAGTCCATCTGCAACTGCGACCTCCTGATCGGCGTCGGCGTGCGCTTTGATGACCGCGTCACGGGCCGCTTGAAGGATTTTGCCTCACTCGCCAAGAAGATCCATATTGATGTTGACCCGGCAGAACTCAACAAGAACGTCCGCGTAGATATTGGCCTGATCGGCGACGCGCGCGAGACGCTGCGCGCCCTGCTCGAAGTCTTGAAGCGCCGCCTGCCTGAAGGCAAAGACCTGACCCCACCCGCTCGCCGGCAATGGCTGCAGCGGATTGAGTCCTGGCGCTCCGAGTATCCGCTCACCTACGACAAGTACGGGCACGCAGTAAAACCCCAATACGTGATCCAAACCCTATCGCATTACGCGGCCGAGGATGCCATCGCTTCCGTGGATGTCGGCCAGCACCAGATGTGGGCGGCGCAATATTGGGAATTCCGTAAGCCCCGTACCTGGCTCAGTTCGAGCGGCCTCGGTTCGATGGGTTACGGCTTTCCGGCGGCAATGGGGGCACAACTCGCTTTCCCCAACCGCCAGGTGATCGCCATTGTCGGGGACGGTGGTTTCCAGATGACTCTGAACGACCTCGCGACCGTGGCGCAATACCGGGTGCCGGTAAAGATCGCGATCATCAACAATCGCTCTCTCGGCATGGTCCGGCAGTGGCAGGAAATCTTCTTTGAAAAGCGTTATTGCGACATCGATCTCACCTTTTCGCCGGATTTTGCCAAGCTGGCGGAATCCTACGGCATTCGTGGCGTGCGCGTCGACCACCGCACCGATGTCCCCGACGCCGTGCGCGATTTCCTGAGCGATCGCGAGCCGCGGCTGATCGATTTCTGGTTGGACCCGGCGGAGAACGTTTATCCCATCGTCCCGCCAGGGGGATCGCTGGCGGAAATGGTGGTGGAACCGCCGCGCGTGCTGGTGGAGGAAGAAGAAGCGCTCGACGATTTGTGGGCAGTGTAGGGGCAGGGCTTGCCCTGCCCTTTGCGCCGTGTAGCGCCGCCTGGAACCTGTCCCGGCCCCGCCGGGAGGGCGGCATCTCTGGAAACTACCGGGCTAAATCCCGGCGCTACCTGAGCACACCCTGAGGAGTTCAACATGCAGTGGCTGCTGGCGCTCGAGACCAACGGTGATCCGATCACTTCCTGCCGGCTGATGAATATCTTCCGCCGCAAAGGGGTCAGCATCGTGACCCTGGCGATGGCCGCCCGGACGGAAGGCTTCTCAGTTGTCGCCCTCGTGGAGACGCCCGAACACGAAGTCGACCATATCTTCAACTTCCTGCGGCGCGTGGAAGGCGTCGAGAACGTCACTTACTATCGCCACGAGCCGGAGGGTGACGCGTCTTTTGTATTCATCGACGCCGACGCCGACTCCTCGAGCCTCGCGCGCTTCCTGCAGACTTTCCCGGAATCGAAGTTGATCTTCGGCAGCCACGGGAAGTACCTGCTGGAGATCCCGGGAGATCGCAAGCCCAGTTCCGCGAGCCTCGATTTCGGCAAGCAGGAAATACTGCCTTTCGCCCGCGTGAAGTCCAGCATTCCGCAGCCTGAGCTTGTTGCCGCCCAGACATGATGGCGAGACAGCGCTTAATGCTGAACGGGCCTCGAAATAAGGGCCTTTTCGGTTTATCATTCCCTTTTCACAGTTCATCAATGAGGAGGATTTTGTGGCCAAAGTCTATTATGAAGCCGATGGTGATCTGAAATACCTGGCGGGGAAGACGGTCGCCATCCTCGGCTACGGCAGCCAGGGACACGCCCACGCGCTGAACCTGCGCGACAGCGGCGTCAAGGTGATTGTGGGCGAACTCCCCAAGCCCGAGCTGCGGGCGAAGCCCCTGGCGGCGGGGTTTGAAGTGCTCGATACGCCGGAAGCAACGAGGCGCGCCGACCTGATCTCCGTGCTCATTCCCGACCCCATCCAAGCCAAGGTGTATAAGGAGCAAATGGCGCCGCACATGGGCAAGGGCAAGACGCTGCTCTTCGCCCACGGGTTCAACATCAACTACAAGTTCATCGTGCCACCACCCGAGGTGGACGTAATCATGATCGCTCCCAAGTCCCCCGGACATCGGCTGCGCGAGCTTTTCACGGAAGGACTGGCCGTGCCGGCGCTGGTGGCTGTCGAGCGCGATGCCTCGGGCCAGGCCGAGCAGACGGCGCTGGCTTACGCCAAGGGCCTGGGATGCCTGAAGGCGGGCGTGATTCGCACAACCTTCAAGGAAGAAGTCGAGACCGACCTGTTCGGCGAGCAGGTGGTGCTCTGCGGCGGGGTTTCGGAGCTGGTCACCGCGGCCTTCGAGACCCTGGTCGAGGCAGGCTACCAGCCGGAAATCGCTTACTTCGAGTGTCTCAACGAGCTGAAACTGATCGTCGACCTCATTTACGAGGGCGGGTTGAAGTACATGCGATACTCGGTCAGCGACACCGCCGAGTACGGCGATTACACGCGCGGGCCAGTGGTCATCGACGCCCACGTGCGCCAGACCATGAAGAAGATCCTGGCGGACATTCAGGATGGTTCCTTTGCCCGCGAGTGGATGGAAGAGAGCGCCAGCGGCGGCAGGAAATTCCAGGAGATGCGCGCCAAGGCTGCCCACCACGTCGTCGAGAAGGTTGGGAGTGAGCTGCGCAAGATGATGGCCTGGAAGCGGCCCGCGGAAGAGGCCACGGCAGCCCAGGCCGAAGCGCGCCGCTAGGTTAGCGTCATCGGCTGGCATCGTGCGAAGGGGAGACGGAGCGACCATCCCTGAGAGGTCGCGAGGAGGACTATGCGTTCAGCAGCCAAGACAGATCATAAGGACCCCACTGGAACGCTTTTGCGACCGCTTCCCGTAAGGAAGCTGGCCTTGATTGGGGCGGGAAAAATCGGCGAGGCGCTCCTCTCCAGCATGCTCGGCGCGCAACTGATCTCGGTCAGCCGCGTCGTGGCCACGGACGCCGACCCGCCTCGCGCCGATTATATCGGCGAAAAATACGGCGTGAAGGCGCTCACGGACAATCGCCAGGCCGTCGCCGGCGCCGACTTGGTGATGCTCTCGGTCAAACCTCAGCAGGTCAGAGAGGTTCTTCGCGAAATTCGCAAATGCCTTCCGAAGAATTCCTTGGTGATTTCCGTAGCCGCTTCCGTCACGACAGCGCTCATCGAGGGGGAGCTGGATCGCGGACACCGCGTGATTCGCGTCATGCCCAACACTCCTTGCCTTATTCGCCAGGGCATGACGGCTATCTGCCGGGGCAAACACGCCACCCAGGAAGACTTGAAGATCGCGCAGGCGATTTTCAGCGCCATGGGCCGGACGGTGGTTGTGGATGAAAGACACATGGACGCGATCACCGGCCTCTCCGCCTCTGGACCTGCCTACGTGTACATGATTATCGAATCGCTGGCGGAGGGCGGTGTGAAGCTCGGCTTGCCGCGCGAACTCTCCACGGAACTCTCCGCGCAGACGTTGCTTGGCGCTTCGGCGCTCGTTCTGCATACGGGCGAGCATCCCGCCAAGTTAAAGGACGTCGTCACCACTCCCGCCGGCTGCACGATCGACGGCTTGCTGGAGCTCGAGGAAGGCGGCCTGCGCGTCACGCTCATCAAAGCCGTGGTGCGCGCCGCCGAGCGCGCCCGCGAACTCGTCGAAAGTCACAATAGCTAGCTGAAGGAAGAGCAGGCAGGACCTGACGAGCCGCCAATCGACGCCGTCAAGTTCAATCCTTCCTGAACCTTGTTGCCTGAAGCACCTTCCAGCCGGCGATCATACTAATCAACCACAAGCCAATTCCCAGCACCGAAAAGGCGCCATAAGCCTCCAGCGCCCGGCGATTAGACCGTCCCGGAATCGCCAAAATGAGGAAATTTGCCACACCGATGGCCAATAGCCAATGATTGAGGCGCGGGGCACAGTGCTGAACAACCACCGGCAAGGTCAGCGCGAGAATCAGCCACGCGGAGAGATAAAGAAAGATCGTGTAGGGTCCGACGAGTAGTTGTGAGGTGACGAAGAGGCTCGCGGTCGTTGCGATCGCGAGGTGATTCCAGGACACCCCGCCCACTGGTTCCTCCGCTCTGGGCTCCCGCCACAAGCCCACCAGGAGGAGCGAGAACCCCAGGACCAATCCTTGCAGAACCCTCGCCATGGCCCGCACCGCGCGGGGCGGAAGATCCAGCCAATTCGCCTGGGGATAATCCTTGTCGCGGAATTGCGGGTAATCGACGTGGCTGAGCCAGCGTCGAGTGGTTCCCGCTAAGGAATAATCCAATTGGTGAAGCCGTTCGAAACCTTGTACGTCGCGAGCGACGGTGTCATACCAGCTCTGGTACAGAGCAACGGTTTGACGCGGCCCAAAGTACACCATCGGCAACGCCCAAAAAACGCAGGAAAAGAGCACCAACCGCAAGGCGAGTTTCCACTCCCGGCGCACGACGAAGAACGGAAACAGTAACAGAGGAAATACCTTGATGGCTCCCGCGAGCGCGAGAAGTAGGCTTGCTGCCCAGATTCTTTTCCTGCTCCAGGCAACGATGCCTGCGAGAGTTAGCAGGACCACAAGCAGATGCGCGTTCCCAGTCCTCAAGGCATAGAGCACAGGCACCGCCGCGATGGTGAGGACGATGAGCCAGTAGTTTCCCGCCCGCAGCGGCCGCCATTCGCGGTAAGCCAGCCGAAGGAGGTGGCCGGTCGCCAGGGCGAGCGTGGCAAACCAGATCCCAAAGGCATCGGCGAAGGGGAGCCAGCCCAGAGGGAGCACCATCAGCAGGAACAAGGGCTGGTACACATACTGCATCGGAGGGCCCAAGGCAAAGGTTTCCGAATAAAGGTCGGTGCGCCCCGCCAGGAAACTCTTGGCCGCCAGGTGATACACAATGAAGTCGGTACTGCGATGGCAGAAATGCCGGCCAATGAAGAAGAGCGCTAGCGCCACCAGGGCCGCGGTGGCGACCAGTGAGAGGGTCGGGTTGCGATGCATCGTTCGCTCCTTGGGGTTGCGGCGGACGGCGTGCCCCGCCTGGGTCTCGTCGCCCGCTTAGACGGCGCCCGCCAGCCGACGTTAAGGGGCCGTCCCCCAAGGGCTTGTGATGCGCGTCACTCGTCGTCGGTCAGAAGCCGGGGCACTCGCCACGCACCCACCCGATGC
>JAIQGH010000147.1 GCA_020072655.1 Terriglobia bacterium | reverse complement strand
CGACGCAAGCAAAAGCAATGACGGAACAGCCGCACTTCCATGGAAAGCGCTCCTGGGTTTTCGGCAAGTGTGGGCTTTAATGTTGGTGCGGTTTATCTCCGATCCGGCTTGGTACTTCTACCTCTTTTGGTTACCAGAATATCTGCACTCGGTACGCGGCTTCAGCCTTCAGCAGATCGGTTACTTCGCCTGGATCCCATTCTTGACCGCCGACTTTGGGAGCGTAGCTGGGGGATGGATTAATACGTTTTTGATGCGCCGTGGGTGGTCCTTGAACAAAGCCCGCAAAGTCGCAATGGCAGGCAGCGCTGCGTGCATGCCCCTCGCGATTGCGGCGGCACACGTGTCCGATGCCCGCATCGCGATTGCTTTCATCTGTCTAGCCACCTTTGGTCAGCAGGCCTGGTCGGCCAATATCATCACTTTACCGGCGGATCTGTTTCCGTCGAAAGTGGTGGCCTCTGTCTACGGGCTCTCGGCATTGAGCAGCAGTTTTGGCGCCATGGTCTTCATGCTTCTCATCGGGTGGGTAGTCGATCACTTCTCCTATGCACCAATCTTTGTGACAGTCGGCTTGATGCACCCCTTGGCAGCGGCGGTAGTCTTTGTCTCGATCCCACGGATCGAATTGATCCGCATAGACCGAACCGTCCCAATAAGACCGGAGAAGTTAGTCTCGAAACAGAGAGCGCAGGGATGAAAAAGAAGAAATCGAAGATTGATGGTATGCAGCCAGAAAAGGCTGACAAAGGGCCCTTGCAGTACTCAATCTGGATTTACCCTTGGGATGTGCTCGATGCGGGGGCGGAGACTGTCGTGGGCGAACTCGTTGACTGCGGCTTCAGTGCTCTCAGTGTCGCGACTACTTATCACGCCGGGCGGTTGTTGCTGCCTCACAATCCAAGGCGAACGGTCTACTTCCTGGAAGACGGCGTGGCCTACTTCGAGCCCCACCCGAATTACTATGAGAGGACCGCTCTCAAGCCAATGAGGGCCAGCCTTGCCTCCGAGGGAGATCCCCTCCGGCCAATCATTAGGGCAGCGCAGGCTAGGAACTTCAGGGTTCATGGTTGGACGGTGTTCTTCCACAATAGTCGCCTCGGGGAACTGCACCGCGATATGACAATCGAGAACGTCTATGGGGAGCGGTACACGTACGCGCTGTGCCCCAGCCATCCTCACGCTAGGGCCTATGCCCTGGCTTTGGCGACAGACCTAGCTGATCATTACGAGCTGGCCGCCCTGGAATTGGAAGCCATTGGATTCATGGGCCATGGGCACCTCTCTCATCACGATAAGGCCGGCATTTGTCTGGATTTGTTACACGATTTCCTTCTCTCCCTATGTTTTTGCTGCTACTGCAAAGATCGCATCCAGGCGTTGGAAGCTGATCCCGAACTAATTAAAACGAAACTCCGGAAAGAGCTCGAGACCTATTTCAAAGGCGAAGGAAAGCCGGCCGTAAACGATCCGGAGACCATCGAAGCGCGATTAGTGGAGACGTTAGGTCGTACCAGTCTGAACTCGCTATTGCTTGCCCGGGACCAAACTGTTTCTTCGCTGGTGAGCGAGATACGTCAATCCGTAAGAAGAGAAGTGCAGCTCATCATGCGCGCGGCCAGTTCCCGTTTCGTAACAGGCGGTGATGCGGGGATTGAATGGCAGTCGCTTGCGACGGTCATCGATCGCTTCCTCCTAATCCAGTTCTTTCGTGAGATAAGGTTAGCAGGAAAGGAATTGCGGCGTGCGTCGGAGTACCGTGATCGTTGCGGCGTGCCGCTGCACGTTGGCTTACGAGCTTACTATCCTGACATCACTAACGAGAGGGAATTACGGGCAAGACTCCAACTCCTCAATGAGTGCAAGGTGGAAGGTGTGCAATTTTATAACTACGGACTACTGCCGCCGGCTAATCTTGAGTGGATTCGGAGGTCCATTCGAGCCTGATAAGGAGATGTAAAAGCGGAATCTCTGTGCCACACCAGGGGGTGCAAGTATGCGATTAAGAGGAAAAGTTGCGATTGTGACCGGCAGCGGCAGTGGAATAGGACTGGCGACAGCCGAACTCTTCGCGTGCGAGGGTGCTCGCCTAGTGATTGCCGACGTTGACCCTCAGCTTGGCAAATGTGTCGAGGTGGGAATCCTGGAGCGCGGAGGAGACGCCCTGTTTGTGCTCACGGACGTGGCGCGAGAGGAGGATGTCAAGCGCATGGCGGCAGCCACTGCCAGTCGCTACGGCAAGGTGGACATCCTGGTCAACAGCGCGGGAATCGCGGTGGCTGGCAACGCACTCCAGATCAGCGAGGAGGTCTGGGAGCATTGCATGGCAGTAAACCTGAAAGGCGTATGGCTTTGCTCGAAACACGTGATCCCTCTGATGGGCACGGAGGGTGGAGGTATTATTAATATCGCGTCTACGCACCCCTTTCGAGCCCAGTCCAACTACTTTCCCTACGCGGTAGCGAAAGGCGGGTTGTTGGCTCTAAGCAGTAGTTTGGCGGTCGATTTCGGGCCGAGGCACATTCGTGTCAACAGTGTGTGTCCCGGATTCATTGATACACCGATGAATCATGAGCTTCTGTCAAAATTGAAGGAGTCGCCAGAACGCTATGAGGAATTTTTGGCGGCGCATCCTTTGCGTTGCCTTGGGGAAGCGGAAGACGTGGCCCATGCTTGTGTCTTTCTTGCCTCAGACGAATCGCGCTTTGTCACGGGAGCCACGCTGATCGTTGATGGTGGAAGGACAGTATACGGTCACTTCTTTGGAGACATGATTCCAAGTTGAATATGCTGTTCGGGGGGCAGCTCAGTTGTTCATGTGTCCTCTCCGTTGTAGCTAGTTTAACGGCAGGACACTCGATTTTCGGCTGAGGCGGGGGAGCCGCCCTTGTATCCTGTGTCCAGGACTGACTTCTGACTTTGACTTTGGCTGAGGATCAACTCGGGGCGGGACATTATGTCTTTCCTGGTAACACGGCGTCCCAAGCAACCCGAGTAAATGGGTTAGCCACATCAGTACCGCAATGGAGGCCGATCAATCTCAAGGAAGTGGCTGTCCGGCATTCCCGTCCTAGGCGGCTGTCTTGCACGGGGAGACTGACGAGTGCGAGAGTAGCGGTTGACAGGCGCCCTGTCCGGCGTTGCCGCAGGTGCGGGGTGGGGTCGGACGCTCGGAGGCTATCGTCTTGGTAATAAAGGTGATAGCCGTCATGTTGTGCCTGGGGTTGGAGATTTTCCGCAACATTTCAGGCCTGTTCTCACAGGCTCGCCAATCTTCGCACTAGTTGGCTTTTCCGCCCGATCAATGCCCGTAGGAGGTCGGCCTCATGGGTTCGAGTCATGAGCAACGCGGTCCCAGACTTAACGTCGAGGAATTGCGCCAAGCCGCTCGGGAGATGCGGGCTGTCAACCTCATCGACATCTTTGCCGCCGGCTCAGGCCACCCCGGCGGGACGCTCTCGATCATGGACATTGCCGCAGCGCTTTACCTTCGGGTGCTGAACCACGACCCTGCCGAGCCGAATTGGCCGGAGCGTGACCGAGTTTTCTGGTCCACCGGACATAAAGCCCCAGCGCTTTACGTGGCGTTGGGCAAGGCTGGCTACTTCCCCCTCGATGAGACGGTTTTGCTCCGCCAGCTTGGGTCTGGTTTTGAAGGCCATCCGAACTGGCTCAAGCTGCCTGGGATCGAAATCTCCAGTGGCTCGCTCGGCCAGGGCTTAGGGATTGCGGTGGGGAACGCTCTGGCGGGGAAGCTCCGGGGCGCGGCGTATCGCGTCTACTGCATCATGGGCGACGGCGAGCAGCAGGAAGGGAGCATTTGGGAAGCCGCGATGGCCGCAGGCCACTATAGGATCCACAACCTCTGCGGCATCGTGGACAAGAATGACCTGCAGATCGACGGCTGGGTTCGCGAAGTGATGAACATCGATCCCATCGTCGAGAAATACGCGGCGTTCAACTGGAATGTGCTGGAAATCGACGGCCACGACATGAAGCAGATTCTGGACGCCTTCGAGCGCGCGCGCGTCACGTGCGGGCGACCCACGGTCATCATCGCGCACACCATCAAAGGCAAAGGCGTTTCGTTCATGGAAAACCAGGCCGGATGGCACGGCATCGCCCCCAACCGCGAGCAGTTTGAGAAAGCCATGGTGGATCTAGCCACGCCCGCGTTGCCGGCGGAGCGGATGCAGGCCATGCTCGCCTCAGCCGCGGAAAATGCTCAAGCGGCGAAAGGGAAGACCATAGAGTCGCTGCCCAAGTTCCGTCGCGACTACTGGTGGAACGTCGGCGAGAGCATGAAGGTCGAGATGGACTCGACGCGCATGGGCTTTGGACGCGGCCTGGAAACCGCCGGCGCCGATGAGCGCGTAGTGACGATTCATGCCGATATTTCCGGGTCCATCCGCATCACGGATTTCGAAGCCCAGCATCCCGAACGCAGGAATCGCGTCTTCAGCCTGGGCATCGCCGAGCAGAACATGATGTCTGTGGCGGCGGGTCTCGCCAAGGAGGGCTTGGTCCCGGTCACCGGAACTTATGGTGTCTTTGCCTCCGGGCGGTGCTGGGACCAGATTCGCACCACGATCTGCTACTCGAACGTGAACGTGAAGATCGCCGGCGCGCACGGCGGCATCTCCGTCGGAGCGGACGGAGCCACGCACCAGGCCTTGGAAGAGATCTCGTTGATGAACGTCCTCCCCAACATGCATCTTCTCGTCCCGTGCGATTCGGTGGAGACCGAGCGCGCGACGCTGTTCGGCCTGCTGGAGCTCGACGGGCCCACGTACATCCGCTTCGCGCGCGAGGGGACGCCCGTGGTGACGACGAAAGCGACTCCATTCAAGTTCGGCGTGGCGAACATCATCCGCTATCGAGGCGAGAAGCCGCGCTTCGTGGATGCGTTTGAGACATTCCTATCCAGCGAGTACGCCGGGGAAGGTGAGGACGTTTCCATCGTGGCGTGCGGCCCCATGGTGCCGGAATCCATGCGCGCCGCGTGGCTGCTCAAGAAGGAGCACGGCCTCGAAACACGCGTTGTCAACGTGCACACGGTGAAGCCGCTCGACACGGCTGCCGTCGCGCGCGCCGCGGATGAGACGGGTCTCGTTGTAACCGCAGAGGAGCACCAAGTGGGCGGCTTCGGCGGCATCATCGCCGCCGCCATTCTTCAACAGCGACGGAATCCAGAGCGCCCGCTGCTCTTCGATATGGTGGGCGTCAACGACCGCTTCGGCCTTTCGGGAAAGCCCTGGGATCTGATGCGCGAGTTCGGACTCTGCGCCGAACACATCGCCGAACGCGTTCTGCGGCTGCACGCGCAACGCGGGGAGCAGAGCAAGGTCGCGCCCGCAGCGTAGAGACCACCACGTTGGGACACGAACGGTTCGCGGCAAGTATTTAACCCGGATTTCCGAGATGAAGTCGTTCCAACGAACCTTCGGGCGTTATTCTTCATCAGTATTTACGCGGGCCTGAACGCAATGAAGACGCCTCGGAGGTACACACCCAGTGGGTGAGAAACAAAACCAGCCCTTTCAGCTCTCGTTCAATGCTTCGTTGAAGGTAGATTTTCAGGGGTCACGGGTCACTTCGGACGGAGGTTTGATTCTGGTGCGCGAGTTGGACGAACGTCTGGGATTGAGCGAACTCGTCCAGCAACACTTGACCGACCCTCGGGGGAAGAACACCCAGTTGCCGCTGGCGGACCTGCTGCGACAGTCAGTCTACAGCCGCCTGGCGGGGTACGAAGACGTCAACGACGCCGAGCGGCTAGCGCAAGGCCCGGCGTTCCGGCTGATCGGTTCGGAGAAGATCTGGGAGCGTGGAGCAGCCCTGACCTCCCGGCGTCAGTCGTTCGAAACCGAAGTGCTGGCACAAGAGGAGAACGTTGCTGGTTTGGAGGCGATCAACCGAGATTTGATCGCCAAGGCAGAATCCGTGGATTCTCCGCAGCGGGTGGTGCTGGACATGGACTCGACCGAGATCCCGGTCTACGGCCAGCAGGAGAACAGTGCCTACAACGGCCACTTCGAGTCCACTTGCTATCACCCGCTACTGCTGTTCAACCGTGAAGGCGACTGTCTGGCGGCGAAGCTGCGGCCGGGCAATGTCCACAGCGCTGAGGGCTGGGAAGAGTTGCTGCTCCCGGAAATTGAGCGCCAGCATCAGAACGGGAAGGAGATGGCGTTTCGTGGCGACGCGGCCTTTGCCAAGCCGGAGATCTACCAGGCACTGGAGGAGCGCGGGGTGAAGTATGCCATCCGGCTCCCCGCGAATGAGAATCTGGAGCGGAGTATCGAAGAACTGCTCACGCGTCCAGGAGGACAGCCGAGCCAGAAGCCGGTGGTGCGCTATAAAGGTTTTCTCTACCGAGCGGCCAGCTGGTCGAAGGCACGTCGAGTAGTGGCGAAGCTCGAGTTTCACGCGGGGGAGCTATTTCCCGGTGTGGGCTTCATCGTCACCAAGCTGGAGCTTCCCAGCCGGGCGGTCGTACGGTTCTATAACAAAAGAGGGACGGCAGAGCAGTGGATCAAGGAAGGCAAGCTGGCGGTCAGTTGGACCCGTCTTTCCTGTCACCGGTTCCGGGGGAATGAAGTGCGTTTGTGGTTGAGCGTGATCGCCTACAACTTGGGGAATCTCTGGCGACGATTAGCATTGCCGAAGATGATTGGGAACTGGTCGCTGACGAGTTTGCAGCAGCGCTTAGTCAAGACCGGCGGACGGCTGGTGAAGCATGCGCGCTACTATTGGTTACTGCTGGCAGAGGGTCATCTGACGCGGCGGTTGTCCACCGCGATCGTTCGGCGGATTGACTTGCTACCCTTGCCAGCGGGGTAGGCGAGCCGCCGAGCGGATCAGATTTCGGCGGCGAGAGAGACTTGGGGAAGGAGAAGTGTCGGAGGAATTGCTCGAGATAGAGGCCGGTTCGGGCTTTGGCGTTCTCAGGAGTGTTAAGACCGGCCCCCTCCGTCGGTGCTGGACGCTCCGAACGCTGGAGACCCGACGGGGCATTGCATCCCCTGGCGCTTACTTGCATGCCCTCGGTCGGTCGGAAAGTCAAAACGGAAATTCCGTGATAATCACTTTTGGAGATCAGTGGAGAGAATCACAATGAGCAGAACTCACAATGCAATCGTCCGAATCTGTGCGCTGGCGGGTGTGTTGGCATGCCAGGCCGGTTTGGCCGTTGGACAAGGCTCGGGTGATGCGCTGATGCTCGGGTTCAAGGATCCTCCGGACCTAGCCAAGCCCCGGGTCTGGTGGCACTGGATGAACGGTAACGTGACCAAAGAGGGGATCACGGCGGATCTCGAGTGGATGAAGCGTGTCGGCCTCGGCGGCATGCAGATGTTCGATGGCGACATGGGCACGCCGAGGTTTGTGGATAAGCGCCTGATGTGGATGACTCCAGAGTGGAAGGATGCGTTTCGTCATGCGGCGGTCGAGGCTAACCGCCTGGGCATAGAGATGTCGATGGCCACGTCCGGCGGATGGAGCGAGAGTGGCGGCCCATCGGTCAAGCCCGAGGAGGCGATGAAGAAGATCGTCTGGAGCGAGACCGCCGTGCAGGGTCCGCGGAAGTTTACCGGTGTCCTGGCACAGCCCCCCTCGGTGAACGGTCTGTACCAGAACATCGCGCGTGCGAAGGATTTTGAAATAGCGAGGGACGCAACCTTGCCCGGTGCCAAACCCATGGCCAAGGCGCCTCCGCCGCCCCCCGATCCGACTTACTACGCCGACACCAAGGTGATTGCCTATCGGGTACCGGAGGGCGAAGCACGAATGGCGGATCTGCATCCTAAAGTAACTTCGAGCGCGGCTGACATCGACGGGGCGGCTCTGATTGACGGCGACGTCGGCAGGACCATCGCTGTGCCCTTTCCCGAGGGCGTGAAACAGCAGTGGGTCCAATTCGAGTTCGCCCAGCCGTACAAGGCGCAGTCCTTCACGATCGCCGTCTCGGGCGGCGGCGCTATACCGGAGGGCAAGGTCCAGGCGAG
>JAIQGH010000146.1 GCA_020072655.1 Terriglobia bacterium | reverse complement strand
GATTCTTCGCTCAGAAGGACAAGTGAATGCCCCAGAAGGACCCCGATGACGTGCATCAGGGAACGGGCACTCTTAGCTTACTTTGTTTCCGCATTCCGGACAGAACTTCGTGCCGGCATCGAACTTCGTGCCGCAGCGCGGGCATTCGTTCTTGGGCCGCAAGGGCTTGCCGCACTCGGGGCAGAACTTGGCCCCCGCGGTGCGCGCGCCGCAGCTCGGGCAGAGCGCCGCAGCTTCACTCGTGAGGTCGATGTCGCGAGTCAAATCCTGTTCGCGCACCTTCTGTTGAATCTGCTCGACGGTGGCTTGCGCCTGCGCGGCGGCGAGTTCGGTCTCGACGTTGGGTGCGCAGTCGTAACAAAGCCCGCGCTTCTGGTTCCAACAGAGCCCGAGGCAGACCCACTTGGCGCACTGGCGGAAGTTCGGTTTGGCCTCCTCGACAGCCGCCTGGAAGGCGCGGTCGTGGCCGGGCCCGCGCACGGCTCGCTCGACCTCGTAGGTGCCGGCAGCGGCGCGACCGAAGACGCCTCCGAAGACGTCGCTGGCAGTGCGCAGGGCGCTCGACGCCATGCCCGCCATCGAAGACTTGAACTCGGACATGAAACCGTTGCCGCAGCGGTCGCAGAAAAACTCGAACTGGTAACCCTTGTCGGTGGAATGGTCGGAGTGATTTTTGGTGAACTGAATGAGGGCCATCACTTATCTCCTCAAGAAACTGCGGGTATGGTCGGCGCAGAATTCTAATGCAGTGCACGCCAATCTTCAACGGCCGGGCGGGGCGGGTGATCGGGCGCCACGCCGGGCGACTTGACTTCCGTTGACACATTGTCTGAGTCTGGCAACTGGCCCCATTTGCCGCAATCTGCTCGCCTGATGAGCGTGAAGCGGGGCATGGAAATTGCTACGGAAAAGGTGAGGTGGTTCAAATGCACCGAGGCGTGGATGTGTGTCCCGCGCCGGAGGGTGCGACAGTTGAAGTGCGATGGGGGAGCAATGAAACCGAAGCATATCCTCGCACTCCTGGCGCTGGTCTTGGCAGCCGGAAGTTACTGGGCGCAGGAGACGCAGACAACCGAAGAGAAGCCCGGCCCTCCGGCCGCCGCGGCTCCTGCGGCTCCGGAAGCCGTGCATGGGTTTAAGCTGACGCCGGAGGACGCGGCAAGGAAAAACCCGGTCAAATTCACGACCGTTTCCGTGGAGCGCGGCAAGAAGATCTACGATACGCAGTGCGCGATGTGCCACGGGGACAAAGGTGACGGGAAGGGGGAGGTGGCGCAAGAAATGAAGCTCAACTCACCCGATTTCACCAAGCCCGACACTCTGGCCAAATTGACCGACGGCGAGATGTTCGCCATGATCGGGGAAGGATCCGAGGCGATGCCCGGTCAGGGATCGCGGATGACCGACACGCATAAATGGAATCTCGTGAATTACGTCCGCATGCTCAGCGGTAAGGTGCCGGAGAAGGCGACGGGCAAGGAGCCGGAGGAAGGCGTTATTTTGGTTCCTGAAAAGCCGACTGAAACGCCGAAGGAAAGGGGAAAGCGATAGGAGGGTGAGGCGGCGGCTCGCCTGAAATGAGGGCGAAGGGGGGATTCGGCCTCAAGATGCTCGCGCCCAAGCGGGTGGCGCCGCCTCAGGAGGAGAGCTTGTCATCGATTGGCGAGTTTTCTCGCCAGGCTGATTAGGACTTGGCGGTCCGAATCGCCAATATGCTCAACTAAGGTCTTTAGTTTCAGCAGAAATCTTGCATCCGTCCCTTCCTTGCTTTCTTCTTCTGCCAGTTCCTCGAGCGACTTGGGCGGCGGCTGGTTCGGCACGCGGAAGGGCTCATCGCTAGGGTAGAAGAGAAGATACAGCGGCATTCCCAAGGCTCCGGCAAAGCGTTCCAGGGTTTCAAGGGAGGGGACAGTATGCCCGTTTTCGACCCTGGACGTGTAGCACCTCAACAGCCCCGTCGTTCTCTCAATGTCGCCTTGCGAGAGGCCTTTCTGCTCGCGTAGCTGACGGATGCGTTCTCCGATCGCCATTTTCTTTGCTCCCTCTTTCTTGGATTTGACCTTCCCTCTGCTCATTTTCGGTTTCATGCGCTGATTTTCCCTTCCTTTTCGTTGCCGCGCAACGGCACGGGTGTGCCAGTACGAAAGGCTCATGGGTTGAAGACGACTGGGTTGGCAGATCCGGTGGGACGGTGAGGTGACGAGGAGTCGAAGAGCGCAAGCTGGCCAGGAGCTACTTCAGGACGTGGGTCAGGAGCGCCATACGGACATAAAGTCCATTTTGCGCCTGCCGGAAGTAGGCAGCGCGGGGGTCTTCATCCACTTCCATGGTGATTTCTTCCAGGCGGGGCAGCGGATGCATGATGATCGACTTCGGCTTCATCCCTCGCAGCGTATCTTGGTTGATGATGTAGACGCCGCGGCACTTCTCGTAATCGGCGATGCGGTCGCCAAAGCGCTCTTTCTGCACGCGCGTCTGGTAAACGACATCAACCTCCGGCAAGACCTTGTCGAGCGCGGTTTCCTCCACGAAGCTTACCTTGTGCTCGCGCAGGTGCTCGAGGATGTCCTCCTTCATCTTGAGCAGGGGAGGAGCGACGAAGTACATGGTGACGCCCCGGAACTTGCTCAGCAAATAGGCCAGCGAGCGGACGGTGCGGCCCTGGGCGAGATCACCAACCATAGCAATCCGCAGACCGTCGATGGTGCCAATTTCCTTGCGGATCGTGTAAAGGTCGAGCAGCGCCTGCGTGGGATGCTGTCCGGCGCCGTCGCCGGCATTGATCACCGGCACGCGCGAAACCGCGGCAGCACGCTTGGCGGAGCCCACCTCCTTGTGCCGGATCACAATCACGTCGGCATAGCCGTTCAGGATGCGAATGGTATCCTCGAGCGTCTCGCCCTTGGCGACGGAGGAGAACTCGGCCGCGTTTTCGGTGGAGATGACGTGCCCGCCCAGGCGGTGCATCGCCGTCTCAAAGGAGAAGCGGGTGCGCGTGGAAGGCTCGTAGAAAAGCGTCGCCATGATGCGGTTCTGGTAATCGGTGATCCCGCCGCCTGCCACCACCGTTTCCATTTTGGCGGCGGTGTCGAAGAGTTTGAGCATCGTGGGAACATCAAACTGCTGGGCTTCGATGACGTGATGCAGGTTCACGGTTCTCCTCCTGGTGGCGTTTCAACCCCTGGGGCCGTCTGCCGCTTGGCCCTTGGCCGGGAGCGGCAAGATACCGCGAGCATCGCCTCCGCGTCAATGCGCGTGGGTTCGTTTGAAAAGCGGTTTGTTGAATCTAAAGGACATCGTGGCTTCGTTCCGCGAGTCTCGTAGTGCTGCTTTGCGCGCCCCGGTCTTCAGCACCCACCTCCCGCCGTCTTTCTCACCGGCCACTATTCACGGTTCACTGTTCCCCGTCCTTCCGTCTCCTGACTTCTGGCTTCTAACTCCTGAATTCTTCGTTTCGCTGATTCTAAAGGAGATCGTGGGTTCGTTCCCGGAGTCTTGGGTGTTGCGCTGGGCCTGGTGAGGCGTGGAAGACCTGCCCAGCTCCCCCCGCCTTTTCCCTGTGTTGGCACGTATTCTAGGCTAGCACACTTGCCAGGTGAAGGCAAGGCCTTGGCGGGCGGCTACAACGGGCGCTCTCCCTCCTTGTGGGCCTCTGCGACCCCCTGCCCGGAAATCGCCCACAGCGCCGGAGTGGTAGCGCAGAGTTTCGCATCTCAGAAACTCTGCGGCTTTTCGGCGGTTTCCAAGCCAAGAGCCGCAGAGTTTGAAGTGCACAAACTCTGCGCTACCTGCTCGCCATGCAAACCTCGCGCCTAGACGCCGCTTATCCCCCTTGATTTTGCCGGTCTTTGGGGAGTAGACTTCGCGGTAAATAACGGCCTCGACTCGTGCAACGACTGCGAAACAAACGCGGCTCGGTCACAAGGAGACCAAAATCCGACGGTTGGGAGGAGGTCCACCCATGCGCGAGATCATCTGTGTTGCTTTGATAACTCTGCTTTTCGGCACGACGACTTTGGAAGCCCGCGTTGATGCGGCCGGCCCGGTTTCCCCCGGCCAGGCGGCAGCCGGAGGGAAGCCGACGTTGAAAGAGCGGATTGTGGAGGTGCCACCCGGCACGATGATTGAGGTGCGACTCCTGAACGAGGAGAAAATCCGGGGCCGGCTCGGCGAACTGACCGACGAAGGCTTCAGCCTCACCACCGCGCAAGGAGAGAAGATCGCAACTCAAAAGGTCGCCTTCACCGATATAAAGTCCTTCAAGAGGATCGAAGGTGGAGCGGCCGGAAAGGCCGGGCACGCGGTGCTCTGGGCGCTTGCCGGAATTGGTGTTCTAACGGTGGTCCTGATCATTTGGGCCGCATCCCAAACGGACTAACTCATAGAGGGCAGCCGCCGGCTGGTTTAGTACCTTGCTTAGCGGAGTCTGCGACTCGGCCAATTGACTTCTGTTCGCTGACAACCTAACATTGCCGCATTACGATAAAGGGGTGGCACCTCAAAGGGTGGCGCCACAGTATTGGAAAGAGGATAACACGGACGGACGGCGGTGGCGCGAGGACGCGAATCACGTTGACATGTCGGGTGCGTTGTGGTATAAAGTCGATTGTTATAATAAGCCCTGGTGCGGCACAGCGGCGCCAGGAATAATCCTCCAAAGGGCCGTCTCGGAAGACGGCCCTTTGTCTTTTGGTGGCGGCGGAGGCCGGTCATGAGCAGATGTGCCGTCTTTATTGATGGCGGCTACCTCAACAAGGTTTTGGAGAATGAGTTCGCGCGCGCAGCAATCGACTATGGGAAGCTCTCGGAAGAAGTTGCCCAAGGGACTGAAAGGCTTCGCACCTATTACTACCACTGCATGCCCTATCAGAGCAATCCTCCGACGGAAGAAGAAAAAAGGCGCTACGTGGCGATGGCCAAATTTGTCGATGCTCTCAAAAGGCTACCGAGATTTGAGTTTCGGCAAGGCAAGCTGGCCAAAAGGGACAGCGGTTTCGAGCAAAAGCGAGTTGATATCTGGATTGCGGTCGATTTGGTGCGGCTGAGTTTCAGCCATCAAATAGCCAAGGCAGTGCTGGTCACAGGGGACAGTGATCTTGTGCCGGCGATTGAGTCGGCAAAGGACGCGGGAGTCGTTGTGCAACTCTATTTCTCACGTCGCTCCGTGCACCAGGAACTCCTGCAAGCCTGCGACGAGCGTTACGAGATCGGCCAAGCCCTCATCGATAGGATCCGCAGGTAGAACATCTTCGCCAAGGAAATGTCTCGCGGACTGGCGCACCGCAGACCGGCCCTCTGCGCCAGCCGTAGGTCCAATTGACTTCTGTTCGCTGACCACCTAACATTCCCGCATTGCGATAAGGCGGACAAGCCTGTCCGGTCCTGTGAAGAGGCAGATGCTTGTGACGGACAAGAGCGCGGCAAGCCGCAAGGAAGTCGAGGGTCTGGGCGACGCGCGGACGTGCGCGATCCTTCTGGATGTCATGACCTCACTCACGGCGGCGCGCAACCTCGACACGCTCCTCCAGAAGATCATGCAGAAGACTTCGGAGGTGATGGAAGCCGACCGCTCGACCCTTTTCCTGCTGGACGAAGCCAAGCAGGAAATCTGGTCGAAGGTGGCGCAGGGCGCGGCGATGAAGGAAATCCGCGTCCCGTTCGGCGCGGGCATCGCCGGGCACGTCGCGCGGACCGGGGAAACCGTCAACATCCCCGACGCCTACCAGGACCCGCGCTTCAACCCCGAAGTGGACCGCCGGACAGGCTACCGCACGCGCACCATCCTGTGCATGCCGATGCGGAGCCCGGAGGGAAAGATTCTGGGCGTGGTCCAGGTGCTCAACAAACGGCAAGGCGTCTTCACCCGCGAAGACGAGCTCCTGCTGGACGCGCTCGAATCGCAGGCGGCGATTGCCGTCGAGAACGCGCTGCTCATCGAGGATATCCACAAGCGGATGCGGACTTCCGAGATTCTCCTCGCTCTGGTCGCGCGTGGCGCAGGGCGCCAACATGAGCGAAATCCGCGTCCCGCGGGGGATCGGAATTGCCGGCCTCGTGGCTCTGACCGGGGAGACCGTCAACATCAAAGACGCCTACCAGGACCCGCGCTTCAATCCCGAGGTGGACCGCCGGACCGGCTACCACACGCGCACCATCCTCTGCATGCCCCTGCGCAATGAGACCGGCGAGATCATCGGCGTGATGCAGGTGCTCAACAAGAAGGAAGGCGTCTTCACCGAAGAGGACGAGCAGTTTCTCAACGCCCTTGGCTCGCAGACGGCCATCGCGCTCGAAAACTCGCGCCTGTTCGAAGAAGTGCGCTTCATGAAGAACTACAACGACAGCATCCTGCGCACGATGGAGACCGGCGTGGTCACGCTCGACCCGGACGGGCACGTGGCCTATGCAAACGGCGCAGCGCAGAAGATCTTTGTCGGGGAGGCGGCTATTCAGCCGGGCATGCGGTATCAGAAGTTCTTCCGGGAGGAGCTCAATCCGGGCCTTGCCGACGGCATCAATCAGGCGCTGCAGGAAGGTCAATCATTTACCGCCTACGATTTTCAGTACCGGCCGGGCGAAGAGGAGGCTCACAACATCAACGTTCACGCGCTGCCGCTCGCCACGGAAAAGGGCAAGCACCTGGGCGTGGTGATCATTGCCGACGACATCACGCAGGAGCAGCGGCTGATGAGCACGCTTTGCCGTTACGTGACGCGGCAGGTCGCCGAGGAAATTCTGAAGGATCGTGACCGGCTGAAACTGGGCGGGAACCGCTCCACAGTGGCCGTGCTGTTCTCCGACATTCGCAACTTCACGACGATTTCCGAGCAGTCTTCCGCCGAGGACGTCGTCGCCATGCTGAACGACTACTTCACGCGCATGCTCGACCCGGTGTTCCTCTACGAAGGCACTCTCGACAAATTCATCGGCGACGCGATTATGGCGGTGTTCGGAGCTCCCATCCCCTTCGAGAACGACGCGGAGCGCGCCGTGCGGGCGGCGCTCGAGATGCGGCGCGCCCTCAAGCGGTACAACGAGGACCGCCTGGCGAGAGGCCTTCCTCCCATCGACAACGGCATCGGCATCACCAAGGGCGAAGCGATTTCCGGCAATATCGGTTCCGAACAGCGCATGGATTACACCGTAATCGGGGATACGGTAAACACCGCATCTCGCCTGGAAGGCCTGACCAAGATGTACCCTTACAAGATCCTGGTGAACGAACAGGTTTACAACGAAATCAAACAGAAAATCCCCTGTGTGGACCTCGGCTTCGCCCATGTGAAAGGGAAGGAAGGCGACGTCCATATCTACGGCATCGCCGATCCCATTGACGAGATTCCGGTGGCGTGACGCCGGCCGTAGCGCCGACCTTCAGCTCGGTACTCAGGAATGGTGCCGGGCTCCCGACGTCGTCGGGACAAGTTCCGCCCGGCACTCGCTACCGACACGAAGGACCCCCGTCTGCCACAAGCCTCTCCACGGGTTCCACCTGGCCCAGAGCGGCCAAGCGTGGCCATAAATTACCAGGCACTCCCAAAAAATGGACAGGCTGGCTGTGCGGGCCGTGCCGCGGCCAGCGCGGTGGCTGATTGTTTTCAGTAAGTTAGAATCCCATTACAGCTTTCTGCAATGGCCGCCGACTTGCTTAAGTCTAAAGTGAGCAAGGCAGGAGGGCGAGAATGCGATACGCGGTCTCTCCAGGTGGTTTGATGGTGCACGCTCGCGATGATTGGCCCTGCGCCATGTGCCGGCCGCACTTGAGCACGGAGTGCAAAGGTTTCTGGATGTGCCTGAACTGCGCGCAGAACATGATCTTCGCCGTCGAGGCAGGTGTGGAAAGCGCTCGTGCCCTCCTCGACGACGTCACCGACGCGTTAGCCCTCCTCGAATTCCAGTCCCAGGGAGCAGCCTTCCCAACACGATAGTCCTATCTCGGCCCGCCCACTCCAGCGGGCTACGAGCCTGCGTCAACAACCAGCAAGCGCCGATGTTGGTTTCCCGTCGGGGAGCGCCCTGAGCTCCCGCGGGCCCCGTTCCCGGGTTTTCCCCACAGACATGTTCTCACAACAGCGGGTTGGGTGCTGGAACGCGGCGGAAGGCCGGGGGGTTCCTCTACTTTTCCTGGTCGCCCAACAGGTCGGCCGTGACGCCGCGCAGGATGCGGCCCTTCTGGGGTTCGGTTCTGCTGACCTTCGTCGCGTCGGCGACGTGTTGAATCTGGATACGGTACTTCTGGAATTCGCATTCCTCGGGAAGCAGGAGTTCGTCGGAGTTGTACACCTCAGCAAACTTGACCTGCCTCGCCTGGAGGTCAACTTGGGCGTCTATGACGCGCGCCACTAGGCGGCCGTCCTGAAAGATCGCGTCCGGCTCGCGCGGCGGAGGCGCCTCCGCTTTTACTGACGTACGCTCTTTCGAGTCCTGGCTGCCCACTGCCTCTCCCTCGTCATGCTTCCCTCGACATTCCGCGCGCCGGGCGTTTGGAACTTTGACACTGACCTGCACAAACGGACGCGCCCTGAAGGCCGATTCTCAATAATTACGATGTATTTCTGCCGCACGTCAAGAGGTCTCGGGCATGGCGGCGGTGGCCTGATCCGGGACGTAGCGCCGGGCTTAAGCCCGGCACTTGCCCCGATAAATCGGGGCGCCACATTCGACGCGCTGGCTGGCGAGGTAAACTCGCCGCTGCAGTTCGCGGGCGGGCCGTCCGCCGTACGGCAGATCGAAAACTGTTCAGGCCCGTGGTAGGATGTGGGGCGCATCCCAGCTTTGCGGGGCGCCGCCGGGCGAGGGTTGGGGATGTCCTTGGCGGGGGAAGGGAAGCTCCCATGCAGCTCTACATGGTGGAAAAACTGGTGTCCGGGGTGTTGGTGCTCGACCTGCGTGGGCGGATCACGTTGGGGCCGGAGACGGAGGCCGTGCGCGAGCGGGTGCGGCGTCTGGTGGAGGCCGGATACACGCGCATCATCCTCAACCTCGAAGACGTGGCTTACGTGGACAGCGTGGGGCTCTCCACGCTCGTCGCCAGCTACACCACGGCCCGCCGGCAGGGGGGCACCGTGAAACTCCTGAAACTCACCAAGCGCCTCCGCGACCTGCTGCAGATCACCCGCCTGAGCACCGTCTTTGAAACCTTCGAAACTCTCGAAGACGCAGTGTGCTCCTTCGGCGAGGCGGCGGCTTCCTGACCCGCGAGGCAGCGGGCTGGGCCACGCATCGAGTCTTTGTCCCTCCCGCAGGCATTGACTACGCCTTGACATATTGGTACAGTTGCGCCAACAGCGTAGGAGAGGTTTCTTCGCCGGCCGTCCTGCTAGCCCGACCTGCCGAGAATGAGCTCCCCTCAACGCGTGCCGAGGTTCTCTATGCAAGGGACAATCAAGCGTGTCATCCGTGATCGCGGATTCGGGTTCATCCGATCCTCCGATGGCCAGGAAATCTTCTTCCATCGGAGCAGCTTGCAGCAACTTAGCTTTGATGGGCTCAAGGAAGGCGAATCCGTCGAGTTCGAGATGGAGCGCGGCGAGAAAGGCCCCCGGGCCACATCCGTTCGCCCGGCCAAGGCTTAGGGAGATTGCGAGAGCTTTACCGTCCCTCCTGACGATTTCTACTTCCCGGCTGCAGTGCGCCTACGCCGTGAGGGCTCGGAAGCCAAAGGAGAGGTTTGTCCGGCGAACGATTGGAGCGCGCCGCTATTTAGGCGCGACGGGGATCTCCTGCATTTCGGTTGGCTCCTGACAGCAGATGCAGTTGCCTGGTTCGAGCGCTTCGATGTTGCAGGTCTCGCAGAAGTAACGCACGCGGAAAAGCTTGCCGTCGTGAATTGTGTAGAAGTGGTTGACCTTGAGCGTGCCGTCGGGCTGCCATTCGCCTTCCACGCGGATTTCGTGATTCACGAGCCGCTTGTCCTGGAGTGTGTGGAGGAGCCAGGTGGTTCGGGCAATGAGCGGAAAGTCTTTGTCCTTCACCCGCAGCACAGGTCCTGTGCCCGGGAGTTCAAGGAGCTTGCCGTCCAGCGGCAAAGGCGGCAGGCGCGTAGGGTTCGCAGCGGGAGCCGGAAGAGGCCAGAGAAGGAACGCCGTCGCCAGGCAAGAGCCGATTGTTGTCCAAATATGGCGTCGCACCGGCATTGTCACACCGTTTCACCTCCACCCGCCCCGGCTCCGGGCCGGTGAGGGTAGAGACTCGCGCACGGGTCAACTTACATCCCTTCCCATTTCCCGACGACCGTGATCCCAATGGGGAGTTCGCCATTCTTACCCTGCACTTTCATTTGCAGGTCCCAATGGCCCGCGTCGTCCTTGACGATGGAAGGGAACGTGGCCCCGTCGCTCACCGCGCTCATCACCAGAAACCCGGGATGGGGCGTGCCGGAAGCCTGCCGGCTGAGCTTCACCATGTCATCAAAGCTCAAGGCCGTGGCGATTTGCGTGTCGGAGGCCGCCGGGCTGAGCAGAAGAGCATCCCGCGTCGCGTAAACACCCATGTGCGCGCCATCCTGGGGAATCAAGGCATGACGGAGGACGTAGTAGCCCGGCTTGATTGTCTGGCCGCGAAAATCGGCGGACGGATTGGGGAGATGCAGCAAGCCGACGACGTCGCCGGTTCCCAGTTGGCCGTAGAGGATATCGCCCAGGCCGCCCGCGGGCGGACCCAGTTCCATCCCTTTGCGCAGCCAGACCTCGCAGAGGACGCCTTGGTCGCCGCTCACCCGCGCGCCTTGCGCATCGAGGACATCGAGAAGCGCCTTGGGAACATCCGCCGCGGTTGGCGCGGGAACCGCTTCAACTTTGTAGTTGCCTTGTGCGAACGCTGAAGTTGCTAGGAAGATTGCCGTCGCGAGAGCCGGGCAGACCCGGAGCATTCGTCGCATAAAATTACCTCCCTAAGAATTATGATGCAGAAAATAAGAAACGGGAAGCAGCTTGTGCCGCTTCCCGTGGCTCTGTCCTGCTCGGCTTGGCAGAGATTGTAGGGGCGGGGCTTGCGGTCCGACTCCCGCTCGCGCCTCGACTTGCGCTCGGCGTCCTGAGCGACAGTCGAAGGGCCCCCGCCCAATGTAAGATTTCCCTCCAAGAGAGCGAGCCAAGCGCCGTTCAATTCATCGGTGCCCGACTCAGCGCGCGAATGAAGCGATGAAGGCGCTGCGTTTGTCGGCGCGCCACCAGACGGCGTCCAAGCCTTTCCCGGTGAAAGCTTCTTCGATCGTGAAGGCGGGCATGGCGTGCACCACCTGGGTGAGCGGCGGATAGTAGACGTATTCGTTCCCGCAGAGGTGGTCCCCGGCGCAGATGGCGCGCGTTTCGATGCGCGCGAGCGTACCGGCGGTGAGCTTGGCGCGCGCGTCGTGTTGACCCGGAGTGATCTCGAGAGCGATGGGCGCGGTATCGACGCGCACGACGTGGTCAACCAGCGGCCCGGCCATCGCCTTGGCAAAGGCCTCGAGCGCCTCCCGCTGCGCCGCTGTGGCCCGCTCATCCAGGATCAAAACCGACTTGGCAGGATAGGGATCGTGGTACGGATCGCCGAGCGTTGATTTGGCCCGCACGACCGCCACAACGCCCAGCCCGCTCAGGTCAACGCCCTTCCAGTTCCCGTTCTTCACTCGCCAGGCGAGGATGGCCTCTCTGCCTACCAAGCCGACTTCGGAATTGGCAAAGCAGGGGCCGGCATAAACGTCCGCACTGCGCACCTCGATGTAGTCGCCGCGGATGGCCGCTTTCCCTGGCACGGCAGCGAGTGCCAGGACAAAAAGACCTACCGACCATGCGGCTAAGATTTTCCGCATTTCCCTGTACCTCCTTCTAGGCTGTCACAGGTCGCCCTGAAGGACAAATTGTACCTCGCCCGGCAGGCGAATTCAACCGCAATCTGTATGTTTTTGTCCGGCAAGACGATGGCGACGAATAGTGGGGGCGGTTGCGATTCGACCTGCCGCTCACGCCTCGACTTGCGCTCGGCATCCTGAGCGAAGTCGAACGGGGCGTCGGAGCTTATGGAAGGGCTCACCGCCGTGAACGGCGGCGCTAGGTGTGCTCTGCGTTTTTCCCCTTATGCCGTCTACCGTTTACCATCTACTGGGGTAGAGACGGCCCGGCGGGCCGTCCTGGAGACGCTCCGCCGGAGCGTCTCTACGGCGGGAAATTCATCCGGCGCAGTCCTGGAAGCGCGGGTCGGAGCGCAGAGAATCGAAGAATGGTTCCATTTTCATCTGCGGCATCGAGGCCGACCGTCCCGCATAGGCCGACTCCAAGGTTGAGGTTCAGACCGCCTCGAAGCAGGTGCGGCTGGAGGTGCACTCCTCTTCGGTGACGACTTTGCCGTCCGGGCCGATGACGGTCTGCGTGTGGACGCACCAGAAATGACCGCTCCGCCCGCTGGGGAGCGACGGGTCGCGCTCGGCCTGGATATACATCTCCTTCGAGCGCAGGAAGCGGCAATAGTTGGGATTCGTGCGAGGCAGGTTGGTGGGTTCCGCCATGGCTATGCACCTCCTGGCGCGGCAGCGAGAATGGCTCGCTTGACGGCCACGCGCGCGAGTTGGACTTTGTAAGCGTTCTTGGAGAGCGGCTTGGCCTTGCTGACTGCCGCCTTGCCGGCCGCGTCGGCCACGCTTTCATCGATGGTCTTGTCAGCCAGGGCTTCCTCGGCCTCCGGTGAGGGCCAGGGCACCGGCGCTACGTGACCCAGCACCACGCGCGCGGACTTGACGGTTTTGCCGTCCAGATTCAGAACCACCGCCGCGGCAGCAAGCGGCCAGTCAAGCGCTTCCTTCTGCCGAACCTCGTAGAGCGCCATCTTCGCTTCGCGCGGAGTCGGGACCAGGATTTCGGTGAGGATTTCGTTGGGCTTCAAATCGTACTCGCGCTGCTCGTCGCTCGTGGGGGTGGTGTAGAACTTGTCCAGAGCGACTTCGCGAGGGCCGTCGGGCCCATGCAGGCGGACCTTCGCGCCGAGCGCCATCAGGATGGGCGCAAAGCTGGAAGGATTCACAAAGTAAGCCGGGCCGGAATTTCCCAGGATAGCGTGATATTGGTTTTCGCCCTCCGGCACGAGCGGCTTGCCCTCGATCCGCGCCAGCAAGCCGTAGCCGTTACGGAAATACCAGCAGCGGGGCCGCTGGAGGAGGTCGCCGCCCACCGTGCCCACGCTATGGAGTTGCGGGCTGCGGACGCCCTCGGCGGCGGTGATGAGGGCTGGGTAGTGATGGCGTACCGTGGCGTCGTCGAGAAGCTCGCCGAGCGTGGCCATGGCGCCGATCCGTAGGCCAGTCGCGGGCTTGTATTCGATGCCCTTCAGCTCCTTGACGGCCGCGAGGCTCACCACCCGCTTGGGCTTCGACACATCGTCCTTCATCAGGCTGAGCGATATCCCTACCGGGACAAGCGCGCCATCCTTTGTTCTTCTGACAGTCTCTCGAATTTCTTGTCTTTTTCTCTTATTATCGCGATTTCTATAGCCTTTTCCATATTCGGTGTCTTTTCCACTTTTTTTATCACTTCATCTATGTTAACAACCTCTTCGGGAAGCAGGGTTATGTCTGCCCTCCCCGCAATTCCAGCCCACAGCGCCACCCAGCCGGCGTGGCGTCCCATGACCTCGATCACGAAACAGCGGTTATGCGATTTTGCCGTCGTGCGGCAGTTCTCGATAAAATGGACCGATTCTTCGACCGAAGATTCAAAACCGTAAGTCATCTCCGTCCCGTAAACATCGTTGTCCATTGTTTTCGGAGCGCCGAACATGGGAAATGTGTACTGCTGACCCAGCTTCCCTGCGGCGCCGAGCGTATCATCACCGCCTAGAACCACAAGACAGTAAATTTTCAATTTCTTGAGGTTTTCCATCGCTTTTTCCGGCATTTTCTTTTCTGTGCTTTCTTTTGAGAAAAGATTGGTGCGCGACGATTTTAATATTGTCCCGGCGGTAGCGATAGTTTCTTCAATATCCAGAAGATCAAGCGGCATGGTGTTGTTTGAATCGCG
>JAIQGH010000145.1 GCA_020072655.1 Terriglobia bacterium | reverse complement strand
CAGGTTTGAATAGGGGCAGGTCTTGGACCTGCACCTACGGGCAGAAACAAAAGGGGGGCCGATTTCTCGTCCCCCCTGGAAAATTCTCGTCCTGCTCGGGCCTAGAAGGCGAACCTCAGCCCGAACTGAATCAGGCGCGGGTCACGTGCCCGCTTGACCCGACCGAAGTCCGCGCCATCGGAGATATTTCCATCGGGAGCCAGGAACTGGGCATGGTTCACGATATTGAAGAACTCGGCGCGAAATTCCAGGCTGGTCCTCTCGCTGAGCGCAGTCCGTTTCTGCAACCCAACATCAAAATTGTTGATCCCGGGGCCGCAGCACACGGAGCGGGGTGAACTCCCGATGGTTCCCAAGGCCTGCGGAACGAAGCTGGAGGGATCAAACCCCAAATTGCCGAAGCCGCGAGGATTTAATCTGAAAAAGCGCCGCACTAGGTCTGGCTCGCCGGGCAGCTCAAAGTCGAAGCTATTCATCAGCTCCAGGTCGTCGGAGGAAGTGATGCGGATGGGGAAACCCGACTGGAAGCTGGCGATGCCGGACAGTGCCCAGCCGTTGGTCAGCTTCCCGGCGATCCCTCGCCGGGCCCGAAAAGGCAACTCCCAGTAGTAGCTGTAGACCAGCCGGTTTCGCGCGTCGAAGAGGGACAGGGAATAGCTGCGCCGGTAGTCGAGCGGGTTCAGGATGTTCTCAAAGCTCGAGGCCTGGTCGAAAGACTTGCCCCAGGTGTAAGAAAGCTGGAACTGCAATCCGTGCGAGAACCGCTTCTCCATCGACACCTGCAGGGAATTGTAATTGGAATTGGCGATGGTGTCCTGAGCGAAGATGCTGGAGAAGACGGGCACGCCGTCCGGCGGGCATCCCGCCCCCGTGGTTGGCTCGCAAAACGGCGACGAGTACTGGCGCAGGCCGACCAGCGTGATGTCGGGATTATCGGGGCCGGTCACGCTAGGCACGGATCCATACGGCAGGTGCAAGGTCACTCCCGCGGGGATCGAGTTGGCGGGGATAAAGAAGCTGCTGTCGGCGAAGAAAGGCCCGCAGGCGTCCGGACCCTGGATAGCGATGATGTCCAGGCAGGTCTGCGGATTGCCATAGTTCAGATCGTGGGTGGCGAGCAGACGGTGCCCCTGCGAGCCGACGAATCCGACCTGAATGAACAGGTTATCCGTCACCTGGCGCTGGATCGTGAAATCGTATTGAACCGAGTACTGCGCGCGGAGGCGCGGCTGAAACTGGCCAAAGAGCAGGATGGGCCGGAAGACCGAGAAGTCCACAGGCTTCCCGCGCTGGGGATCCAGGATGCCGTTGAACGGGTTGGGATTGACGGTTCCGTCTTGACCCTCAAAAGGCAAGTTAAAAAACGTGTTGGAGAGCGCCGAACTGCCGCCGAACGGGGGCGCCGCGCTGAACTGCTCGAGCACAAGTTGCTCGATGGGGTTATAGAACATTCCCCAGCCCATGCGCACACTCGTCTTGCCGGGACCTCCGGTTAGGCTGCGTAGCCAGCGGCCTTTCCAATCCGGGCTCCAGGCAAGGCCGATGCGCGGCGCAAACGCGTGATAGTAAGTCTGGGTCAGGCCCGTGGGGACACCGGCGTCACCCGGAATCACCAGGCCGCGCGGAAACACGGCTTCACCTGCGCTTCCGGGGCCGCAATCGGTCGTTCCAAATACACCGGCCAAGGGATTGTCCGATCCGAGTTGGCAGGGAAAGATCTTGGTGTCCTGACCCGGCCGGAAGGTTTGGACGCGCTGGCCGATATCGGCAATCGGCGTGTTCAGTTCCCAGCGCAACCCGTAGTTCAGGGTCACGTTGGGGCGAACCTTCCAACTGTCTTGCCCGTAGAGGTAGAGGGAGCTATTGCGAACCCACTCTCGCTGCGCCGACCCCTGCAGGTAATAATCAGAAAGGCCAAGGAGGTAGTTGGGGATCAGGTTGTCGAAGCCCATGTCGTTCGGCCCGCCTCCAAAGAAGTTGTATTGGCCGTTGATGCTGAAATACAACGTCTGATCGAACTGCTGGCGGCGGACGTCGGCTCCGAACTTCAGAGTGTGCTTCCCCACCACCTTGCTCAGACTATCGGAAAGCTGAAACGTGTTTCCGAACTGAGGCAGTTCCCCTTCCAAGTTGTTGCCGAAAGAGAATCCGCCGGAGAGGGCAACAAACGGCACGCCTTCGTGCGTCGCTCCGAGATGGGGGGTAATCCCCAGAAGTGGATTGGCCAGGTCCGAGAAGCACTCCTCGGGAGGGACCGTCTTGCACGAGTCCTGCACAAGGTTGGTCCGCTGCGGATGGAGGAACCGGCCCTGCCCCTCCCGGAAAAACGAGAAGCGGAACTCATTGACGGTGCTGGCGTTGGCTGCCCAGGTGTGGGTCACGCTCGCCTGTTGGAAGCGGTCATTCGTCAGGTCGCCGAAACCCGGCAATTCGGCCCCTCCCGCCTGAAATCGCGCGAAAGGCTTGGCGAGATAGTCGTCGGTCAGATAGTAGTAGACGTTCAATTGCTGGCTGTCGTTCAGCCGGTGGTCCACGCGGATCGTGCCTTGATCGACGCGATTCCTCTGGAGAGGCGACGCTTGATAGAGATCTGCCCCCAGGTTCGGCAAGGGGACAAACTGATTCATCAGGTCGCGTGCCGTCGGGTCAAAGCAGTCCGACGGGATCACGTTGCCCGGAAAGATGTCTGCATAAGCCGTGCCCGCGGCGACGGGGGCGCCTCCCTGCGCGGCAGCCGCCGTGGCGCAGCCCGGGCGGTTGTTCAGCACCGAGGCGACATTGTCGTCCGTCAGGGTGCCGGCGAAGGGCGACCCCAAAGAATAGTCCCCCACACGCTCGGCCGCCGTCGGCACCGCCACCGTGCTCGAAGGAATGCCTTGGTGGATGCGGCGGCCCTCATAGGAGAGGAAGAAGAACGCGCGGTCTTTCTTGATGGGCCCGCCGAGCGTGCCGCCGAACTGGTTCTGCTTAAAATCCGGCCGGGTGAGTTCAAAAAAGTTGCGGGCATTCAGCTGCTGGTTGCGGAAGAACTCGAAAACATTCCCGTGAAAGCTGTTGGTCCCTGACTTGGTGACTACATTCACGATGGCGCCCGAATTCCGCCCAAACTCCGCGTCAAAGGTGTTCGTCAGCACGCGGAACTCTTCGATTGCGTCCGGCGAGGGCTGGATGGCCGGCAGGTTCGCGAATTGGTCGTTGGCATCACCGCCGTTGACCGTGTAGTTGTTCGAGCGCCCTCGGCCTCCATTGACCGAAACCACCCCCACACGGTCGCTGCCGTAAAAAAGCTCGGAGCCCATCTCGGACTGAACCCCGGGCTGCAGTTGCAGGAGCTGGTAAGTATCGCGGGCATTGAGCGGGAGCTGGGACACGGTATGCCCGTCAACCACCGCGCCGAGCTGTGTGCTCGTGGTCTCAATCAGGGGAGGCGTCGCTTCCGCCGTGACGGCCTGGGAGAGGGAGGCCAGTTGTAGCTGGGCATTCACCACCGCCACGCGGCCAATACTCACTTGCACATCGGTCTCCTGGAAGTCGCTGAACCCCTGGGCATGGACCGTCACCGCGTACTGGCCGACGGCCAAGGCAGGAAAGACGTAGTCTCCGTCACGATCGCTTGCCGTCTTGCGGGTCGCGGCAGTTCCGTTGAGAACCACCGTAACGCTGGCCCCCGGAACGACGGCGCCCGAGGGATCGGTTACGGTCCCACGGATGGTGCCCGTAGTCTGCCCCCAGGCAAAATCGGAGCCAATCAATAGGATTAGAAGCCCGAGCACGGCGTGAAATGGGAACAGGACGGTCGATCTTTTTCGACACGGAGACGCTCTTCGGCTCACCGCTGGAACCTCAACTTTCCGGGAGAAGGGTTCACACCCAATTTGAAAAACCTTTGGAAATTGCGGCAAGCGTAGGGGAAGTGCTGGGGCTTGTCAATAAAAAAAGACCCCTGAGAGCGGAATTTCCAAAAAAAATTGCTGAGGACCGCTCGGCAGGCGAGGTTAGGCCAGAAAACCGTTCCGCCATACACGCCGGCCCCGGAATCTTAGACGACAAGCTGCTCCCAGGGTGACCGGTAATGTTGGGCCAGACTCAGGGCGTCGGATGGGGGCCAGCGGCGCGTGCTTGTTCACTTTTCTCGTGCTTGGCAAGGAAATCCTTGAGGAGAGGAAACAGCCCGCGATAGGCCTGGAGTTTCTCCTCATAGACCTTGTGGCGGCCGGGGTGCGGGTTGAAGGCTCGCCCGCGCTTGACGAATTGGGACGCGGCCTCGGCGGGGCTGGCAAAAACTCCCATGGAAACTCCTGCCAGCATCGCCGCACCCAGAACGCTCGCTTCGGTGACGCGGGGCCGCACAAAAGGAACACCGAAAATATCCGCCTTAATCTGCAGCCACGCGTCCGATTTCGCTCCCCCTCCCGTGGCGACGAATTCAGAAATATCCACTCCCATCTCCGCCAGAGCTTTCACGCTTTCCGCAAAATAGAAAGTCGCTGATTCCATGATTGACTTCAAGATTTCGCCGCGGGTTGTACCGGTTTTCAGTCCCAGGATAACCCCGGAAGCATCCGCGACAAACTGCGGCGGGCCCGTGAGCTCGAAATAGGGGAGCGTAAAAAGCCGCGTGGGCTCCTCGGGCATTTCGCGGGCGAGCATTTCGTAAATGTCTTCCTCGGGCGAAAGCAGTTTCTTGTCAGCCCCAGCGAAGGTGTCCCGGAACCAACGCACCAGGGAGCCGCTTTGGTTGTAAATAAACGAGACGAAGAGTCCCGGCAGAATGTGATGCTCCACGTTGAAGCCATGGCGCAACATCGACCGCGCGTCAGGAATGCGGTCGTAGGAAGGGGTGATGCACTCAAAAGTTCCGATTCCACAAACCGCCTTGCCCGCCTCGTAGATTCCCGCCCCCAGAGAATTGCAGCACTGGTCGTGGCCGCCCACCACGACCAGCACCCCTTTGGGGAGATTCATTTCACGGGCCAGCCGGTCGCTCACCGTCCCGGCGATCGTGCCGCTCGGCACGGGCTTGGGCAACTTCGTCCTTTCGATTCCCGTGAGAGAGAGCAGCCGTTCGGACCAGTCTTCCGCGCGAATGTCAAACAAGAGCGTCCGATTCGCCAGCGAGTAGCTGGTGAGCGGGTCACACCCCAGCAAGTAAGCAACCAGGTCACCCCAGAGCAGGAACCTGTCAGCCCGAGAGTAGAGATCAGGCTCGTACTGGCGCAGCCAAAGGAGTTTGGGCAGCGAGTACTGCACGCCGAGAATGTTGGGGTTGATCGAGTAGAACTCTTCCTGGTCTATTTCGCGCCTTAGGGCCTCAATGTAATCGGCTCCCCGCGTGTCCGAGGAAAGGATGCACGGTCCCAGTATCTCCCTTTCTTTGGACACGGGCGTCACTGCCTCGGCCCTGGAGCTGACCGAGAGCGCCCGGATCGGGTCCTTAGCGACCTGGGCCGCAACTTCACGAATGGTCGCTTGGACCGAGTCCCACACCCGGCGGCTGTCCAGCTCCGCCCAGCCATCGCGGGGATGCAAGGTTGGGTATTCCCGATAGGCGCTCGCCAGACACAACCCCTGCTCGGAAAAGGCCGCGGCCTTGCACCCCGTCGTGCCCACATCTACTCCCAGCAAGCTCATGGCTTTGTGACCTCAGTCCGGCTCAGAGCGCGCATCGTAACCGCCTAACAGGTTGATGAAAGAGCCTTCGGACTATGTCATCCTGAGCGGAGCGAAGGATCTTTATCATTTCTCTTCAATGCAATGCAGGGATGCTTCGCGCAGTTTATCCTGAGCGCCAACTGAAAAAGATTCTTCGCTCCGCTCAGAATGACAAGCGAAGGACTCAGAATGACAGCGAAGGACTCAGCATGACAAGACCGAATTTTTCATCACCCTCTAAAGCCTCCGCCCTCCGGGTTGATCAACTGTCGAGTCCCTTGAAGCTCCAATTCTTCCGTGAGTACTCGAAGCGTGGCGTTGAACACCGCCTCCTTCGCGGCCATCGGGGATTCCTTGCAGGCGGCTTCATAAGGCTGGCGAATAGCCGTACCGATGTTGATCTTGGTGATGCCCCGTCGAATCGCTCCGCGGATGCACTCTTTCTGGATTCCGCTTCCCCCGTGCAAGACCAGGGGAATTCTCACATCGCGATAAATCCGCTCCAGGTGCTCAAGGTTCAGCCGGGCCTCCGCCTTCTTGCGGTGCGCCATGACTCCGGAAATAGCGCCGTGGACATTCCCGACCGCGACCGAAAGCCAGTCCACCTTGGTCTCATCAAGGAATCGCTTGGCGTCTTCCGGCGCCGTGAAACCCTTCCCGCTCGAGAAGAGCTCCTCGTAAGGGGGGAGCGGGCCGGCTTCGTGTCCAAAAACCGCGCCCAGTTCGCCTTCGACAGGAATCCCCGCGGCATGAGCCATGTGCGCAATTTTCCCCGTCGCCTGGATGTTCTCCGCCAGCGGCAGACGCGAACCGTCCACCATTACGGACTGATAGCCGAGTTGGATGGCCTCCCGGATCACAGCCTCATAGTCCACTCGCAAGTTGTCCTCGTCAATGACCGGGACATGGTCGAGGTGCAAGCGCGTGAACCGTTCATCTTTGACCCGCTGGTACTCCTCATAAATGGCCCGGAGACTCTCGGCTCCGAACTTGACCCACTCCAGCCGGGCCACAGCGATCAGGCCGAAATTATCGGTCTCGCGAAGCGCCGCGACGATCCCGTCCATCATGGGCAGGTAGGGAATGTTGAAGGAAGGAATCGCCGTCCCTGCCCGTCGAGCGTTCAACATGCATTCCGAGGTTGAAAGCATCTTCATGGGGCCGCCTCAGGGGCTGGCAGGATGATGAAAAAGTCTTGCGGCGATGTCATCCTGAGCGGAGCGAAGGATCTAGGCATTTGTAAATTCAAGCAAATACAGAGGTCCTTCGTCGTCCCGATCAGACCGGGAGTCCTCAGGATGACAGTCCCACCCGCTTATCATAATCCCGCTAGGGCCTCGCCACCTTGATCGGGAACCCACCGTGGCGGTGGACCGTCTCGTACATCCGCAGCGCATTGGCGACGGGAACGAGGTCGTGAACCTCGCTGGAAGACCCAATGAAGATTCCTCCCTGCGGGCCCAGCCTTTCGACCAGCTCCAGCGTTTCCCGCTCCACGTCCTCCGGCGTGCCGTAGGGCAAGGTGGTTGCGCCGCAGACGTTGCCAAAAAGCAAAAGCCTGGGGTAATGGCGGCGGATTTCGAAGATGTCGTTGCAGCCGTTCCGCTCAATCGGATTGAGCCCATCCGCGCCGAGCTCGTTCACAAGGATGGGCAGGATTTCCTGGACACGCCCATCCGTATGGAAGAGGAGCTTGAGACCCTTCTCTTTGATTGGCCGGGCGATCCGCTTCCAAATGGGCAAGGCTTTCTCGCGAATGAACTCCGGACTGAAGATGGGCCCCCGGCGGCCGGCAATGTCCTCGCCCATGAAGAGCAAGGGCGCCGAGGGGTTCGCGGCGAAGGCCTCGGCAACGTACTGCGAGAAACCGCCGAAGACTTCCAGAAGCCGGTCCACCAGTTCCGGGGCCGCATGGATGGCTTCCGAGAAGAGGGTCATGTCCGCGTAAGTACAGGCCTCGGTGATCGGACCTTCGGCGGTTCCCACAAATACGACATCAAAGGCCTCATAAACCGCCTGGATCTTTTTGATCGCCGGGATATACCACTCTTCCACGTCGCTCTTCTGGGGCAGGTTGGGCATGCTCTTTTCAAGCCCCCGGAGGTCGTGGAAAGGACGCCTGGAAATCCAGGCCGCTCCCCCGGTTTGGCTGATTTCCCAGTTTTTGGGATCGACGCCCAAGAGACGGCTCCAGTTCTGAACCTTGGCGCCCATCGGGTGGTGGTCAGGATCATAAACGCCGCGCGTCACGTCCAAGCCGATCCGGCTGGCCATGCGGGCATTGCGCTCAATCAAATCGCCTTGGCCGCCAAACCTCTCCAGCAGTTCCCGGTTGTCAATGACGTCGTAAGTCAGGAGGCGGTCCGGAAGTTCCCAGTTAATCGTGCGCGCGAACCTTTCGTAATTCGACATCGGAAAGATAATATCTCAGGCGGGCGCGGCGGCGTGCACGAGGGAGCGAAACAGGACCACGTACATCATCTGCCGATAGTAGAACCTCTGCAGAACCAGCGGCGAGAGCAGCCACCAGTCTTCGCCTTTTTCCAGAGAGAAGGCCACGACGCAGGTCAGCAGATCAATCAGCATGAAGCCCGCGAAGAAGACTACCGACCGCTCGACGTCGGCCCCGGTCCAAAGCTGAGGGATCCGGGCGGAGTGCAAATGGGCGAGACCCCACAGCGCCAGGGACCCCAGGAAAAGCAAGTCAATCACCGGCGAGAAAAGCGGGAGCAAGATTTGAAAAAGGAAGATGTTGGGCAAGGCCACCGCGCCCAACGTGCCGTAGCGCGCCCGCCCCAGCGTGTCGCGATGCTTCCATAGGGCCTGCAGCGTGCCGAACGTCCAGCGAAAACGCTGCCGGACCAGGGCGCCGACGCTTTCCGGGGCCTGGGTGCGGCCGATGGCTTCTTCGTCGTAAACAAAGAATGGCGTCTGAGGGAGATCAAAGAGATTTATAAACCATCTTTTAATCATAATTTTAGGTAAATAACTCAAAGAGTTAATCTATTGTCGAGAGACAAGCCCATAGATTGTAATTAATACAAAATGGAAAATCCAG
>JAIQGH010000144.1:8260-21203 GCA_020072655.1 Terriglobia bacterium | reverse complement strand
GAAGCTCAAGGCGCGTGAGGCTAGGGGCGAGGACGTGAAGAAGCCCAGGCGAAGGTGGAAAGAGTCAAAAGCGGCGGCAATGCATGAACCGGGGAGCGCACTGCGTTGGCGCTCGGGGAAACCCATTGAAGATTCCCCGCGGTTAACGGGCAGGATGCAGAGATGCTTCGCGGAGTTTACCCTGAGCGAAATGGCGGGATCCTTCGCTTCGCTCAGGATGACAAGGGAGGGGCTCAGCATGACACTCCCCCTGTGAGAGACCACCCCTATGTCCTCCTTCTCAGGAAAGTTTCGGTACGCCCAACCAGGCGGCTCTCCGGGTCAGGCGGGCGCCTGCCAGGTAAGCTTTGACGAAGAGACCCTGACGCTCATCCCGCAAGGCGGCCCGCCCATCACTTTTGATCTCGGCGACATCGACGCATTCACGCCCGGCGAATACGACCTGACGCTCGCGCTTTATACGGGCAACAAAGTCACGCTCGAGCAGTTTGGGAAAGCGTTTCAGAACCTGCGCCACGATCTCCTGGAAGCGTATCGTCAGCGGCTGGTCGAGTGCCTGCTGCTTGAAGACCTGGAGGAAATCGCGCGCTTCGAGGGCTTCGCGTGGCTCGACTCGCCGCGGCGGACGCTTTCCTCGCCGGCAGAATTCCGGCTCTACAGGTCCAATCTCGCCATCCTGCCCACGCAGACGGCGGGTTTCCAGTGGCGCCTAGCCAACATTGATGCGATCGACTTCAACGAAGCGAGCTACACCGTTACGCTACGGAGCGAAGACGAAAGTCTCTCTGTCACCAAGCTCGCCAAGCGCACGCGAGAATTCCAGGACCGCTTGCGCGAGGCCATGACCCGGCTCAGCGAACAAGGGGCGCAAGCCCTCCACCGCGTGTTTCCCTTCCTCACGCCCAACCAGTTTCAGCAGGTGGCGCAATTGATGAAGGAAGGGCGCGCCGCGGCCCTTTCGAGCCTGAAGGCGATCCATCCCCAGACTGAGAAGGCGCTGGCGGAAAACGTCGTGGATGCGAAGCTGCGGCCTTATTTCAAGGCCTTGCTCAGCCACGTGCCGCCCGGGATGCTCTACGCAGGCTTCAAGCTGATCCGCGAAGAGCCGGAGGAGGAGCCGGAAACGCCAACCGAAGAAGCTGAAATCGAGGTATCAGCCGCCGCCACGGGCGAAGCGCCAGTGGAAACCACTGAACCCAGCCCGGAAGAGACAGCGACGGAGGATGAAGAAGAAGAGGAGCCCGTCCTTCACTGGTTCTTCTTCCCGCTCGCCTCCGAGCAAAATCCTTCGCAGCCCGGAAATGTCGTTGCTTGGGAGACAACATCAAGAGGCGGCCGCGCCACGTATTTCTTCCGGATTGAGCCTTCACCCGTTAGTGCGGGCGCAACGCCACTCGATGCAGCCATTCGCGAGCTCAATCGCGCCATTGTCTTGCTCAATTTCCGCCGCGAGCCCATCTACCTTCCCGACGACACACTCACTTTGCAGCCTCGCTATCGCCGCCACGTCATCGCCTGCCGCAAGATTCCCGAGCTGCGCCGCCTGCGGGCTTCGTTCCTCGGCCGCGCCATCCACACGTCGCTCGCGGTCTGGCAGAAGCAGGTGGATCCCTTCCTCGCCAAGTCTTAGCATCGTGTCTCTCTGATTTGTTGAAGAATTCAAACGGTGTCATTCTGAGCGACCGGAGGGAGCGAAGAATCTATGTATTTGATGCAAATGCGGGGATCCTTCGCTTCGCTCAAGATGACAAGCGAAGGGCTCAGGATGACATCCTCCGAAGGCTTTTTCATCAACCCGCCAGAGAAAGGTGAGGGGGCACGGACCGCTCGCCTGGACCGTGCCCCGGTTGTCCGCCGCATGGCGGACGGAGGATTATAGGTGGGTCCTAGTCAGTGGGGAAAGACCTCAGGCCGTCAGCTCGACGGTCAGCGGCTGCGCCAACCTGAACCGCAGACGCGTCTCCGACGGCAGCAAAATGTCTCTTTTCCCGGTCGCGTAGGCCGTGGCGGTTCCGCCTCCCGCTCCCACGCCCGCACCGATGGCGGCGCCTTTTCCGCCGCCGATTAAAGCTCCTAACAACGCTCCGCCCGCGGCCGCCCCGCCGATCCAACCCGCGTTGCGCTTGGCGTGCGACTTCGTACGCCGGACGTAGCCGGACGTCGCAATGTCATAAGTTGCCGCGCCCAATTCCACCGAGGTCAGCGTGAGCCCCAGTTCCGCGGGGCTTCGCAGATGGCCGGAGGGCTGGGCGGCCGTCACACGGCCGGTGACTCGCACACCCTTCGGCAGGACCACCCAGTTGTCAACGACGACGGGCTCATCAAGGGTGGCCAGGAAAGTATCGCCCGCGCGGTTCCGCGCCGAGCCGACCGAATCCATCAGGCGAACCTCCAGCTCCGTTCCTTGGGGGATCGTGAACGAACGTACCTGAGGCTGTTCCGGCTGGGCCGTGTTCTGCGCGGCGGTGTCGGATGCTCCCGTCGCCGGAGTTGTGCTCTGACCCGTCTTGTTGCAGGCAACAAACAGTCCCAGGCTGAGCACGAGGAGCACGCCAGCCGCCCGCGAACGCAGTTTTCGCATCAGTTCACCTCCTGGTTGCTCAAAACCCCGAAGCACCAGCCCGTCGCCGCCTCTCCGCTCTCGGTATAAACTCCGCGAGCGGTGGGTGTCCCTGGGACGGGCCGTGCTTCGGTGTCCAGGTTGTGTTCACTCTACTCGTTCAGGGTGCTGTGAGAGCAAGCGGCGTACCAGTCAAGGTGTCGGATTATCTCTCTAGGATTCAGATACTTATGGATATACCGGAAGAATGATCTGCCCGAGAAGTGGTTCGAACCTTTCCGCCGCTGTGTAGATATTTCGGGACGAAGTAGCGCCGCCTGGAACCTGTCCCGGCCTTGCCGGGAGGGCAGCGTGCAGGGCTGAACCACGGCGCTACGAGGGGGTGAAGCAAGACCGGCGCCGGTTCGATGGTCTCGCCCGCGATCGACTTCACCTCGCCAGCATGTGACGCAGCGCGGCTTCGAGCTCCGGGAAGCGGAACTCAAAACCTCTCGCCAAGAGCTTCGCAGGCCGGACGCGGTTGCTCGCGAGCAAGGTTTCCTCCGCCATCTCGCCGAAGGCCAGTCGCAACGCAAACGCTGGGACGGGAAAGACCGTGGGCCGCGTCAGGACGCGTCCCAACGTTTTGGTGAAATCGAGATTCGTTACGGCCGGCGGGGCGACGGCATTCACCGCTCCGGCGAGTGACTTGTCCGTGAGCGCGAGCAGAACGGTGCCAAGCACATCTTCAAGGGCGATCCAGCTCATATACTGTCGGCCGTCACCGATTCTTCCGCCTAGGCCCAGCTTGAACGGCACAAGCATCTTGGCAAGCGCCCCTCCGGCCGGACTGAGCACGACACCGAAGCGCAGTCTCACCACGCGAATTCCCTTCTCTGCAGCGGGCTCCGAAGCAGCTTCCCACGCGGTGCAAACCTCAGCGAGGAATCCCTTCCCCACCGGGCTTTCTTCGGTCAAAACCTCCTCTCCTCGGTCGCCGTAATACCCGATCGCCGAAGCGCAGACCATCACCTGAGGCGGCTGCGCGAGCCCGGCCAGCGTCTTGGCAAGCAGTCGCGTGCCTTTCACGCGGCTTGCAAGGATTTCTGCTTTGCGTTTGGGAGTCCAGCGGCCCGCCGCGAGATTTTCCCCCGCGAGGTGAACGACCGCATCGTGACCTTCAAGCATCAGGGGGTCAAGCTTCCCTTGCGTGGGTCCCCAAGGGATTTCGGTTCCGCCGGGCTGCGCCGGGCCGCGCACCAAGCGCGTCACCGTGCGTCCACGCGCGGTAAGATAGGGCACGAGAGCTGACCCGATCAGTCCTCGCGATCCAGAAATCAGCACATTCATAGCTGGCCCTCCTTCCGTTGACCGTAGTCTAACGCCCCGAACCGTTGGGGCCAATGTAGGGCTGAATCGTGCGCGTGAAAACCGCGCCTGGCCCGCTGTAGCGGCGACTTGATGTCGCCATGAGTTCAATCGTTGCAGGGGGCCTGGCGACGTAAAGCCGCCGCCACAACAACCACCTTCATCTTTACACGCGCTGGCGAGGCAGGTATAGTGCTGGCGGTTTGCGCCGATGAATCGGGGCGCCTGTGCGGGGCAAATAGGAACAACATGTTCTGGGCGTTGGGGATTCTACTCACCGCGATTCTCATCTACTTCATATTTGCTTACAACGGACTGGTCCGCCTGCGCGTCCGCTCGGACGCCGCCTGGGCGGACATTGACGTCCAGCTCAAGCGTCGGCACGACTTGATACCCAATCTGGTCGAGACCGTGAAGGGCTACGCCGCGCACGAGCGCACCACCTTCGAGAGGGTCACCGTAGCGCGGGCGCAGGCGCTCACGGCCAGCGGGCCCGCAGCCCGGGCGCAGGCGGAAGATTCTTTGACCCAAGCCCTGCGCGGGCTCTTCGCCGTGGCGGAAAACTATCCTCAGCTCCGTGCCGTCCAGAGCTTTACCCAGCTTCAAAGCCAGATCAGTGAGATCGAAGACCAGATTCAGCTCGCACGGCGTTATTACAACGCCGTGGTTCGCGACCTCAATATCCGCTGCGCCCAACTCCCTACCAACCTGGTGGCCGCTCTGTTTAATTTCTCTCCGCGGGAGTTCTTTGAAGCTGAGGGCGGAGAGCGCGAGTCACCCCACGTCGAGTTCGGAACTTCGGGCAGCTAGGATGAACAGTATGAACGAATTTCTGTACGCTTCGGCGACGAGAATTGCTCAAGCCATCCGTGACAAGCAAATCTCCTCGGAGGAGTTTGTCACGGCCTGCATCCGGAAGGACGCCATCGAAACCGCCGGAGTCATCTCAACGGGCGGCACGGAGGGCCGTAAGAGTTATGTCCCCAGCGCGGACGCCACGGTCGTGCAGCGCCTGCGCGAGGCGGGAGCCATTCTGCTTGGCAAAACCAACTGCCCGGAACTTGGCTGGGCGTGGGAATCCGACAATCTGATTTACGGCCGCACGAACAATCCCTACGATCTCGCGCTGTCGCCGGGCGGATCGAGTGGGGGCGAGTCGGCGATCATTGCCGCGGGCGGCTCGCCGCTGGGCTTGGGGAGCGACGCGGGCGGCAGCGTGCGTTTCCCCGCGCACTGCACCGGGATTGCAGGCCTCAAGCCGACTTCGGGGCGCGTCCCGCGCACGGGCCACTTCCCCGGCCCAGGAGGCACGCTCGACGCGCTTTGGCAAATCGGTCCGCTGGCGCGTTTCGTGGAAGACCTGGCCCTGGCGCTGCCGATCATTTCCGGCCCTGATTGGCGCGACCCGGCGATCGTCCCGATGCCGCTCGGCGATCCGCACGCCGTTGACGTCAAGACGCTGCGCATTGCGTTTCACTCGGATAACGGCATCGTCCGGCCAACGCGCGAGACGGCGGAAACAGTCAAGCAAGCCGCGAAGGCTCTGGCTGCTTCGGGCGCACGAGTCGAAGAAGCTCGTCCGCCCGGTATCGAGCAGACCTACGAGATCGATCTGAAGCTGTTTTCCGCCGACGGCGGAGCGAGTATGGAAGCGTTGCTACGCGAGGCGGGCACAAGGCGCGTGCATCCCCTGATGGAGCGCGTGCTCAAGGCCCAGCGCGCGAACCGCCTCACGATGGAGGAGTTTGCCAGCTTGCTCAGCCGCTGGGATACATTCCGCAGTGGCCTGCTGGCTTTCATGGAATCGCACGATGCCATTCTTTCGCCGGTGTGCGCCTTTCCTGGAATGGTCCACGGCTCGACGTACGACCGCCTGGACGCCTTCAGCTACACGATGACTTACAACTTGACCGGCTGGCCCGCCGCGGTCGTGCGCGCGGGGGCGTTGCCGAGCGGGTTGCCCATCGGCGTACAAATCGTTGCCCGCCCGTGGCGCGAGCACGTGGCGCTGGCGCTTGCGCAATGCGTGGAAACGTCACTGGGCGGATATCAGCCTCCGGCTTTGTAGAGGCGGCTTCACGCCGCCACGTGGCGACATGAGATCGCCGCTGCAGAGAAAACTCCACGGTCAGGAGGACAATGACCGTGGGTGCCGTCTCCTGATAGCGGGGTAGCGCACAGTTGGTCTGTAACTCTGCGGCCCGTGATCTTGGGGAGTGACAAGCTGCAGCCTTATACCCCAAGGCTGCGCTACGAACTACGGTTTGACGACCCGTCAGTTGAACAGCGCACGTCGCCTGGTCACGGAACACGAAAATGAGATCCGCGCAGCTTGGAAAATCCATTTCAGAAGTTGAGGTCACCAACATATCGAAGCACGGATTCTGGCTGCTCCTCGACGGGCGAGAGCTTTTCTTGCCCTTTGAGGAGTTTCCTTGGTTCCGGCATGTCCCCGTCGGAAAGCTGCTGAATGTGGAGCTCCCGCACGCCGATCATTTGTATTGGCCCGACCTCGACGTGGATCTGGCCGTGGAATCCATCGAGCACCCGGAGCGCTTCCCGCTGATCAGCAAAATGCGTCCCAAACAAGGCACTTAGCCGGCCTGCTGCCCGAAGCGGCAGGCACGGGACTTGTCAGCAGGTGGCGTAGAATTGAGCGCCTCAGCATTTCGACGGCTCTCCTGATACAATAATCGTCGCAAGGGCGAAACTCTGAATAAATCACTTGTCACGGTCGTTGACGGGAGGTTTCTATGCCACAGGAAAACTCAGTATGCATCAGCCGGATGATTCTGATTCCGGCCCTGATCACTCTGGGCGTGACGATTCTGCGCCTAGTCGGTGAATTGCTCCACTGGCCGACCGTGCTTTTCAACCCCGCCGCCGGCGGGGGCGGCGCGATTGTCGGCATCAGCTGGCTACCGATCATCTTCGGAATCTATTTCGCGCTGAAGCTGGCGGGAGCGGGCGAGGGTCCGTCGAGCCTCGGCAAGGCGATTGGCTTCACGCTGCTCGGACTCGTGGTCATGGCGGGCGGGATGACTCTTATGGGCCTGTCCAGGTTCGAGTCCGTCCCGCTGCTGCTTGGCGCGCTCATTCTGATCGGGGCGTCCGTGGTGATTCCCCTCAAGGGCTGGCCGAGCCTAACCAAGGCCTTGATTGCCTACGGCTATCTGGCGCGCATCCCAGTGGCGGTGATCATGTTCTTCGCCCTCCGAGGCCATTGGGGGACGCATTACGACGCCCCGCCGCCGGGGCTTCCGGAGATGGGCTTCTGGGCGAAGTATCTGGGGATCGCGATTTTTCCCCAGTTGGTAGGTTGGATCGGGTTCACGGTGATTGTGGGCTTGTTGTTTGGGATTGTGGCGACCGCCATCGCGCGTCGGGGGAAGGCGCCGGCGCAAGCGACTTCGTAGGGGCACCCCCGATGACGTGCATCGGAGTCATCGGGGCCGTGGCCTTCCGTCGTAGGGACGGTGCCCCGATGAATTAAATCGGGGCCCCGCCCCTACAATTCCTTTCGGCGGTCTCCTCGCACTACACGGTCGACCCGAAGCTCGCCAGGGCGGCGGCTTCGTTGCGCTGGATGTTCAGGACCTCGTCCACGTGAGCCGTCTCCAGCGTGCGGATGACCCGCGGCAACGCGGAATAAAAACAAAGCTTGCCGCCCTTTGACTCAATGGACGTTCGCGCGCCGATCATGGCGCCGATGCCGGAACTGTCCAGAAAAGACACACTGGCGAGATTGACCGCAATCACCTTGTCGCCGGCTTCCAACAACTCCAGGATCTTCTCGCGGAACAACGCCACCGGCGGACCCAGAATCAGGTTCCCAGATAGATCCAGGATGGTCGTCTCGCCCTGCTTGCGAACCGTGATCTCCACTTTGCCCCCATTTCCCCGCGACCTTAGGGTCTCTAAGAGAAGTTGCCCGAACCTACCCTAAACCCAAACGGAAATCAAGGGGCGCGGAGGTCCGCGCTGCCGACACGAGCGTCGCGGAGGTTCGCAGACCGCTCCGGCGATGTTTTTGTCTTTGAACTGTTGACCGGCGACTGTAGACTCTCGACAGCGAGCGTAGAGCATGGTGAACTACCTTCACGGCCGGGCGCGCTGGGTGCTCGTCGTATGGATCTTTGTGCTGAGCGCCGTCGGCTATCTGGATCGCGTCAACATCTCGATTGCCGGCCGCTCGCTGCTGGCGGAATTCCACCTCACGCAGCTCCAACTGGGATGGGTGTTCAGCGCGTTCGTCATGGGCTATGCCCTCTTCCAGGCCCCTGGAGGGCGCCTCGCCGACCGCTTTGGCGCGCGCTGGGTGCTGACGCTGGGCGTGGTCTGGTGGGGCATCTTTACCTCACTCACGGCGATGGTTCCCGCGCGCGGCGCTCTGGTGTTGCTGCTGGGCGTGCGCTTCCTGCTCGGCGCCGGCGAGGCGGTAGTGTACCCCAGCTCGAATCGCGTGGTGGCTAACTGGATTCCCACGCAAGAACGCGGCCTCGCCAACGGGTTGATCTTTGCGGGCGTTGGGGTGGGAGCGGGCATCACACCGCCGCTGATCACGTACATCCTGATCCATCATGGCTGGCGGTGGTGTTTCTGGGCCAGCGCGCTGATCGGCTTTGCCGCCTGCAGCGTATGGTATTGGCTGGCCCGCGATGCCCCGGAGCGGCATCCTTGGGTTACGGCCTCGGAACTGACGCACATCCGCGCGGGACTGAGCCCCAGCCTGGAGCGGCCCCCGACGCGCATCCCCTGGCGCGCCATTCTCACCAGCCGCGAGGTGCTCGGGATCAGTTTCAGCTATTTCTGTTACGGCTACATTGCCTACATTTTCTTCACCTGGTTTTTCATCTATCTGGTTGACGTGCGCGGGCTGACCCTGAAGGCCGGCTCGAGGTACACGATGCTGCCCTTCGCGGCGATGGCCGTCTGCTCGCCGCTCGGCGGCGTGATCAGCGATTTTCTCGTCCGACACTCCACCAAGCGCCGGGGACGGTGCGGCGTGGCGGGTGTGGGCATGGCCTTGTCGGCGGTTTTTGTCCTGCTCGGGGCGCGCGCGCAAAGTGCTGAGTTGGCGAGCGTGCTGCTCGCCGGAGGCGTGGGCGCGCTCTATATCGCGCAAAGCGCGTTCTGGGCGGTCAGCGCGGATGTCGCGGGGCCCTGGGCGGGGCTGGTATATTGACGCCGGCGCTGGCCCAGCGCTTCGGCTGGACCACCCCGTTTCTGGTGGCGGGATTATTGGCCGTCGCCGGCGCGGCGGCTTGGGCGGCCGTGAATCCCGAGCGCGAGCTGCATCCCGAAACGGGTTGAGGAGTGGTAGAGGAGTAGGGCAGAGTTGTTTTCCAAGTCTGCGGCTTGCGCTCGATGGGCAGATGCCGTGCCGCGGCGTCACACACCAACTCCGCGTTACTGTGCTGTTCACCTAAGCGTGCGGCTGCTCCCCGGCCCGAACCGCGTGGTGCTGAACCAACCTCAGCGGATCCACTCATGCCGCCGCAAGTGCGGCGCCAGATAAGTGGAGTACCATCCCGCCAGCCACGCCCCGGTCCACACCAGCCCGAGGAAGAAGGCTACCGCGATTGCCCACCACGAGTGGCCCCACTCGAGCAGGGCCTCCTCCGGGTGGTCCGGATTCACCAGCGCGGCCACCGCCGAGCCGACTGGGTATTCGTCCGCCTTGCTTTGCGCCTTGCTTTTCGAAGTGTAGTACCACACCACCCCGCCGACGCTGTCCGACTCATAGCGCCGGCCGTTCACCCAGTACGCATACCGCACATCCAGCTTGTACTTCTTGGTGACGTTGCGGGTCGTCTCGGTCAGACCCGAGCGGATGACCCTCCCCTCGACACGGAGCCAGTTGTTCTGCTGCTTGTTTTCGGCATAAAACGAGTATGCGACGCCCCAGGTGAAGGGCACCCCGCCCAGGGCGGCAACCAGCATCAGCCACGATGGGAGTGGGCCGCTGCTTGCCATGATGCCTCCCTCACTCGCATAGTTTGGTTTCCGGCAGGGGGGAGACATTCTACTCCAAGCGGGGCCTAACTGGGATCCTCGCTCGTGCCGGCCTGCAGAAGGGTCTGGCGGTAATTCCACGGCATCCACGCCGTCGGGTTCCTCGCCAGTTCGTCTGCGCGTTTCTCCAGTTCAGTGAGGTAGCTCGGTAGCGCAAAGTTGGCCTTCAATTCTGCGGCTTGGGCTCGAGGGGGACATATCGAGCCGCGGAGTTAGCGACCAACTCCGCGCTACCCGACCTGGGGGTTTCGTGCTATTTTCTGACACGGACTCCTCACCATGCCTGGCAGTGTGCCGCGGATTGTCGTTCGAGACGCGTCCGGGAACGAGCGCGAAGTGGAGCTCGTCCACACTCCCTTCACGCTCGGCCGGCAGAGCGACAACGATCTGGTCCTGCTCGACAATCGCATATCGCGCCTCCACGCGAGCATCCTGCACGATGGGCACGACTACATCATTCAAGATACCGGCAGCCGGCACGGCACGTTCGTGAATGGCGAGCGGGTGACTTCCTGCCCCTTGCGCAGCGGCGATTTGATCGGCCTGGGCGTGGCGGACGCCTGCCAGATCTATTTCCTCAGCGAGCAGGCAGCACTGCCGCGGCTGCTGGCCGAAATCGGCAAGGCCCGCGAAAGTCCTCTTCCCCAGCTTCAACATCTCGGGCTGCTCTTGAAGATGGCGGAGATGCTGAACCGCGCGCCGGCGCTCGAGGAAGTCCTGACGGCGCTGGTGGATTCCGCGATTCAGATCGCCGATGCCGAACGCGGACTCCTCTTCCTGCGCGACGACGGAGGCCGACTCGATCTTCGCCTGGCTCGCGGGCGGGGCGGCGTCCATCTGCCTCCGGCGCTCTCCGACTATTCGCGCGAAGTGGTGGACCGCGTGGTGGAGACGGGCCGCGAAGAGGCAACGCTGCAGGAAGAGACGACCGGGCGGTCGGCGAACGAAACCGGCATCCTCCGCCAGGGGCTGCGCGGTGTCGTGGCTATCCCGCTGCAGAAGCTTCCTATGATGGAAATGGGGGGCGAGACCATCATCCAAGCCGCGCCGGAGCTGCTGGGGGTCCTCTATCTGGATAGCCGGGCGCGCGCCACAGCCCTCACGGGTCTCGACCGCCAAGTGCTGATGACGCTGGCCATTGAAGGCGCCACGGTCATCGAGAATGCCCGCATGTTCCGGCTGACGCGCGAGCAGGAGCGGATGCGCCACGAACTCGCGCTCGCCCGGAATATCCAGCAGAGCTTGCTGCCTCGCCAGTTGCCGCGCAGCGACTTCTTCGAATTGCGCGCGCTGAGCATTCCCTGCCAGACGGTGGGAGGCGACTACTATGACGTCGTGCGCCTGCCCGGCGACCGCCACGGATTCACCGTCGCCGACGTGTCCGGGAAAGGCTTGCCCGCCGCGATGATGGCGGCGTCACTGCAAGGGGCTTTCGGAGCCGTAGCTGCCGGCGACCCTGAGCTGCCCGAGCTGTTCCGGCGCGTCAACGAGTTCCTGGTCGAACGGACGCCGCCGGAAATGTTTGCCACGATGTTCTACGGCGTGCTCGGTCCCCAGGGAGAATTCTGCTTCGCCAACGGCGGCCACGCTCCGCCGCTCGTTCTGCGCGCCCGCGCAGAAGTAAGGTCACTGGAGTCCAGTAATTTTCCACTGGGCCTCTTCGCGGGCGTTAAGTTCCAGGCGTTTCAGGAACGGCTGGAAGCTGGCGATCACGTCCTCATCTTTTCCGATGGCGTCACCGAGGCGCAGGACGCGCGACACGAGTTGTTTGGGGAGAGCCGCTTGCAATCTCTGCTGGCGTCTTGCGCCGGGCTTTCCACCCAGGTCCTCACCGATCGCGTGGTGGCGGCGATTCGCGAGTTTGTCGGAACGGCCCCGCAGGCGGATGACCTGACGCTGCTCGTGCTGCGTTACGGCCCCACCGCCTAAACCGCAGAGCTGCGCTCTGCGCCAGCCAACGGTGCCCTGAAGCACTCCGTACAACCTTGACTTGACTACCCCGGTTGGATAATCGGCGATTCCATTGAATTGCCGGAAGGTCGCTACTCAGCAAAGAGCCGTCGGAGCGAGTCCAGGTTGAGGTGTTCGAAGCCCGGCACGATGAGGTCCGCGCCTCCGTGCGCCCGCAACTCTTCCGCCGGGAACGTGGAGGCGACCGCCACGCACTTGATGCCCGCGGCTTTGGCGGCTTCAATACCCACAAACGAATCCTCAAACACCACGCACGCGGCAGGCGGATGCCCGAGCTTTTCGCAGGTGCGGAGGTAGATTTCCGGGTGAGGCTTGGGATGGTGAACCTCATCCGCGGTGAGGAGGCAACGAAAGTAATCGCGGAATCCCAGCAATTCCACGACGAACTCGACGTTCTTCGCGATGGCACTCGATGCCACCGCCATGGGAATTCGCGCCTGCTGACATTGCCGCAGCAGACTTTCCACGCCCGGCAAAGGCTTAGCGTGGGCGCGGAGAGTGGCGCGGAAGCGCGTTTCCAACTCTTCGCCGAGCTCCGCCATCTCTTCTTTCGTCACGCTGGGCCCCAGAAAAAGCCGAAAAGTGTCATCGTTCGGCGGGCCGAGGACTTTTCTGGGTAGCTCTCTGGGGTCGTAGCGGATTCCTCGCGAGTCCAGAAAGTCGGCCCACTTTTGGACGTGAAACGGGTTGCTGTCCACGAGGACGCCGTCCATATCGAAAATCACCGCGCGCGGCAGATTGTTCGAAGAGGTCATGGCGTTCTACACGTCGAGAATTCAGGCCCCGCCGTTGTTTCATCTTACCAAACGGCCGTGAGACCGCTAGCGGGGAAGCGGCCGCAAGGCAGCCAGCAGCTTTTCCGGCGGAAAGGTGTTGATGACGCTTTTTTTCTCCATCCAGCCCCGGCGCGCCGTGGCCACGCCATAGCGCATGTACTCGAAGTGCTCGGGGTGATGGGCGTCGGTCGAGATCACAATCTTCATTCCCCGGTCGCGCGCCAATCTGACATGGCGGTCGCAGAGGTCTAGGCGCTCGGGGTTGGCGTTCAGT
>JAIQGH010000144.1:0-8222 GCA_020072655.1 Terriglobia bacterium | reverse complement strand
GGCCATGACCTTTGCAATGTCCAGGCCGTAGGGGTCGCGCTTGAGGAGCTGCCGGCCCGTGGGATGGCCGAGGATGCGCACGTAAGGATTCTCCAGCGCCTTGACCAGCCGCGCGGTCATCTCCTCCGCCGGCATGGTCATCCGCGAATGCACGCTGACCAGCACGATATCCATCTGCTTGAGGAGCTCGTCCGGGTAATCGAGCCGGCCGTCGCCGAGGATATCCACCTCTGAGCCCGCCCAAATCTCGATCCCCTTCACCTTCTTGCGCGCCGCGTGGATGCGGGCGATGTGTTCGCGGGCGCGCTTCTCGTCCAGTCCGTTGGCGACGGTTACCGCCTTCGAGTGATCGGTGATGAGGATATAGCGGTAGCCGAGCTTCTTGGCTCCCTCGGCCATTTCCTCAACGCTCGTGCGGCCGTCGGAGGCGGTGGTGTGCATCTGGAGGTCACCGCGAATGTCGGCGAGCTCAAGAAGCTTGGGCAGCGCGCCCTTTTCCGCCGCTTCGATTTCGCCGAGGCTCTCGCGCAATTCGGGGGGAATCCACTCCAGGCCGAGCTTGGCGTAAATCTCTTCCTCCGTCCGGCTGGCAATGACCTTCTCGCCTTCGAACAGGCCGTACTCGCTCAGCTTCCAGCCGCGGCGTTTGGCCCGGTCGCGCAGCGCCACGTTGTGCTCCTTGGAGCCGGTGAAATACTGCAAAGCCGCGCCGTAGGAGTTGCGGTCGAGCAGGCGCACATCCACCTGCAAATCGTTCTTCAGCTTCACGCTGACCTTGTCTTCGCCTTTGGCTAGGACTTCGGTGATACCCGGGAATTTCGCGAAGTGGTCGGCGATCCCCGCGTGATCACGGCCGATGACGAGCAGGTCGAGGTCTCCCACCGTCTCGCGGCCGCGGCGCAAGGAGCCGGCGGGCGTGACCTCCTCCACGGTCTTCAGCTCCTTCAGGTAGGCTGCGAGTTCATCCGCCGTTTCCTGAGCTGTATCCAGTCGGAACCGGCCCGCGGCGCGGCGGTAGACCTCGATGGCCTTCAGGATGTTTTCCTCGGATTTCACGTCCATCTTGGGCAAGCTGCGCAGGCGCCCGGCCTTAGCTGCGGCTTCCAGGTCGTCAACCGATTGGACGTTGAGCTCCTTGTAGAACAACCGCACCTTTTGCGGCCCCACGGTTTGCAGTTGCAGCAGCTCGAGCAGGCCATGCGGAACTTTTCTCAGTTGTTCCTGGTGGTACTCGGACTTGCCGGTCTCGACCAACTCCACGATCTTTTTGGCGAGGTCGGCGCCAATGCCCGGGATGTCGGTGAGCTTACGTTTGGGGTCGCGAGCGATATCTTCCAGGCGCTCGGGATAGCTCTCCAGGGCGCGCTTGGCGCGGTCGTAAGCCGCCGCCTTGAACTGCCACTTGGCGTCGTCCTGATTGATCTTCAGCAGGTTGGAGATTTCTTCGAACACGGCGGCGATTTCGCGGTTTTCCATGAAAATCCCTTTCAAAACGCGCGCATTCTGACTAACTCATTTAGAATGAGCATATTGAGACTGTTCCTTTTTGCCACACCCGGTGTTAGAATGAACTCCACCGTGGCATTCATGGGCCGACCGACCACCCTTGGGCTACAGAGCAAGATTATCATCTTTGCCGCCCTGGCGTTCATTTCTGTGGTGGGTGTTTCGACCTACATCGCCATGCTGCTGACGCGGACGGTGGTGGAGGAGGAGATCTATCTCAAAGCTGTGGCCCAAGCTCGGGCGACAGCGCATCAACTGGTCAGTCGTCGTTCCCTCGAAGATCCTGCCATACTCCTCCGCGAACTCCGGCAGATGGAGAAGGACTTTGCGGGCGTGCAGCAAGCGGACGTCTACCTCCATGAGCCGGAGCATCGGCTTATCGCCTCCACCGCGCCGCCCGCCGAACATCTGGAACTGGACAACATCCCCGGCATCGAGAAGTACAACGAATTCGAGCGGCCGGATGAAGACACCGTCACCATTGAGACTCCGGGCGGCAAGTCGTGGATCATCGGCACCACGATTCGCGACCACGAGCGCGCGATTGCCTGCCTCAACCTGGAGATCTCGAAGTCACAGACGAGTCGGGTAACCCGCGGCCTAGTGCTTCGCAACCTAGTCCTGACGCTGGCCAGCCTCGGCCTGATTGTCCTGGTGATTCACGTCTTCTTCCTGAAGCGTGTCCGGGGGCCGGTGAAAGAGATGGTTCGGGTCATGGAGGCCGCAGAAGGCGGCCAACTCAATGTCCGCGCCCGCGCCGGGAGTGAAGACGAGATCGGTGCGCTGGCCCGGCACCTCAACCAGATGCTGGGCCGCATCGAAAACTTCAATACCGAACTGGGGCGGAGGGTTGAGGAAGCCACCGCGGAACTTGCCCGCCGCAACGCTGAACTCGCCCGGATCAATCAGGAACTCTTCGAGACCCAGAGGACGCTGGCGCATTCGGAGCGCCTGGCCGTGGCGGGGCAGTTGGCGGCCAGCCTGGCGCACCAGATTGGCACGCCGTTGAACTCCATCTCCGGCCACGTGCAGCTTCTGGCCAGACGCGCGGCCAAGGACGAGGCCCTCGCCCGGCGTCTCCAGATCATTGAAAGCCAGATCGAACACATTGTGCGCACCGTCAAGCAGTTGCTCTCCTGGACGCATTCGCTGGAATTGCACCTGGAAACAATGGATCTGCGAGACGTGCTCCGCGAGGCGGTCCTGCTCTCCTCCCCGGCTTTGGAGCATCGGAAGATTCGGATGCGGATGGACCTCGCGGCGGACGTCCCCAACATTTACGGAGACGCGGGGTACCTCCAACAGGTTTTCCTCAACCTCATCAACAACAGCATGGACGCCATGCCGGAAGGCGGGGAGCTGAAGGTGAGCGTGGGGCTCAACTCCGACGGGCAGAGCCTGCAGGTCGATCTCGAGGATACCGGGCACGGCATGTCGGCGGAGACGCTCAGTCATATCTTCGAACCGATGTTTACGACCAAGCGCATGGGCACGGGCTCGGGCCTGGGGCTGGCCATTTGCGACCAGATCGTCCGCCAGCATGCGGGCACGATCAAAGTGGAGAGCGCGGAGGGGCGCGGAACGCGCTTTACCATTATCCTGCCGCTCGATTGCCGCCCGCGATTGGAAGCCGTCGCGCCCGCCGCCGGCACGGTCAGCGCACTGCCGTGACCGGCCCGCGCAGGGGCGGGGCCCCGATCTAATTCATCGGGGCATCGCCCCTACTAGCCCACGGAGGACGAAACCTTGAAGGCGATTGAGAACCAATCTTCGGTGAACATTCTGGTCGTTGACGATGATGCCGAGACTCGGGATTTGCTGCGCGAAGTCCTGGGTGAGGAAGGCTATCACGTGGTTGTCTCCTCCACGGGCGAAGAGGCGCTCGAGGTGGGCAAGCAGGAGAATTTCGACATCATCATCAGCGACATCAAGCTCGGCCCGAACCTCACCGGCCTGGATGTGCTGAAAGCCTACAAGTCCATCCAACCGGAGTCGGAGGTCATTCTCATCACGGCCTTTGGCAGCATGGAGACCGCGATCGAAGCGCTGAAGGGAGGAGCGTTCGACTACCTGTCCAAGCCCTTCAAAATTGAAGAATTGTTGGTGCAGGTCGAGCGGGCGCTCGAAAACCGCGCCCTGGTTCGCGAGAATCGCAGCTTGCGCCAGCAGCTGGAAAGCCAAGCCCAGCTCTCCAGCCTGATCGGGCGCACCCCGGAGATGCTCGAAGTCTACAAGAAGATCGCCATGGTCTCCGAGTTGCGCTCCACGGTCCTGATTTACGGTGAAAGCGGCACGGGCAAGGAGCTGGTGGCCCGGGCCATCCATGCGAACGGCCCGCGCGCCCAGCAGCGGTTCTTCGCCCTCAACTGCGGAGCGCTGCCCGAAACGCTGCTGGAAACGGAACTCTTCGGGCACGTGCGCGGGTCGTTTACCGGGGCGGTGGGAGACAAGCGCGGCATCTTCGAGGAGGCCGACGGCGGCACCGTCTTCCTCGACGAGGTGGCCGAGATGAGTCCCGCGCTCCAGGTCAAGCTGCTCCGCACGCTCGAGGACCAGGAAGTGCGCCGCGTCGGGAGCAACCGGGTCGTGCCGGTGGATGTGCGGATCATCGCCGCCAGCAACCGCAACCTGGCCGACCTCGTCGAGCGCAGAAAGTTCCGCGAAGACCTCTACTTCCGCCTGCGCGTCATCGAAATCGAATTGCCGCCCCTGCGCGACCGCACGGAAGATATTCCCTTGCTGGCCGAGCATTTTCTGAAAAGATTCGAGCGCGAGCGCGGCAGAGCGTTTACGATATCGCCCCAAGCCTTTTCCGTCCTGCTCACCTACGACTGGCCGGGGAACGTCCGGGAACTGGAAAACGCCCTGGAGGCGGCCGTCGCCCTGAACCGCTCCGGCACCATCACCCCGGAAGACCTGCCACCCAAAGTGCGGGCGGATTTCCAGAAAGGCGGGCGCCTGGAAGATCTTTACGCGGGCCTGCCCAGCATCGATGAGCTCCGCGCCAAGTACGCAGCGCACGTCCTGAAGGCCGTGGGCCATAACAAGGTCAAGGCGGCGGCGATTCTGGGCATCGACCGCAAAACCCTTTATCGTGTGCTGGACAAAACCCGGTTGCACAAGTGACGAGAGAAGGTTAACGTAGTTCTTGGGGCGTTCGAGCAACAGGGCAGAAGTGATAATTCAGGCAGGATCGGCAAGTCCCTCGGGTGAAGGGGTGAGATATTGTTACATCGCCAAGCCCGCTGGGGAACACTGAATCGGAAATCCAAAATCTAAAATCCAAAATATGAAGTACTCGTACATCGCCAAGTCCGCTGTGAAACATCTCCTCTCGGGCTTCAAGCTGCCTTACATGGTGATGTTTGAGACGACGCTGATGTGCAATATGTTCTGCGAGTACTGCATCTTCGGCGAGGAAGGCAAATTCAACGACCTCGGGACGCGCGCCGTGCGCGAGCGCATCTTCCGCCGTATCGACGAGTTCGCGGAGATGGGCCTGTTCGCCCTCAGCTTCTCGGGCGGCGAGCCCCTGCTCAATCCCCACACCTGCGACTACATCGCCTATGCCGCCGACAAGGGCATGTGGACCTCCATGCCCACCAATGGGCTGCTTATCAAGAAATATGCCGACGGCGTCGCGCGTCTGGACATGCTGGAAGTTTCCATTGATTCGCTCAACCCGCAGCGCTTCGCCAAGCGCCGGGGGCTGGATGGCCTGCCGCGCATCCTGGAAAACCTGGAATTCGTGCTCACGAAGCGCAAGCCTTTCACCACACAGATCAACGCCGCGGTCAATCTGGAAAACCTCGCCGACCTGCCGGAACTGGCGGAGTTTTGCCGCGAGCGCGACCTGGTTATGCACCCCGAGGCGGTCCACAACGTGATGCGGCAGGGAGAGCTGCTGCCGGATATGGAGCTGCACGGGGCGGAAATCGACCAGGTCGAGCGCGCCCTGCGCGGACTGCGCGCGGCGTACCCCAAGAACGTTCGCTTTTATACTCACTATTATGAGTTCTACCGGAACGGCGGCTTCGGGCCCAAGTTCCCGTGCCGGCATCCCTCCAAATTGATTTCCATGAAGCCCGATGGTGCGCTCCATTTCCCTTGCGCTTTTGCCACCCTCTACCAGTCGCAGGCGCCGCTCAGGGAAATCTTCGCCTCGGAGGCGGTGCAGAAAATCATCGCCCAGGAGGCGACACTTTGGGACTTCTGCAACGGCTGCAAGATCGGCTGTCCCTATGAGGTAAGCGCCTTCACCAACAGCCCGATGCTGGCCGTCAAATCCGGGCTCAATTTCCTCCGAATTACCTAAGCCCCATCCTGGCAAGAGGTTAGGGACATGTGGCATAACGCCACACAGGCGGATCGCCCAGGCGGTGCGCAAGGCCGAAACTGTGGCAATATGCCACACCATAGCACGCGCATCCAGCGCTTAGACTTCACAATCTTCATAATGGAATCAGTAGGTTAGGAGCTCAGCTCTTGGGTCGGGCCTTGGCGTGCCCAATGCATGTGAGACGGATGCGATTTCGCCATGAATGTACCAAAGATCCTGGTTGTCGACGACGATGCGGAAAGCCGGAACCTACTGAGCGAATTCCTGGCTGCCAACGGGTATGCCGTCGAAGCGGTTGGGGACGGGGCGGCGGCGCGCGAAGAGCTGACGCGCGTGAGTGGGTATCGGGTCGTCATTGCAGACCTGCGGATGCCCAAGGAATCGGGTCTGGAACTGCTGCGTTACTTGCGCCACCAGAAGTCCGACCACGCCATTATTCTGATGTCTTCCTTCATCTCGGAGGCGGAGAGGCGGCAGGCGCAGGAACTGGGCGCGCGTGCCCTCCTGGACAAACCTTTCCGTCTGATGGATCTATTGCATACCGTCGAAGAGATCGCCCCGACGAAGCCCGTCGCGATATCGCCTTAGGAGCGCGTGGAGAGTGGGCAAGTTCGACGGCCGTCACTGAGGAGCGGAAATGAACATCGAAGACAAAGTAATCGAGATTATCACCCGCGAGCAGCATCTCGAACCGGGCCTCGTGAAGCCCGATTCGACGTTCGCGGAACTGGGCATCGACTCCCTGGATGGTGTCAACATCCTGTTCGCGCTCGAGCAGGAGTTCAAGATCGACATTCCGGACTCAATCGCCCAGAACATGCGAAGCGTCGGCCAAGTGTCCGATGCACTCACCCGCGTCATTGAGGGCAAGGACGTTTCGGACCTCGTCGCCATGGCCAAGGGCAACGGGTCGGGCTCAGGCAGCTAGTTCTCCTTCATCAGGGTGCGCGCCATGCGCAGAGTGGCCATTACAGGAATCGGAGTCTTCGCTTCCCCCGGGAGGGACGCGGAAACATTCTTCTGCACCCTCCTGAGCGCCCGCTCGGCCATTCGTCGCATCCAGCACTGGGACCCGTCTACCCTCAGCGTGCAAATTGCGGCCGAGGTCCCGGATTACACGCCCACGGATTACTTTCCCGCCAAACGCCTCGACCTGCTCGACCGGTTCACGCAATTCGGGCTGCTCGCCGCTCGGGAGGCGCTGAAGTCGAGCGGTCTGGAAGTCTCCGAGGAAGAGCGGGAGCGCTTCGGCGTCGTGATGGGGACGGGCATGGGCGGCGCCGAGACCTTTGATCGCAACTTCTACAACCTTTACGCCAAGAACGAAACGCGCCTGCATCCCTTCACGATTCCCAAAGTGATGCACAACGCCGTGACCTCGCAGATTTGCATGGAATTCGGTGCCCAGGGCCCGGCGCTCGCCATCTGCACGGCCTGCTCTTCGGCGGGGCACGCCATTGGCGAGGCTTTCCACTCGATTAAGTATGACATGGCCGATATCATGCTCGCGGGCGGCAGCGACGCGCCGATCACCTACAGCATGCTTCGCTCCTGGGAATCCGTGCGCGTCCTGGCGACTGGGAACGGCGATGCCAGCCACGCGTGCCGGCCATTTTCCGCGGACCGCGAGGGGATGGTGCTTGGCGAAGGCGCGGCAGTTTTGGTTCTCGAGGAATGGGAGCGCGCACGAAAGCGGGGCGCCAAGATTTACGCGGAGCTGGCCGGCTACGGGCTCAGCTCTGATGCCTGTCACATTACCCAACCTTCCGTGACCGGCCCCGCGCGCGCCATCCGCATGGCGCTGGCCGAGGCCGGCGCAAATCCGGAGGACGTCGGCTATATTAATGCCCACGGAACCGGAACGCGGCTCAACGACGCCGTGGAAACGCAGGTTGTCAAGGAAGTGTTCAAAGATCACGCGCGCCGCCTCGCCATGAGTTCGACGAAGTCCATGCACGGCCACGTGATGGGCGCCACCGGGGCTGTCGAGCTGGCGGCGACCGTCATGGCGGTCGATCGGGGGATGATCCCGCCCACGGCCAACTACACCCGGCCCGACCCGGAGTGCGATCTCGACTGCGTTCCGAACGAGGCGCGCGAGCAGCCAGTGAAGGTGGCGATCTCGAACTCCTTTGCCTTCGGCGGGCTGAACGCGGTTCTCCTCGTGCGGCGATTCGGGTAAGATGCCTGGGCATGCTGTCGCGCCGGTCTATGACCGGCACCCTCTGGGACGGAGGGCCTCGCCCCGATGAAATGCATCGGGGCGCTACAGCGCAAATCGGAATGAAGCCAACCAAGCGCATTGCGATTCTGACGCTCAGCGTCGGCGCGGGGCATGTTCGCGCTGCAGAGGTGGTGCAGCGCGCCCTGCTCGACG
>JAIQGH010000143.1 GCA_020072655.1 Terriglobia bacterium | reverse complement strand
GCACGAGGCGGGCCTGATAATGTTTGCGGCGACAGCGCTGATGATCGTAGCGCTCGTGGCGTTCCGTCTGCGCGCCGAGCAAACGACCCGGTGGCTCGTGGCCCGCTGCGGCTTCCTGAGCGACAACCTGCGCCGCCATCTGGAGCACTTCCTGCGGTCGTTCGCGGACGGCCTGAAGGTGATCCAGAATTGGCGCGACCTCGTGGCCAGCCTCGTCATCACGCTCGTCCTCTGGGTAGTGAACTGCACCGTTTTCTGGTCTGTCTTTCGAAGCCTGGGCGGAGAGCTGCGGCGCCTGTCGTGGCTGAGCGCGGCAATGACCATGTTCTTCGCGGTTCTGGGGCTGGTCGTGCAACTTCCGGGCATTGGAGGAGGATACCTGGTCTTCACCGCCCTGGCCTTGACGGAACTCTTCAGCGTGGGCGCGGAGGCGGCCACCGGCGCCGCCGTCATGACTTGGATTATGATCTCCGTGCCGTGCCTCGCGCTGGGCGTCATCCTCCTGCTCCATGAGGGCCTGACGTTTCGCAAGCTCGAGGCCATCGCGGAAGAGGAGCGCGCGGCGGCGGAAGAAGAAGTGTGAAGTGTAAAGGGTGAAGTATGAAGTGCGAAGTAGGAACGGCGAATGACCGATGACAGTTGGTTTGCGTATTCTGAATTCTGACTTCTGGCTTCTGAATTCTGCTTTCCGGTGTTTCCATGAAATGCCCATTCTGCGGTCACCAGCAAGACAAGGTCGTTGATTCGCGCGAGGCGAAGCTCGGCGACACGATTCGGCGTCGCCGCGAGTGCGCGAAGTGCGAGCGACGCTTCACCACCTACGAGCGCATCGACGAAATCCCTTACATGATCATCAAGAAGGACGGCAGCCGGGAGAAATTCGACCGGCAGAAGGTGCTGGCGGGTGTGCTCAAGGCCTGCGAAAAGCGTCCCGTGCCCATGAGCAAAATGCAGCAGATCGTGGATGAAACGGAAGCCTTTGTCGCCGAGTCGCCCGACCGCGAGCGCCCCTCCGCGGAAATCGGCGCGCTGATTATGGGCCACCTCAAGGGGCTCGACAAGGTCGCCTACGTCCGCTTCGCCTCCGTCTACCTGGACTTCAAAGACATCCGCGAGTTCATGGACGAGCTCAAGGACCTCCTCAAGGCCAAAGGGAAGTGAAGCCGGGGCTCGGAGCTCGCGGATTTTGGATTTGCGATTTTGGATTTTGGATTAGCGGGTAGCTGGTAGCCACGACGAGCGCTCTTCTCGTCGTGGGCTTTTTGTTTTGGCTGGCGCAGAGCGCAGCTCTGCGGTTTAACGTGATGGGCGCCCTTTGACAAACGGAGGTGGCCCTCGCATACTACGTGCGGACCGTTGCATCCGCGGGTGGCGCATCCCGACAAAGAACATCGCGACAAGTATATCGCGGTTCTTGCGATGTGTGCGGTCGAGCGGAGAAGGAGGAGGGAAATGGGTGTGGTGTTTGTCGAAGGCACGGTCACCGGTCCCACGGGGCAACAGGCGAGCCTGCAGTTCCTGGTGGATAGCGGAGCAACCTACACCTTGCTCCCGCACGACACCTGGCGGGCCATCGGCCTCACTCCCAAGCGCTCCGTTCGTTGCACGCTCGCGGACGGCACCGTCATCGAGCGCCAGGTGTCCGAGTGCCGTATTGCGCTGCCCCAAGGAGACGGCCATACCCCCGTCATTCTTGGCGAACCCAAGGACGAGGCGCTCCTGGGAACCGTCACCTTGGAGATCCTCGGCCTCGTCCTCAATCCCTTCACTCGCACCCTGCAGCCGATGCGGATGCTGCTCGCCGCGAGCCGGGCGTAAACGATGCAGATAATCGAAGAGGAGGAAACATGCGCGACGTCAACAGGCGGGAATTCTTAACAGGTGGGGCGGCGTTTTTGAGTCTCGCGGCGGAGGCGGAGCTCTTGGCCGGGCCAATCCCCGCGGGGATGGCGGAAGCAGCGAAGGCCGATCTGGTAGCCCCGGACATCTATTTTCACGAGGGGCGATTGGCGGATAACGCGGACGCCGTCTGCAACAACGGCTGGATCGTCTTTGAGGACTATGTGTTGGTCATCGATGCGAATTTCCCCGCCGGGGCAAGGCTGATCATCAGCAAGATTCGCGCCCTGACCGACAAGCCGATCAGGTTTGCCTTCGACACCCATCATCACGGCGACCACGCCTATGGGAATCAGGTCTATGTGGAAAACGGCGCGGTGCCGATCGCGCACACCGGTGTCATCGAGGAGATGAAGCGCTACGAAACCGGCTACTACGGCAACCAACCGGGGGCGTGGGAAGCGGCCACGAAGGGTCGTGCCGATCTAAAGACCACCAAGCTCAAGCCGCCCTCCGTTCTCTTCTCCAAAGACTTGTTCTTTGACGACGGCAGGCATCGGGTTGAGCTGATGCACCTGGGAGTGGCGCATACGCATGGCGACGCCCTGGCCTGGCTGCCGAAGGAGAGGATCCTTTTCGCGGGCGACGTCTGCGTGAACGGACCCTACAACTACGTGGGCGACGGGGACGTGGGCGAGTGGGTGGCGACCCTGGAGGCGGCGAGGAAGCTCGGCGCGCAGATCGTCTGCACCGGCCATGGCCCGCGCTCGGTGGGAACGGTTTTGGACGACCAGCAGGCATTCTTCAAAGCGCTGCGCGAACAGGTCGGAGCCCTGATGGCCAAGCGGCCGCCCGAGGAGGCGAAGGCTCAGATCGAGTCCATCCGGGCGACGCTGAAAGGCAATGCGCAGATCGCCCGCTATGTCGGCGAGCGCGGGACCGGCTGGGATCCCTTGCCGGCACAGGCGGCCAAGGTTTACGAGGAACTGACCGGCCAAAAGCTGGCGGCGCTGATGCCGGAGCCGCAGCTTGCGCGCCATGCCCACGCCCGCTCCCACGGCCTCGCCTCAGCTTGATCGCCTCGATGGTCCGGGGTGGTCCCCCGACAAGTCGGCGAGCTTACCTCGGGCCCACACGCATCGTGGGGCGCGACGATGTGTGCCGCACGCCAGGGACTCCACAAACCTGGAGGTGGAGCGGCCGCGACTCATGCACTTATCGGTGCGCCTGATAGACCTCGTCCATCCCCTGGGCCGTTTCGTCCGAGAAAGGGGGCTTATGCTCTGGGTACCGACGCACAAACTCCGCGGACACTTCCGACGGGGCGCGTTCAGCGTAGCTTGCAGGAATCTCGAAGAGTCCCGGCGGAGGCTCGCCCTCGATGACGTACAAGGCCTCGCGCGTGACGCGGTAGCTCCGCGTCCCCCCTGGGCCGACGGTGTATGTCTCCTGCAGCTCGAAACAGCCAAGCGCGGGCGCCATCAGCAGTTGCAGGTGGGTCTCGCCGCCCAACTGCTTCTCCACCTTGCGCACTTCGTAGCCAAGCAGGGTCGACTGCCCAAGTTCAGGTCGCCCGCTGCACTCGCTGTTTGGCCAGGACCTGTAATAGCTCACGTCTCCATCGGTCAGGCGGTAGGTTGTCAAGGATTCGGTGAACTGGTCGACCGTCACCCTTTTCTTGCCGGTCAGATCGAGGACCACCTTGCTTTCCTTCCACTCCTGGCGCGGCGACTGCCCTTGCTGGACCGTCACCTGGGACCCGTCGGACCTGAAAGCCCGCAGGTAGACCTCGGCGCGGCTGGCCTGGCTGGAGTCGCCCGCGTATTGCTTTTCTACCATGACCGCCGTGAAAGGCTTTCGCGCTGGCGCTTGCGCAAGCATGCGCAGGCGCTTTACCACCGTAAACGACCCGACGGCTGCTACGGCAGTGAAAAGCACCACCACTGTTGGTCTTAACTTCCGGTCCATTAGGCCTCCCTTCACCATCGCCTCCGGACATCCGCGGCAGGGCCCTTCCCCCTTGGATCACGACTTCGGTCCGGACTAACAGTCCCCCGAAATCCTAACCAGGGCTCGGCCTTCCCGGGCTCTGGGCCAGCCGCCCCGGGTACGCGCGCTGCCCCAGTCCGCAGGCCAGCCGTTACTCTTGCGTGCAGTCCTGCCCGAAGCACCTTGGATACTTGCCCACCCATTCGCCCCACTGGCAGTAGGATATGTACCCTTCGCCGCACGACCCGCCGCAGTGGTCTGTCTCACAGGCCTGGTCGTAACCCCCGCCGCACCAACTGCACGGCTGAACTTTAAAGTAATACTGAAACTTCCCTCTACTGTTCTCGCTGCAGTTGCAGAAGCAGGTTGTGTCGCAGCCATAGTCCGCCTTGGCAGAGCGGGTCCCCAGGACGCCACCGACAATGATGACGAAAGCAAACCAAGCGATTAGCGCGACACGCCTCATGGGATCCTCCTGGCTCTTCGGTACTATTACGGTACTGCGCAACTTAGCACCCCGCCCGTTCCCCTGTCAAGAAGTATATTTCCCGATACATCAACAACATACCCGATTGCCACGGGATTGACATACACTGATAAGAAGCCCCTGGAGGGTGCGCATTCGCTACGGGGGCACCGGAACAAGTTGATCGCGCTTTTCCCAGTCTCTCCGATCAGACGACACGTTAGTAATTGGGCGTGCTCCCCCACACGACATTCAGCACCGCGGGTAGTGAGACCAGAGCCGCGGACCTCAACGGCGGGGGTCCGCGCTACTGGCTGCCCCACTTTCGTCTTGCCTTCGCTTAACCAGCGTGGTAACTTCTGAGCAACATGGATAGCCTCCTACGGGTTCGCGACACGCGCACATACCCGAGGCTGGTAGTTGACCTTCCGGTCTGGCTTCTGCTTTCCAGCGCCGCGCTGCGCGAGCGCGCGACGTCGCTCGGGGGCGGCGGGATGTTTCTGGCGGTGACCACGCCACTCGAGATCGGCACGGAAGTGGCGATCCGTTTCCGGCCAGCGAAGCACCTGCCGGTAATTCAGGTCAAGGGCAAGGTTCTCTATCAGCTTCCCGAGCAGGGGACGGCGGTGGAGTTTACCGAGATCCAGCCCGAGCACCGGCAGGCGCTGCTACGGTTGATCCTTTATCGCCGCTCGCACATGCGCAGGGTCCCGCGCGCGCGCATGGTCACGCCATCGAGACGAAGGAGCCCCTCGCCGTGGATACGCGCCTGAACCTGCGGTTCCACGTCGGGGATGAAGGCCCCATCGTTACCGCCGAGGCCGTAGTGGCTTACGAGATCGTGGGGCTGGGCTTGGGCATCCGATTCTGGTGGATTGCGCTCGATGATCGCAAGCGCATTGCGGAGTACGTGGCCCGGTACGAGGAGCCGGAGCAAGCGCCCGTTCCCGCCGCCTGATATTCCCCAACCAACCGAGGCGCTGCCGTAGGGGCACGCCACGGTTCGGTTACACTCACCGTCCCGAGCCTGTCGAGGGATGGCGTGCCCCTACGATATTGAACCAGCCTCCGCACGACGTTCAGTATCGTGGGCAGACACGAGCCGCGGACCTCGAAGACGGAGGTCCGCGCTACTAGTCCAAGTGAAAGACTTCCTCCAACTCCGCCATGCTTTCATCGGGGCGCGCGCCTCCCAGCGCCTCGAAGTAAGGGGCCATGAAGGCCTGCCATTTGGCGTTGATCGGTTCCGCCGCCATGCCGGCCAAGGCGGCCTGGAAGTCGGTGGGCGTTTCAAAGTAGCCGAACATCAACCCATCCGAACGGAGGAAGAGGGAGTAGTTGTGCCAGCCGTGCTTCCGCAACGCCTCGAGCATCTCGGGCCAAACGGCCTGGTGATGCTTCCTGTACTCTTCTAACTTGTCTGCCCGGACCTTCAGCAAGAATCCGACTCTTTTCATGTGCGCCTGCCCTTCCGATATAAAGATTCAGGGGGTAGCCACAGTCAGAGCTTTTCTGACCGTGGGCCGTAATCGCGATAACAAACCCACGGTCAATTCAAACGTCGAATTGAGTGTGCCTACCATTTCACCGCCTTTACGCCGCGCAGCGTTAGCATACGTCCTCGGGACCGCATTCGTCTCGATCCATTTTGAGCTTGCGTCCTGCCTGCCCGGCGCGTTTGCGATAAACTGAGTTATACGCAGGCGGAAGCTTGCACGCCGGGAAGCTGTGCAATGCAACCCGCAGTTGAAGTGGGCTGACTCGCGGAGGAGCGAACGCGATGAGCCGAGAGGAGCGCCTGGAGGCCGTCAGCCGCCGGCCGGAAGTTTCCGTGCTCATCGTGGGCGGCGGCATCAATGGCCTGGGGCTGCTTCGTGAATTGGCTTTGCAGGGCGTGGACACGCTTCTCATCGAGAAGTCTGATTTTTGTTCCGGCGCCAGTTCCGCCTCGACGCGCATCATCCACGGCGGGCTGCGGTACCTGGAGAATCGCGAGTTCCGGCTGGTCAAAGAAGCCTTGCGGGAGCGCAACCGGCTCCTCAAGAACGCTCCCCATTACGTGCGCCCGCTGCCGACCACCATCCCCGTGTTTAGCTGGGCGGATGGCCTGTTTCCAGCCCTGGCGAAGTTTCTTGGCTTCACGCCGCGGCCCTATTCGAGAGGCGCCCTGCTGTTCAAAATCGGCCTGTCCTTCTACGACCTGTTCGCCGGGTCCCACACGGTCCTGCCTCGACATCATTTCCAATCGCGGCGCGCGTCTCTCGCCTTGCGCCCGCACCTCCACCCGGGGATTGTCTCGACGGCAATCTATTATGACGCCTGGATCAGCTATCCCGAGCGGCTCGGCGTGGAACTTGCTCTCGATGCGGAGAGCCAAAGCTCCGACGCCCGCGCGGTGAATTACGTTCGCGCCCAAAGCGCGCGGGGCGACACGGTTGTCCTCGCGGATGAGATTTCCGGCAAAACGTATGAGGTCAAGCCCCGCCTCGTGGTCAATGCGACGGGGGCCTGGATCGACTTTACCAATCGCGCTCTGCAGCGCGAGACCCAATACATCGGGGGCACGAAAGGCTCGCACATCGTGATTGACCACCCGGAGCTGCTGGCCGCGACCCAGGGGCAGATGCTCTACTTCGAGAATGCCGATGGGAGGATCTGCCTCTTCTATCCTTTCTATGGGAAAGTCATCGCGGGCTCGACCGACATTCCGGTATGGGACCCCGAAACGGCGTGGTGTGAGGACAACGAGGTGGAATACATCCTGGAGTCCGTCCGCCAGGTGTTCCCCACCCTTCATATCGACCGGTCCCACATTGTTTTTCGATTCTGCGGAGTGCGCCCGCTGCCGCGGAGCGACTCCGCCACGCCGGGGACCATCAGCCGAGATCATACCTGCGCGGTTATTCCTGCGGGAGAGGGGATTAACTTCCAGGTTTATTCGCTGATCGGCGGGAAGTGGACCACCTTCCGAGCTTTTGGCGAGCAAGTGGCTGACAGAATTCTCCGCGACCTGGGAAGGCCGCGGCGCGCTGGTTCCGCTGATTTGCCCATTGGCGGCGGCAAAAACTACCCCAAGACCGCTGCCGATAGGCTTGAGTGGCTGGCTTCCTTGGCTGCAAAAACGGGGCTGGCCATGGAACGACTGGAGGTGTTGCTCGACCGCTACGGCACGCGCGCCGAAGAGGTTGCGCAATGGTTGATTTCGGCGCCTGACCAGGATCTTCGTTTTCTGCCCCTGTATAGCCGGCGCGAAATTCAATTCATTGCCAGCCAGGAGAGCGTCGTGCATCTGGATGATCTCATCCTGAGAAGGACGCTGATGGCTCTCCTGGGTCAATTGCGGCTCGATCTGCTGGAGGAGTTGGCGAATGTGCTGGCCCCGGCGCTCGACTGGTCGCAGGAAAGGACACGTCTGGAGATCGAGCGCACAGTCAGGCTCCTAGAGCAAGTGCACGGAGTGAAGTTTCAGTGAACAAGTCCGAAATTGCGGGACCAGCGCCTGCACCCCAAAGACACCAAGGCACAAGGGAAAGCCGAATGCAAGAAACCGAAGGCAGAAAACTGCGGGTTTCTGGTTTCTGCCAGTTGCTATCCGGATTTTCTTGGTGTCTTTGTGCCTTAGTGGTGATCCCGTATTGTTCAACGTTCCGCCGGCAAGAATCTGATTTATCCCATCACCAAGCCGCCATTCACATTGAGGACCGCGCCGGTAATATAGCTGGCTTCTTCCGAGGCCAGGAAAGCTATGGCGTCGGCCACCTCTTCCGGCCGGCCGAAGCGGCGCATGGGAGTCTGGCGAATCCATTCCTCCTCGCGCCCCGCGCTGCGCTCGAGGAGCAGATCGGTGAGGATCCGCCCCGGCGCCACCACATTGGCCGTGATTCCGAAAGCAGCCACTTCCTTCGCCAAAGAAAACGTGAATCCCAGCAGACCCGCCTTGGCGGCCGAGTAGTGAGCGTGATTGCTCGATCCCGTGTACACCGCCTGGGTGGAGACATTGACGATCCGGCCCCAGCGGCGTTCCTTCATCGCCCGGATACACTCGCGCGCGTAACGGAAAGCAGAGGTCAGGTTGACCGCCAGGGATTCTTCCCAGTCTTCATCCTTCAAGTCGGCCACGGCGCCATCGGTCATCGCGCCGGCGTTGTTCACGAGGATGTCCACGTTCCCCAACGCGGCGACGACTTCTTCCACCGAACGCGTGATCGCCTCGGGGTCGAGCACATCCGCCTGAAGGGCCAGACTGCGGCCGCCCGCCGACCGAATCTGTTCCGCAACGCCCTTGGCCTCGTTGATGCGACTCCGACAAAGCACGGCAACCGCCGCGCCCTTCGCTGCTAAGGCCAGGCAAGTTGCGCGTCCGATGCCTCTTGATCCGCCCGTGACCAGCGCCACGTGGCCCGCCGAGCTCCTAGCCACCGAATCACGCGCAGATTTATTGGATTGTTCCATGGGAGTGTCTCTCCTGGGGGCTTGCTGGGTTCTTCGGCACCCATCATAGTGCCAATGGCGGGCCTTCGTATAGGCTTCAACGCTCTGCGCGGACTCAATCGAGCGCGCGTGCCATGCGTGCTCCCGAATCGGGGTTGAACGATTCCGCGCGCTCCGGCAGAATGAAAGCTATGACGCACCCACAGGCGGGGCTGCCCGCTCAACCATCTATGCTCGTGGATGTACCCCGGCTAATCACCGCCTACTATACCCGGCGGCCTGATCCTTCTGTGCCGGCCGAGAGAGTGACCTTCGGAACTTCCGGGCATCGCGGGTCGGCGTACTCGAATTCTTTCAACGAGGCTCACATTCTCGCCATCAGCCAGGCGATCTGTGATTATCGCCGTCAGCAGGGCATTGACGGCCCGCTCTTCCTGGCCAAAGACACGCACGCCTTGTCGGAACCGGCCTTCGCCACGGCGCTGGAGGTTCTAGCGGCCAACGGAGTTGCCGTGATGATCGACCAGGATGAGGGTTACACGCCGACCCCCACCCTCTCTCACGCCATTCTCGCCCACAACCGCGGCCGACAAGCGGGTCTTGCGGACGGAATCGTGATTACGCCCTCGCACAATCCTCCCGAGGACGGCGGCTTCAAGTACAACCCTCCGCACGGCGGCCCAGCCGACACCACCGTCACCCGCTGGATCGAGGATCGCGCCAACGCTCTCCTGGCGGACGACCTTCACGGCGTCTTGAGGGTTCCTTACGAGAGCGCAGTGCGGGCCTCAACGACTCACCGCCATGACTTTGTAACCGCCTACGTCAACGATCTCGACGCGGTCGTGGATATGGACACTATCCGCGGGGCGAAGCTGGCGATCGGTGTGGATCCGCTGGGCGGAGCGGGGGTGGCTTACTGGGGCCGGATTAGCGAGCGATACCATTTGCCGCTCACCGTGGTCAACGCCGCCCGCGACCCCACCTTCCGCTTCATGACCTTGGACTGGGACGGCAAGATCCGCATGGATTGCTCGTCGCCTTACGCGATGGCGGGACTCATTGCGATGAAAGACCGGTTTGATGTGGCCTTCGCATGCGACACCGACCACGACCGGCACGGAATCGTGACCCGCGGCGCCGGGCTGCTCAACCCCAACCACTATCTGGCGGTGGCGATCGCCTATCTATGCGGCCACCGGCCAGCCTGGCCTTCCAAGGCGGGAGTGGGCAAGACGCTCGTCAGCAGCAGCATGATCGACCGCGTCGCGGCCAGCCTGGGCCGCAAGCTCGTGGAAGTGCCGGTAGGTTTCAAGTGGTTTGTCGAAGGCCTGCTGGATGGCTCTCTGGGATTCGGGGGCGAAGAGAGTGCCGGCGCGTCCTTCCTGCGACGAGACGGCACAACCTGGACGACGGAGAAAGACGGGATCGCCATGGCTCTGCTGGCGGCGGAGATCACAGCATGCACCGGCTGTGACCCCGGTGAGCTCTACCGCGAGCTGACCCGCAAATTCGGTGACCCTATCTATGAGCGCATCGACGCTCCGGCGACGCCAGAGCAAAAGGCCATTCTGGGGCGCCTTACCCCTGCTGCGGTTTCCGCCGCCGAGTTGGCAGGAGAGAAGATTGAGGCGATGTTGACCGTCGCTCCCGGCAACTCGCAGCCCCTCGGCGGGCTGAAGGTAGTCACCGCTCATGGATGGTTTGCGGCTCGGCCCTCGGGCACTGAAGACGTCTACAAGATTTACGCCGAGAGTTTCCTGGGCGAGGACCACTTGCGGAGAATTCAGGGGGAGGCAAAGCAGATCGTCTCCCAACTCTTTGCGGCAACAGGAACGCTTAGTGCGGCGAGCACGCCTCCGGCGGGAACAGGATCAAGTTGAGATTGAACGACTTAGTTGGTGGACCTGGAGGGGTTCGAACCCTCGACCTCATGACTGCCAGTCATGCGCGCTCCCAACTGCGCCACAGGCCCACGAGTGATCGGAGAAACGCCTGTAATTCTTGTAGCATGAGGGTAGACGAGGTGTCAACGAAACGGTAGACATGGTGATGCGCCAGATTGATGTTGCAGGAGCGAGCTGGCCTCGTGCACCAGTTGGCAGCGTAAAGCCGCCTCTACGTCAAACCAACCCACCACGGTGGACAGCCTCGACAAGTCATTTTGTCCCTTCCGGCGGCCGAGCCACGTCCCACCCCTGAAATCCCGAGCGCTGCTTCGGTAATTTGGGAACTAATTGGAACAAATCATCCCATTGTGGTGTCCATCGAAGTGAGAGGCATTCTGGACGCAGCCTTGCAGTTCCGTCTGGGACTTGGTATCCTGGGTGCGTCATGGCAACCGCGCGACCGGTGAACGTGGCGCTGGAGCAGGCGCTGCCAGCCGAAGGCCACGAGGCAGCGCTCGTCGCGGAGTTGAGGGCAGGCTCCGAGGAGGCTTATGCTTACCTCCTGGCGGTTTACCAGCATCCCGTCTACAACCTTATCTCGCACATTGTGGATCGCACGCGTGACGCACCGGACGTCCTCCAGGACGTCTTTATGAAAGTCTTCAAGGGGATCCGCCACTTTCACGGCGAGAGCAGCCTGAAGACCTGGATTTACCGGATTGCGGTGCATGAGGCCTCGAACCATCGCCGAAGTTGGCTGCGCCGCCGCTTACATGAAGCCATTTCTCTGGATGACGGCGGCGCGATCAGAGAGCCGAGTTGGGTGGCGAGGGGGGCTCAGGCAGAGACCCCATACCAGGCGTTCGAGCAGCACGAGCGGCAGGAAATCGTCGAACGCGCGCTTGCCAGTCTGGCGCAGCCCTACCGTACGGTGGTGGTCCTCCGCGAGCTGGAAGGCCTTTCCTATGACGAGATCGCTGCCGTCGTGGGTGTTTCGGAAGGCACCGTGAAATCCCGGCTCATGCGAGGGCGCGAACTGCTGAAACGGAAGCTGCAAGGCAGATTGGGAAGAGCCGATGTTTGAGAACTGTGTGGAAATCCGGCGTGAGTTCTCCGATTACCTCGACGGCTTGGCCAGCCGCGAGCAGTTGCGATCGATCCGCTTCCATCTGGGCTTCTGCCAATCGTGCCGCGAGGAACTGGCGAACCTCGAAGCGATCCAGGCGGAGTTGCACGGGCTTCCTCGGCGGCAGGTGCCCCCGGAACTGGCCTTGCGCTTGCGCGTGCGCGCGTCGCAGCGTTTGCATCGTCATCTGCTGGAAGGTCTGCGCCTCTGGTTCGAAAACGGTTTGCGTCCCGTGCTGCTCCCGGCTTCCGGCGGGATCCTGACGGCCTTGATTTTCTTTGGCCTGATCATGGGCACCTCCTTTGTGCCGGCGGCAGGCCTTTCCGATGTGCCCCTGCAGCTGGTGACGCCGCCGCGCGTCCGGGAACTGGCGCCCATCAATTTCAACACCGGCGATCAACCCGTAGTCCTGGTGACGCAGATCGATGCGGCGGGAAGAGTAATGAGCTACAGGGTCCTCTCCGGCACTCTCTCTCCGGAGGTTTCCCGCAACTTGGACCAGATGATTTACTTCAGTCTTTTTGACCCTGCCACGACCTTTGGCACGCCAACGGACGGGCAAGTGGTCCTGTCGCTGCGGAGGATCACAGTCCGAGGTTAGACCGTTTGGCACTGAACACCCCGACGTTCCCACATCACCCAAGACGGGCAGTTCCGGCCGGTTGCGGCAAGGCCTTTTTCCCTCTGCCGCAGGGCGGCCTGCGGTCACTGGGGATGGCCTTGCTGGTTCTCGTAGCGGGCCTGGGGGCGGCCGGTGGGGCCGACGCGCAAACGCCCGCGAACGTCCTGCTCGAATCCAACGAACAGCTCTTCTGCATTTTGGCCGCGAGAATGGCTGCCGGAACGGATCCGGGGTCGAATTTGGAGGCCGGGCTGAAGGATCGCGCCGAGGTGCGCTCCTTCCTGGCCAGGAAGAACTTGGCGGCGGTCCCCGAGCTTCGCGCCTTCTTCACCGAGCACCAGGTGGCGGGCGACTCCGGCGCGAATCTGGGACAGTACATTTCGCTGGCCCTGCTGCTGGGCCCGCCGCCGAATTTTGCCCTGACGGTGCGGGAGAATGAGTTGCCTCCGGATGCGAGAGCGCTGGTCGGCTTGCTCCCCCTCCTCAAGAAATTCAGCGAACAGGCCAACCTGACCGACCTATGGGCACAGCTCCAGCCCCGTCATGACCAGGAAATCGAGCGCTACAGTGCTCCCGTGCGCAGCGCGATCCAGCTTGCGGATGCCTATCTGCGCTTTCCGAGCGGCGCTTACCTGGGAAGGACTTACACCATCTACCTGAGCTTGTTGGGCACGCCCGAGCAGTCTCAGGCGCGGATTTACGGCCAGAACTACTACCTGGTTATTACCCCCTCGAAGGAACCCAAGGTCGGGGAGATTCGGCACCAGTACCTGCACTTCCTTCTCGATCCCCTGGCCGTGAAGTACGCGCCGGAGATCAGGGAGAAATCCGAGCTTCGCGTGCTGGTGCGGAGCGCTCCACAATTGGCCGCGGATTTCAAACAGGATTTCCCCCTGCTGCTGACGGAGTGCCTGATTCGCGCCGTCGAGTTGCGTATGGACAAGCTGCCGGCGGCGGAGGTTGAGAAAGCCGTCAAGGAGATGGTGGCCTCCGGGCTGATCCTGGGGCCGTACGTCCACGCTGCTCTCAAGGATTATGAGAAGCAGGAAGCCTCGATGTACATTGATTACCGGGATATCGTCCAAAAGATCG
>JAIQGH010000142.1 GCA_020072655.1 Terriglobia bacterium | reverse complement strand
TCGTTTGCAGGTAGAGCCCGACATTCGCCAGGCGCCCCACGACGATGACGTTCGCGGGCGCCGCGACGCCCGCCACGGCCCGGCCGGCAACCCCGACGCCGACCGCCAAGCCTCCGGCCAACAAGCCGAAGCCCTAAGCTAAGTCCAGGATTCTCGTCCCCCTTGCGCGGCGACCGCCCGGCACCGCGCAAGGCAAGGGCTGTGGGTCTTCGCGGGCACTCCTCCGCCTCGTCAGCCAGCTATCGCCTCCTGGTGCGTTGACTTGCCGGTAAACGGGGCGTATGCTGCCGCCAATCGAAGTTCGCCTGCATCTTGTTGTGAGGCAATCGCCTCATGGTCGGCCAGACCGTTTCCCACTACCGCATCCTCGCGAAGCTGGGTGGCGGCGGCATGGGCGTGGTCTACAAGGCCGAGGACACTCAGCTCGGTCGCAGCGTGGCGCTCAAATTCCTCCCTGAAGAACTGGTCCAAGATCGGAAGTTTGTCGAACGCTTCCGTCGTGAAGCCCGTGCCGCCTCGGCACTGAATCATCCCAGCATCTGCACGATTTACGAAATCGGTGAACACGAGAGCTACCCCTTCATTGCGATGGAATGCCTGGAGGGCCAGACGCTGCGGCAACACCTCAGCGCCAGGGCAATGAAGACCGAGGAAGTGCTGGACCTGGGGATTCAGATTGCCGACGGGCTCGAGGCAGCGCACGCCAAGGGCATCGTGCATCGCGACATCAAGCCGGCAAACATCTTCGTGACCACGCGCGGCCAGGCGAAGATTCTCGATTTCGGGCTAGCGAAAGTGATGCCACCCCTCACCCCCAGCCCCTCTCCCTTAGGGAGAGGGTGGACCGCCGAAGGCGGGGCGGGTGAGGGCGTCACCGCCGAGGAATCGCTCACCAGCACAGGCATGGCGGTGGGCACTTTCCAATACATGTCGCCCGAGCAAGTGCGTGGGGAAGAATTGGACGCTCGGAGCGATCTGTTTTCGTTCGGCGTCGTGCTCTATGAAATGGCGACGGGCCAGCAGACTTTTCCCGGCACAACGTCGGGCATGGTCTTCACGGCGATCCTCACCCAGGAGCCTGTCCGGCCTTCGCGACTCAACCCTGAGCTGCCCCCGAAACTGGAGGCAATCATTCTCAAGGCGCTCGAGAAAGACGGCGACAAGCGCTATCAGTCGGCGAGGGGGCTCGTGGCGGATTTAAGCCGGTTGAAGCTCGAGCTCATTTCTGGCGCGGCACCTCGCGTCCCGGTAGTGCAGTTGATTCGGAGGGCGCGCTTTGCAGTACCGGCCCTTGTGGTCTTCCTCGTGGTTATGTTTATGACGGGCTGGCTCTTGCGTCGAGACGCCAAGGTCAGGTGGGCTAGAGAGCAGGGGCTCCCGGAGATCGCTCGGCTCATCGAGAAAGGAAAATACGCCGCCGCCTTCCGGCTTGCGGAGCAGGTCGAGCAGTATGCCCCGGAAGACCCGCTGCTTACCAGGTTGCACCGCGATTTTTCATTTCCCGTTTCGATGCGGACAACACCCCCGGGGGCCGACGTTTACATGAGGGATTACGCCGATGTCAATGGCGAATGGCGGTTCCTGGGTCAGTCTCCAATCAATGACGTCCGCATTCCATTCGGGTACTTTCGGTGGAAGATTGCCGAGAGAGGGTTTGAAACCGTGGAGGGTGCTGCGGGCCTTTCGAGTTTGATCAGCTTCACGCTGAGCCCGGAAGGAACTATCCCAGCGGGGATGGTGCGCGTCCCCGGGGGCGATTTCGAGTTGGGCAGTACCGGTCCCGCTCAATTGGCGGATTATTTTCTCGATAAGTTTGAAGTAACGAATCGGCAATTCAAAAAGTTTCTGGACAGCGGCGGATACCGGAAGCGCGACTATTGGAAAAACGAATTTTTCAACGACGGCCGAGCTCTTTCTTGGGACGAAGCCATGGCGCAGTTCCGCGACAGCACGGGCCGGCCTGGCCCCTCGACCTGGGAGTTAGGCGATTATCCTCGAGGTCAGGACGACTTCCCGGTGCGCGGAGTAAGTTGGTATGAAGCTGCTGCCTATGCGGAATTTGCGGGGAAACAGCTGCCCACTATCTATCACTGGTACTACGCCGCAGGGATGGGACTTTACTCCGATATCCTTTGGGTCAGCAACTTTGGAAGCGGGGGCCCCGCGCGTGTGGGAGCCTACCAGGGCCTTGGGCCTTTCGGAACGTACGACATGGCCGGAAACGTAAAGGAGTGGTGTTGGAATGAAGCCCGGAACCGCCGGTATATCCTGGGTGGAGCCTGGAACGAACCGGTTTATATGTTCAGAGATGAAGATGCGCAATCGCCTTTCAGCCGGGCTCCCAATTACGGGTTCCGTTGCATGAAACAACTGGTTGCCGGGCCGGTCCCGGAGGCGCTCACCCGCCCGGTTGAGCGTGTGACGCGCGACTACGCCAAGGAGAAGCCTGTTTCCGACAAAATTTTTCAGACCTACAAGAGTTTCTATTCCTACGACCGGACCGAGCTGAAATCCGTGGTCGAACCGGTGAATGAGACTTCGGAGTACTGGAGAGAAGAACGGATCACCTTCGATGCCGCATACGGGGACGAGCGCGTCATCGCTTATCTCTTCCTACCGAAGAATGTCGCCCCACCTTATCAAACTGTCATCTACTTTCCGGGGACAGGAGCCCTCGAGCGGCACTCGAGCCAGGAAATAGAGGTGAACTTGCTCGATTTCATCATGAAGAGTGGCCGGGCGCTGATGTTCCCAATTTATAAAGGAACCTTCGAGCGCTACGTGGAAGTCCCGGAGAAACCCTACATACAGAGGGACATGGCCATCCAGAGGGCAAAGGACCTGTTTAGAAGCGTGGATTATCTCGAAACCCGGAAAGACATTGACCACGATCGGGTCGCCTACTTCGGGCTAAGCTGGGGTGCGGCGATCGGGCCCAGACTGCTCGCTTGGGAAAAGCGCATCAAGGTCGCCGTGCTCCTGTCAGGAGGGCTTGACACCGGCCCGTCGCTTCCGGAGACCGACATTTTCAATTTTTGTCCGCGCGTGACCATCCCCGTGTTGATGATCAATGGCCGGTACGACTTTGATACGCCACTTGAGGCCGCTCAAATCCCCATGTTTCGCGCGCTGGGCACGCCCGCAAAGGATAAGCGGCTCGCGCTGTTTGAAACCGGACACTTCCCGCCTAGAAACGATACTATCAAGGAAACGCTTGACTGGCTCGACCGCTACCTCGGACCGGTAGAGAAGAGTGTGGGGCCTTGATGGTTACTCGCCACGAACCAGGACTTGTCGCTACTTCTGACGCTCCGACCCGCGCTTTCAGGACCTCCTGCGCCGCATAAATTTCCCCCAGTAGATGGTAGACGGCATGTGGGATAGGGCGAAAAGCGCAAGCCGGAGGGAGCGGTGCGCGGGGGTGTCAGTAGCGCCCGCCTGGAGCCTGCCCGGCCTCACCGGGACGGCGGCATGCCATTAAAAGCACGAGTGCAGGACTCCCCACCCGTCGGCGGGGGCAAGTACTGCCCGGCACTACGGAGGCCGGTTTTCACACGGATTCTCAAGCCGTGCCCTGACGCGGTTTCCAGTCATGCGATCGTGCCATTCTCGCTACGCGCGGCCCTTGGGCTCGGGGTGGATGCTGATCTTGGAGATTTGTGGGAAGGCCTGGCGGAACTTAAATTTCAAGTCCTCCGTAATATCGTGGACCTGAGCGATGGAAAGACTCGGGTCCACGGTGCAATGCACGCGCACGACGACGTTCTCTCCCACACGATAAGCCTCAACCGAATGACAATCGAGCACCCCCGGCGTACCGCGCGCGATAGCGGAGAGGCGGCCTTCCATCTCGGCATCTTCGCCCCGCGCCTCGGCGCCGCTCTCGACCGCCGCGAGGAGCGGCTCCAGGTGAACATTCACTTCGTTGATTTCCGCCACTTCGCGCTTGATCTCACCCTCCAGATGTGTCGCTCGGTCGTGGGCCTCCTCGAGAGTGAGGTTGGGGTCGACCTCCAGATCCAGGTCGACGTTGACGCGCCCGGCCACCTCGTAGGCGGTCACTTCGTGGACCAGAAAGTTCCCGCGGTGCGCGATCGACCGGATGCGCTCGACGAGGTTATCGCCGGCAGGCTCGCGCGGGGCGGCGTGCACGACCACATCGGCGCTCGGGAAAAGCTCGTGGATCTTGGCTTCCACAACGTCCACGACGGACTGCGCGTGCTCGAACGAGATGTTGCCGGCAAGCGTCAACCGCAAATCGACAAACAACCGGCTGCCGCTCTCGCGCACCCGGATGCGCTCCTGGCTCAGGACTCCCGGAATGCTCGAGACCGCCTCGGCAATGCGGGCGGAGGTTCCCGTCGGGGCCGCATCCACCAGCGCATCCACGGTCCGCTTGCCCAGGCGCAGCGAGATGTAAACCACAATCCCCGCCACGGCGAGGGCGGCCACCGGGTCGGCGCGTTCGAGCCAGGGGATGCCCCTCTGCTCGGCGATCCACACCAGGAGGAGTCCCAGGATCACGACGCTCGAGCTGTACACATCCGTCGAAAAATGCAGCGCGTCGGCTTCCAGCGCCTGGCTCCGGTATTTGCGGGCAACCCGGAAGAGCGCGCGCGAGCGAAACACGTCGATGGTGATGGAAACGAACATCACTCCGAATGCCCACACCGAGGGGTCCACGTGAACTGTCCGGAAGAACAGGCGGCGTCCCGCTTCCATGATGATCCAGGCGCAGGTGACGAGGAGAAGTGCCGTCTCCAGGAAGGCCGAGAGATGTTCGATCTTCCCGTGGCCGAAAGGATGGCGGGAGTCGGCGGGTTTATCTGAGACCCGCACCGAAAGATAAGTGACCACGGCCGCCACCAGATCAAGGCCGGAGTGGGCGGCCTCGGAGAGAATCCCCAGGCTGCCCGTCATCAGCCCGACGATGACCTTCAGCGTGGTCAGCACACAGGCCGCGACCACCGAGCTCAGCGCGACCGACTGCTTCTCCTCGGCGGGTGCGCGGGCAGCCGGCGTGGCTTCGACGGTGGTCATGGCGTTCAATTATAGTCTGCCCCGGCCAGAAGCGGATGTTTTACTCAACAGCCGAAGGTAGAGACGCCCCGGCGGGGCGTCTCTACATCTCGCGCTGAATCGTATTGCAATGGCCCAGGGAGTGAAATAGTATAGGCGTCCGAATTCTGAAGTGCCAATTTGCGATGGAAGTGGAAGTCAGCGTTTACATGGAAGACCATACTACGGGCGAGGAACGACAAACTAGTTCCGCGTTTGTGACCTACGTCGCTCTGGACGAGGAGGGACGACCCACGCCGGTTCCGCCGCTTGTCGTGCGCACCGCGGCCGAGCGGCGTCGCTACTGCGAGGCCCTCGCGCGCCGCCGTCGCCGCCTGGCGATGGCGTCCCGCGCGCATCGCCGCTACTTCGAGAGACACCCTTCAAGAGAACGCCCCTAAGCGCGGCCGGAAGCAGGTCCGCCGCGCAAAGGCCCGTCCCGATGAACTGCATCGGGACCGGTTGAAGCGCCGCCCCGGCCGACCGACTCGGGGCAAGGAGATGAAGATGAAGCAGAAACGCACCAAGACCTTCTCCGGGACTCCCTGGGAACCCAAAGTTGGCTACGCGCGCGCCGTGATGGTCGGCGAGGTCATCCACGTGTCGGGCACTACCGGTACCGATCCCTCGGGCAAAGTGCTGGCGCCAGGCGATGTCTATGCCCAAACCGTGCAGGCCATCCGCAACATCGAAAACGCTTTGAAGCGGCTTGGCCTTGGCCTTGAGTACGTCGTGCGCACGCGCATCTACTTGACCGAAATCGACCGCTGGGAAGACGCCGCCAAAGCCCATGTGGAGTTTTTCGGCAACATTCACCCCGCGACCAGCCTCATCGGCGTCAACCGCCTGGTAGATCCGGAAATGCTCGTCGAAATCGAAGCGGAGGCGGTGGCGTAACTCCGGAAGGAACGAATTGACCCGCAATCCAAGGAAGCTCTTCAGAACCCTCATCGCGTGCAGCGTTATCGACTTGCTCGGGCGGTCGGCGCGCCCGATGTTGGCGGCGAGCCGCCCGCCTGGCCCACGCACAGGGGCAACCACACCAAGCCGCAAGGGCTGGGCGCGTTAAACGTTACTTCCCCTTCTGCTTCAGGCTCGGCGCGCTGGCCGCGGCCGGCTTGAGGAGCAGAGGAATCTCCGGAAACAGTGTCGAGGCTGATTGGACCTGTGGGTCACCCCGCGCTTCGACCTCGTCGCCGACGGCGAGGCCAAAAACCAGATCGAAGAGCTCGACCTTGATTCGCAGCTTCAGGTAGTCCTGGTCCGGGCCCCAATACTCGTCTGGAACGCGGACGCGTCCCTGCTCGAGGTACTCGCGAAACTGGGCGAGCACCTGGGCGTCAGGCTCGAAGCTCTCCGTAATCTTGCCGTGCAGCGTCAGGTATTGCGAAGCGAAAGTCGTGAACAGACCGCTCTGGTTGAGAAATGTCACCCAGGGGTCGCGCGTGACGCTGGGCAGCATGACATCCGGAGTGATGCCGCCGCCGGCGACTACGGCACGGCCGCTATCGGTCTTGAAGGCGAGTGCCGGGTCACGGCTCGGCGCCAGGCCCTTATCCGGATTTTCGAGCGCCGTGCCGGGCATGGGGCGCTGGATCGAGCGGCCGCAGGGCGTGAAGTATTGCGCCGTAGTGAGTGCCAGGCCGGTGTTTCCACTCAACGGGGTGACGGATTCCACCACGCCCTTGCCATACGTCGGCTCGCCGGCGATGAGCGCCCGGTCGTGTTCTTGCAGGGCCGCGGCGAAGACTTCCGCCGCGCTGGCCGTGGCGCCGTTAACCAGAACAACCAGGGGGAAATCGAAATGGACGGGCCCGACCGACGTCCGGAAGCTCTTTTCCGGCACGGACCGGCCGCGTTGCGTATAGACAAGAAGGTCGGGCTTCAAGAACAAGCTCGCCAAGGCTACGGCGCTGTCGACGACCCCGCCGCGATTATCGCGCAGGTCGAGCAACAACCCCTGCAGGCCCGTTCCGCCCAGGTTTTGGATCGCTTCGCTCACTTCCTGCGGAGTCTTGATGTCGAACGAGTTGAGGTGCACGTAGGCAAAGCCAGGCTTGAGCAGGAAGACCTTGTCCACGCTGGGCGTCGGGATCTCTGCGGGGTGCAACTCGAAATCCTGCGCCACGACGCTGCCGGGGCGGATCACTCCCAGTCGCGCCGCCTGCGACCGGGCGCGCTGGAGCAGGTCAACGAGCGACTGCAAATCCAGCCCATCGGTCCGCTTCCCGTTCAGGCTCACAATCTCGTCGCCAGGCCCGAGTCCAGCGCGGCGGGAAGGCGACCCCTCGGCCGTTTGCAGGACCAGGATCTTTCCGGGCTGGACGTAGAGGACCGAACCGAACCCGCGCGTTTTGCCTTGCGTGAATTGCTTGAGCTGCTCGAACTGGTCGGGATCGAAAAAGGAGGAGAACGGGTCAAGCGCCGCCAGCATCCCGCGGATGGCGCCGTCGAAAATGGCGCGGTCGGGGTCGAGCGGATCCATGGAGTTGTCTGCGATTACGCCGTAGAGCCGCGTGAGCCTCAATGTTTCCTGCGTCACTCCATCGGTGGGGATGGTGCTTTGCGCGGCGAGGAGCGGCGCGAAGGCGAGAAGGCTCGTGACGAGCAAAGTGACATGGACGATGGCACGTTGGGGGAGCAAGTCGGCTGTCGTTTCCTCCCGGTCCAGTATAGCTTAGATGCTGACTGAGTAGGGGCATGCCCTGGCGTGCCGGAGGTTTTTCACGCCTTCGTTGCGGCGTATGACGTCCGCACTTGTCTTGCGGGAGAACTGCTGTCAACATAGGGGCCGATGATTCTTGGAGTGCTTTCCCGACCTAGTAAAGGAGAGGGCTCGCCTGAGCTCGCAGGAGTATCGAGATGGAGAAACAGCAGGATCTAACGCGACGGGAGTTCATGAAGACGGCAGCGGCGGCAGCGGCCATCTCCGCTCTACCTGGCGCGCCCGCAATGCTTGCCGATCCCGGTCCGAGTGACGCGGTGCGTTACGGCGTCATCGGAACGGGCACCGAAGGCTGCACGCTGCTCCGCTTTTTGGCCACGATTCCCGAGGGACGCTGCGTCGCCACCTGCGATATTTATCCTCCCAATCTCAAGAAAGGCGTGGAGACGATCAAGTCCAACCCGCGCACCTACGAGGATTATCGTCAGCTCCTCGACCAGAAGGATGTGGATGCGGTGCTGATCGCCACACCGCTCAACCTGCACGCCAAGATGGTGATCGACGCGCTGGACGCGGGCAAGCACGTCTTCATCGAGAAGACGATGTATTTCAAGGAGGAGGAAGGGGACCAGATCCGCCAGGCCACCGCCGCGCATCCGCAGCAGGTGCTGCAAGTGGGCTTGCAGCGTCGCTCGAGCGTGCTCTACAACGTGGC
>JAIQGH010000141.1 GCA_020072655.1 Terriglobia bacterium | reverse complement strand
TGCCGCCGCTGCGGCGAAGCGAGGTCGCGAGGACTCACACGTAGCGCCCGCCGGAACATGTCCCGATGAAATCGGGAGGCGGGCATCGTTGCGTGCCGCTCTGAGAGGCGGCGCTGCCAGAACGGATGACCCTGATGATTGTGGAAACGTTTCAGAAGATGTTCGCTACGCCACCCGAGGTGGTGGTGCGCGCGCCGGGGCGTGTCAATCTGATCGGCGAGCACACGGACTACAACGAAGGCTTCGTTCTGCCGGCGGCGATCGACCGCTACATCGAATTCGCGGGGCGGCGCCGCGCTGACCGCACGGTGCGCGCCCATTCCAGCGACTTCAAGGACTCTGTCGAGTTTTCGCTCGACGACATCGCGAAGGACGCGGCGCACCGCTGGAGCAATTATCTGCGCGGCGTCTCCAAGTTTCTGGAAGCGGATGGCCACCGCTTGACGGGCGCGGACGTGGTCTTCGGCGGCAACGTGCCGCGCGAGGCGGGCCTGAGCTCTTCCGCCGCCGTGGAAGTGGGCGCGACGGCCTTCTGGCAAAGGTTGATGGGGCTGAAGCTCGACCCGGTCTACGTCGTCAAGCTCTCGCGCCGGGCGGAAAACGAGTTTGTGGGCGTGCCTTGCGGGATCATGGACCAATTTGTTTCCGCCCTGGGCCGCCGCGAGCACGCGTTGTTTCTCGACTGCCGTGACCTCAGCTATCGCCACGTGCCCGTGCGCGGCGAGGTCAAGATCGTGGTCTGCAACTCCGGCGTGCGGCGCGCCCTCGCACAGTCCGAATACGAAGTCAGGCTCAGGCAGTGCCGGCAGGCCGAGGCGCAGCTCCGGTCGGCGGGCCTGGCGGTCAACTCGCTGCGCGATGTGGACCCGGTGGATCTGGAAACGGCGGGCGACGCGCTCACGGAAATCCTCCGCCGCCGCGCGCGCCACGTGGTGACCGAGAATCATCGCGTTCTGGAAGCCGTGCGGGTGCTCGCCGAAGGCGACCTCGAGCGTTTTGGCGAACTCATGAACGCCTCGCACCAGAGTCTGCGCGACGACTACGAGGTCAGCTCGAAGGAACTCGATACGCTGGTCGAACTGGCTTGGAAGCAGCCCGGCACGCTCGGCGCGCGCATGACCGGCGCGGGCTTCGGCGGCTGCACCGTCAACTTGGTTCGCGCCGATGCCGCCGACGCCTTCGCAGAAGCGGTCCGCAGCGGCTATCAGGAAGCCCTGGGGCTCAAGGCGGAAATCTACGTCTGTCAGGCCTCCGACGGCGCGCTAGCGACATAGCACTTCTCTCCGTCCGCAAGGATGCCGGTCAGACTTTACTTCTCCTGCCAACTGACAACTGGCAACTGTTTTCTAGCTCTGCGGGCCTTTGAAGATTCCCATGAGGATGCTGAGGAGGAAGAAAACCGCCAGAGCGAAGAGCACGACGCGAGCGACGGGGCCGGCCTCGGCCTCGACAAACGGGCAAACCGCGCGCGGGTTCTTGCGCCGCGCCAGATACCACGGAAAGAACACCACCCAGAGCAGTGCTGAGCCGAGCCCCCAGCGCAAAGGCTTGGGGACGCGGCGCCGCAGGGCATCGTAGAAAACCCAGGCACCGCAGAGGATCTCAAGCGTCCCCAAGATCAGGAACGTCCGGGTCAGCCCCAGCATCTCGTTCATCGCCGCCGCCACGACGAATCGGGCGAGCAGCAGAATCAGGAACAGGCGCCAGGGAAAGCGCACGCGCTCGGGAGGAGCTGCGGCCCACTCCGCCACGGGCGACTCGAAGGTCGGCTTCGGGCTATTGATGGCTGCCGGATTGATGGGCGATTTGCAGGCAGCGCAGACGCGGCATCCCGGCCCGAGCATCTGCCCGCAGTAGGGGCAGGCGAAGGGCTCGCTCGGAAAGCGCGCGTCGGCGGCAGCGGGCTCGCTCTCGACAGTCTTGCCCGGCGGGTCAGATTTGGTATCTTCAATCACCCAAACACCAATCACTCCATCGCTAAATTGCTTAATCACTCAACCAGTCAATCCTTTTCGTTCCATCCCTCGTGATCCTGCCAGTCCATGATCTGCCAATGGACTTGCTGGTGCGGAAGCTGGTCGAGGGAGCGAATCCTGCCCAAGGCGCGGTTGCCGCTCTGGGATTGATAGTACCACTGGGCTTCCTGGGCGCGCGCCATCGCGTCGCCCGACACGTAGAAGATGCGCTTCTCATAATGGTAAGGTGCGTGGGCTTGCGGGCCGGGCCCGTACACCTGATCGACCAGCAGCCGCAGCTTATCGCTCACCAGGCCCTCGCGTCGAAGCTCCTGGAGCGCTTTGACGACGAACCAGTTGTTGGTGCGATGGTCCACGTGCCGCTCGTCGGGATGGCCGGTGTAAATCTCGTCCGGCGCGAATTTGCGGATAAATTCCTTGGCCGCCTCCACAGCGGACTGGCGCGCGTAAGGCAGGTTGGGAATCGCCGCATCCTCGTAAGGCGAGTGATCGCTGGCGAGCAGCACGGAAAGGTAGGGGTCGGCAGGCAGAAGGTGGCGATACCAGATTTCGCCCAAGCCCCCATCCGGCAAGCCGAGGAAGTAGAGGTTCTCGCGCGGCACGCCGAGATGGCCGACGGACGCGCGCGCCTCTTCCATGCGCAGCGCGCCGAAGTTCAGGGCCTCCGCCGGGCTGCACGAGTGCTCATAGTAACGGTCGCAGGAGCCCGCGTCGCCGCTGGTGAAATAGACCAGATGAATGGGAATCCCGTTTTCGACGGCGGCGCGAATGATGCCCGCGTGCGCTCCTTCATCATCCTGATGGGCGCAGAAAATCAGCACGGAGGCGGGCAGCGGATTGGCGGCGAGCTGAAGCTCATTTTCCGCCAGGACCTCCCCGAGGGAATCGCTCACCTGGACATTCGCGCGATAGATTCCGCCGCCGTCGGCGGGCAGCGTCAGTTCGGCCCCCCCACTCACCTGCGCCCGGGGGGCGAGGTCCACGTGCTCGGCGACGACCCTCTCGCCGAATCCCGCGCTGCCCAGGCTGCGCAGGCTGGCGCGGATTTTCAAATCTCGCCAGGCCTGGTCCGTGGGATTCGTGAGCGTGAACTTCACCGTGGCGGTATCGCCGGGCGCGAACATCGTGTGGCTGCGATCGAACTGAATCGCGCCCGAGTTCATCTCCGCGGGCAGAAACTGCCTGTAGGCCGTGGTGTTGACGGCGTCGAGGCTCGGATAGACGTACTGCAGGGGATAAGGCTTCGTCAAATTCTCGCCGGGGGGCTCGATAAACGTCAGCGGACTGAAGGCGATGTCGTGGACCGTTTTGCGCTGCTCGTCCCACACCACGACGGCGTACTGCTGGACCGTCGGCTCGGCAACGTTTTTGGCGACGGCCGCGCGGGCGGAACGGACTTCCACTTCCGTGCCCGGCTTGATCGTCAGCGCTGCGACGATGGGGAACGCCTCAACTCCCGCGCGCTCGGAGGATTGCGCAATCCAGGGCCAATAGCGCTCCGAAAACTCCACGCGCAGGCCGGAAAAGGGATGGTCGGTGAGATTGCGCAGGACCACGCGGCAGGAGACGGGGTCGCCCGGCGTGTAAAACGTCTTGCCGAGCTCGATGCGCTCGATGCGCAGGAGTTTCCGGTGCACGGCGAACGAGGCGGCGTTTGGAAGCTTCAGCGGCTGCCGGTGTGATGTGGCGTCGGTGGAGCTGAGGTCGATTTCATAGCGGCCGGTGCGCGCGTCAGCGGGAATCCGCCAAACCTCCCGATAGCCGCCCTCTTTCGCCGACTTTGAGCTTCCGGCCAGGCGGACATGCTCAACGATCGGCTTGGTCTCGCCCGCGTAACGAATTGTGACAAAGTAATCGCCGGCGGAACCTTCGTTGGCACCGTCGGCCAGCACACGAAGTCGAACCACTTCACCGACGTTGTAAGAAATGCTGTCCGTGACGGCCCTGACCGCTTTGACGGACTCTTGCGCCCCGATGTACTTCCTCGGGGCCGCCACTACAATGAGGACCGCCGCGATAGCCACAGCCGGGCCGCAAGCAATGGCGCTGCGGAGGCCGTTGCGAGGCCCGGTAGAACGCCGGTGAATGACCATCATTCCCCCTGCGACTCGTACGGACACGCCATGCCGTGCCCCTACAAGAACGACGCTCAGCGATTATAGCAGGAAGCCCAGGCCTGTTTTTCCGGCCCCGCGGCTCTTGTGCGGGCACCCGGGGAAAGGCCGCCCCGATGCGCTTCATCGGGGCGCCGCCCGCCCGCGCCTTTGACACACGACGCCCCGCGCTGAATCTTGCGATTTGCTTCTTACCCTCCCGCCGCACGGCGTTGACTTACCGGTACATGCGGCGTATGCTGCCGCCATTCGAAGTTCGTCCTCATCTTGCACTGAGGCCATCGCCTCATGATTGGCCAGATGGTTTCCCACTACCGCATCTTGGAGAAACTCGGGGGCGGCGGCATGGGTGTGGTCTACAAGGCCGAGGAGAAGCAGCTCGGCCGCAGCGTGGCAGTCAAGTTCCTGTCCAAAGAGCTGGCCCAAGAGCGCAAATTCCTCGAACGCTTCCGCCGCGAGGCGCGTGCGGCCTCGACGCTCGACCATCCCAACATCTGCACGGTTTATGACATCGAGGAGCACGACGGCCAGTTATTCATCGTGATGCAGTATCTAGAAGGGCAAACGCTCAAGTATCGCGTGGCGGGCCGTCCCCTGAAGACGGACGAGATCCTGGAGTTGGGAATCCAGATCGCCGACGGGCTCGAGGCGGCGCACGCTAAGGGCATCATTCATCGCGACATCAAGCCGGCGAACATCTTCGTGACGACGCGCGGTCAGGCGAAGATTCTCGATTTCGGGCTGGCGAAGCTGACGGGACTCGGGACTCGGGGTTCGGGACTCGGGAAGGAAGCTGAGATTACTGCGGCCGCGGCCACGCCCGAGGAATCGCTCACCAGCACCGGCATGACCGTGGGCACGTTCGATTACATGTCGCCCGAGCAGGTGCGGGCCGAAGAGGTCGATGCGCGCTCGGACCTCTTCAGCTTCGGCCTGGTGCTCTACGAAATGGCCACCGGGCAGCGCGCTTTCGCAGGCGATTCGCCGGGCACGATCTTTGAAGCCATCCTGAATCGCGCGCCCATCCCGCCGCTGCGCCTCAATCCCGAGCTGCCGCCGGAACTGGAACACATCATCAATAAGGCGTTAGAGAAGGAGCGCAAGCTGCGTTACCAGAACGCCTCGGACCTGCGGACCGACCTGGTTCGCCTCAAGCGCGACACCGATTCGGGGCGAGCTGTAGCGGCGGGTTTACCCCGCCATATCGGACGTGGCGGCGTAAAGCCGCCTCTACGCCGCTGGCTGGCGATTGCCCTGGCGGGCTTAGCGCTGATCGCGCTGGTGGCCGTGCTGGTGGCCCTCAACGTCGGCGGCCTGCGCGACCGGCTGCTGACGGGCATCGGGGCACGTCCCGCCACGTCCGGCCCGAAGATCGAATCCCTTGCCGTCCTGCCGCTCGAAAACCTCTCCGGCGACAAGGAACAGGAGTACTTCGTCGACGGCATGACAGAGGCGCTGATTGCGGAATTGGGGCAAATCGGTTCGCTGCGCGTAATTTCCCGCACTTCGGCGATGCGCTACAAGAAGACAGACAAACCTCTGCCCCAGATTGCGAAAGAGCTCAACGTAGACGCCCTGATCGAAGGTTCGGTGCTCCGCTCGGGCGATCGAGTTCGGATCACCGCCCAATTGATTGGAGCAGCACCCGAACGTCACTTGTGGGCGCGGAACTACGACCGCGATTTGCGGGATGTATTGACTTTGCAGAGCGAAGTCGCGCGCGCCATCGCCGAGGAAATCAAGGCAAACGTGACGCCGGATGTCCAGGCGCGGCTTGCCACTGCCCGCCCCGTCAATCCCGAAGCGCATCGGCTTTGCCTGTTGGGACGATTCTATTGGAACAAGCGAACCGAAGAGGGTTTGAAGAATGCCATCGACCATTTCCAGCGAGCCCTAGAGATTGACCCCGCCTATGCGCCAGCCTACGCGGGGCTCGCCGATTCGCACCTTCAACTTAGCAACTCGGGCTTCCTGCCTCCGAAGGAGGCGATGCCAAGAGCAGAGGCAGCCGCGCAGAAGGCACTAGACATAGACGAATCGCTAGCCGAAGCCCACACCACCCTGGCGGAAGCTCACAAGGATTATGACTGGGACTGGACGGCGTGCGAGAAAGAGTTCAAGCGCGCCATCGAACTCAATCCGAATTATGCCACGGCGCACCAGTGGTACGCTGAATACCTTTCGCTCGCGCGGAGGCATGCCGAAGCGATAGCTGAGGCTCAACGAGCGCAGCAACTGGACCCGCTCTCGCCAATCATCCGTGTTGGCCTGGCTACTTTTGGGGGGTACTTGTATGCGCGGCGGTACGACGAGGCGATTCGCCAGCTTCGCGATACGGTCTCGTTGTTTCCTGAGTTCTTCCTTGCCTACGGGAGCCTTGGGGAAGCCTACGTGGCAAAAGGTATGTATCAAGAAGCGATTGCCGCCTATCAGAAGGCGAGGTCGCTTTCCGGGGCGAGCCCAGCCGAAGTGGCAGCGCTCGGACAAGCCTACGCCAAGGGCGGCATAAGAGGTTACTACCTTTGGGAGCTCCAGAGATTGAGGGAAGAATCCAAGCACAAGTACGTCAGCGGGGTTCCCTTCGCTTATCTTTTTGCTCGCCTTGGTGAGAAGGACCAGGCCTTTTCATATTTGGAAAAGGTCTACCAGGATCGCAGCTGGAATATAAACACCCTCCAAGTCGACCCAGCCTTCGACCCCCTGCGTTCCGACCCGCGCTTCCAGGACCTCCTGCGCCGCATGAATTTTCCCCAGTAGATGGTAGACGGCATATGGCATACGGGGAAAAGCCTGATAGCGCCCCGACGCACTTCATCGGGGCGGTTCTTGTGCAAGCGACGGGCGAAAGGCCGCCGCGACGCACTTCACCGGGGCTTCCCCCGAAACAGCGGAATGGTTGACTTCTCCCCGCCCGCGGATTCCAATAGCACGGTAGCGCCCCGATGGACTTCATCGGGGCGGCTTGTGCACGATGAGCGAAGAGCCGCGGACCCCGATGAAGGGCATCGGGGTCCGCGCTACGCCCTCCGACGACTCAAGGATGGCCAAAGGATTCCACATGCATCCACTCGATTCCATTTTCAGGCCGCAAGCGATTGCCGTGGTGGGAGCGTCGCGCAAGGTCGGCTCGATCGGGCGCGAGATCATGCACAACCTGATCGAATACAACTTCCACGGCAAAGTTTTTCCGGTGAACCCCAAGGCCGATTACATTCACTCTATCAAGGCGTTTCCTACCGTCTCGGCGATTCCCGACCCGGTGGACCTGGCGATCATCGTCGTGCCGCGCGACGGCGTGCTGGCGGTGGTGGACGACTGCGCGCAGAAGGGAGTGAAAGGGCTGCTGGTGATCACGGCGGGCTTCGCGGAGACCGGCGAAGAAGGAGCCCGCTTCGAGGAGGAACTCCAGCAGCGCGTGAAGCGCTATGGCATGAGGATGGTCGGTCCGAACTGCATGGGCGTCATCAACACTCACCCGGACGTGCGCATGGACGCGACGTTCGCGCCGGCGCTCCCCCTTCCCGGCCGCATCGGGTTCATGTCGCAGTCGGGCGCGCTGGGCGTCGCCATCCTGAACATCGCTCGCCAGGTTGACATCGGGTTTTCGTTTTTCGTGAGCATGGGGAACAAGACCGACGTCTCGGGCAACGACCTGCTGACTTATTGGGAGAACGATCCCGAAACGGACCTGATCCTGATGTACCTGGAATCGTTCGGCAACATGCGGCGGTTCATTCAGATCGCGCGGCGAATCGCCAAGCAGAAACCCATCGTGGCGGTGAAGTCGGGCCGCACGCCGGCCGGCGCGCGCGCCGCCTCGTCGCATACCGGCGCGCTGGTGGCGGGGCAGGGGCTCGACGTCGCCGCGGACGCGCTGCTCGAGCAGTGCGGCGTGATCCGCGTGGATACGGTCGAAGAGCTTTTCGACCTGGCCATGGGATTCTCCAAGAATCCCGTGCCGCGCGGCAACCGGCTGGGCATCCTCACCAACGCCGGCGGGCCCGCCATTATGGCGACGGATACGGCCATTAGCCTGGGGCTCGCGGTGGGCAAGCTTTCCGAGCGCACCACGGCGGAGCTCCGCCGGCTCCTGCCGCCGGAAGCGAGCCTCGGCAACCCCGTGGATATGACGCCCAAGTCCGACCGCAGCAAATATGAGGCTTGCGCGCGCGTCATGCTGGAAGACGAGGGCATCGATTCGTTGCTGGTGGTGTTCGTCCCCCCCATGATGATCAACGCCATGGACATCATTATGGGGCTCGAAGATCTGCGGCGACAATTCCCCAAACCCGTCCTGGGCGTGATGATGGCTCCCGAGGCATTCTTTCAAGAGTTAAATCAGAAGCATCCCGGACACATGGCGATCTATCTGTTCCCGGAATCCGC
>JAIQGH010000140.1 GCA_020072655.1 Terriglobia bacterium | reverse complement strand
GTTGCCGAGCGCCTGGTTCATGGCGTGCGCGAGGGCGTGGACGATCGGCGGCTGCTCGGCCCCGGCTAGCACGATGGAGGCCCCGCGGTGGTTCTGGAGATCACGGGCCAGAGCGGGAATCCAGTGGGCAGGTGTTCCCCCTAGCTTCTCTGAACCGACGCCTTTTATTCCCAGGGCTGCGGCGAGCACGCGCGCGAAGCCCGCGATCTCCGCGGCCCGAAGTGGAAGGCGGTGGTCCGCCATCGCGCCGGTATTCGTCGGTGTGCTTTCCACGACGTACAGGCGGTTCATCGCCGCGCGCTCGTCGGGCATGCGGCGGCGATCCGCGAAATCCCGCGCGTAGCGGAGGCTGCCGGGACCCGACGAGAGAAAGTCTGCATCCAAGGCCACGACGACATCCGCCCGGTCGAAGCGGTACACGGTGTTCACGTATTCGCCGAAGGCGAGGCGAGCGCCTTCGCGGACCGAGTCCCGGTGCACGGGTTCGTACTGATGCCAGCGCGCGCCGGGAAATTGGGCAAGCAGGGAGCGGATTTGATTGGCCAGCGTCGGCGAAGTGACGGTCTCGGTGAGAATCCTGAGCCCCGCGCCTTTCTGCGCGGCGAGCCGGGCGCGTTGCTGTTCCATCTCCATGAGGAACGCGCTCCAGTCGCTGATGCGGCCCAGCGAGGCCACGGCCTGCGAGCGGTCCGGGTCGTACAGCGTCAGCACCGAGGCCTGCGCGAACGCGTCCGTCGCGCCGAGGCTTCCCGGATGGCTGGGGTTTCCTTCCACCTTGGTGGGCCGCCCCATGTGGCTTTCCACGAGCAGGCCCGTGCCCACGCCGCCCAGCGGCATGGCGGTGGCGTAGAAGAGAGGTTTGCCGGGAATGAATTCTTCCGGCGGCTGCTGCGCGTAGGGAACGATTTTCTCCGGCGGCAGCTTCGTGCAGGCGGTGAGACCGGCGAGCGCCGCGGAGGCGGCCATCAGCTTCAGGGCGTTCCGCCGGGTCATCCCGCCCGGTTCCTGGGCAGGATCGTGGGGGAATTCGTGGTCGAGATAAGCCTGGTACTCGGGCGTTTCCGCCAATTCTTCCAGGCTACGCCAGAAGCGCCGGCCGGCCTCGCCCTCAACGCGCTCGCGGATGGCGGCGAGATCGATACGGGTTGTCGGCTTGTTCGTAGTCGCCATCAGTCTCTTTTGTCGAGCCTTGCAGGGGCGGGGCTTGCCCCGCCCCCAAGGGCACGGCAAGCCGTGCCCTTACGATTCCTAGCGATGACACGTGTAGCAATCTGTGAGTTGTTTCGCGTCTTTAATCTTGTATTCCTTCACTAAGCGTCGTCCCAGTTCCAATTGGTTGGGCGGCGCGACGTAGTCCGCGCGGAAGACATCTTCCCGCCGCCGCACGAAGCGCTCGGGATGCCGGTGGCAGTCGAGACACCAGCGCATGTAGAGCGTCTCGGCGCGCCAAGTCAGCGGCATCTGGCCGACCGGCCCGTGGCAGGTCGTGCACCCAATGCCCTTGTTCACATGGATGCTGTGGTCGAAATAGGCAAAATCCGGCAGCGCATTCACCCGCGCCCAGGCGAGCGACTGGTTGGATTGATAGCCGGCCCGCACGGGCGCGAGCATCGCGGCGTTGGTCCAGATCTGCGAATGGCAACTCATGCAGGTGTGCAAGGGGGGGACGCCGGCAAAAGAAGAATTCTCCACGGAGGTGTGACAATAGCGACAGTCGATCCCGAGCTCCGTCACGTGGTGCTTGTGGCTGAACGGCACGGGCTGCTGCAGGGCCACGTTGGCGCCCGTCAGGTAAGGAGATTGATTGACCTCGAACGCCACCAGCCCGAGCAGCGCGGCGAGAAATGCAGCACCGTAAATGCTCACCCGCGAGAGCGTATTGGTGCTGGGATGGAAGATCTGCGCCATTCAGTGTTGTGCAAGAACCCTGAGAACTTGTGGAAATCGACGAACGGCGTTGGGGGGGTGCCTTTCTGCGCTTTGGCGTCAACCGTGGTCGGCACCGGGCCCCCGCTGGGACCCGCTGACCATGAGATGCGTCCGCCTGACGCGCCGCCTCCTGAGCGGCCAAGCGCCGCCTCGGGCGGAGCCTCAAGTGAGAAATTGCTTTGGCACAGCCCTGATCGAACCTTGGTAAATGACCAGAAGCCTCGCGGCCTCTGCGCGTTCACTGACCATGTTGCGCAGCACCAAGGGCAGGTCGTCAACCCGCCCCCGCTCAGCGCCTCTTCTAGTCTTTCTGGAAGCCCAAAATTCAGTATAGCTACCTGCGCCGTTTTGGTCAACCCCGGAATTTTCTCCCCAGACGTCTCCGTAAAGGGTCAGGCGGTCCAGGGATTTGCCGGGCCTCAGTTTTTCTGACCGCCCCGCTCCCACGCCGACCAAGGGAAACCAACGTCGCCACCCGGAGGCAGGGGCGCATTCCCATTTTGGGACACGAGTTCCAAAATGGTCTTGGGCCTTCCAGGATTCTGGTCCCCGCGCGAGATGTGGCTCCCGACCGCGCACGGCCCTCCGCCATGCTTAAAAACAGGCCCCTTGCGAAATCTCAGCCATGTCGTAAAGACGGCGCGCGGAATGCCGGGCCGCCTCGCACTTATCCCACGACGCTCGTCGCAGGGGCGAAAAATGCGCCCTCCAATGGCCCGTTCCATTTTGGAACGCGCCCGCGCAGCGAAAAGCCCGCGTCGCTCAGGAGGCTACACCGCCTGGCTCGCGGCGCACCACGCGCATCTGCCGAGACAAGTTGGTTAGCGTAGTCAGGTGGCGAGAGTCCGCCCCGAGGTGCGAGTGCCGGCTTCGTGCGAAAGAGGGCCGCTGTCCTTAATCCATTGACAAGTCGATATTTGGCTCAACTCCGCGTTTGGTCATCTGACGCTCTGGAACTTCGACCGAGACCGCCGCCAGCCACGTTCGCGACGCTGCCTCTCGCCTAGTTGCGAAGGCCACACAGCTTGCCCAGCGTCCGGCTCGCGGGGCGGTTATTAGCTCGCTGGCAACGTTCTTGCTTGACCCATAGCGCGACGCGATTCAGCGGTCGAATGGTTGGGAAGGAGGAGCGGACGCTCGGCTCTCGCAGCCGGGCAGGCCGCTTCCACGCGCGGCCGCTGACACCCCGAAAGGGCGGGGCCGCAGGAGGAACGCAAGGTGCCGCGTTGAGGGCGGGGTGTCGGGTCGCGAAGCTTCGCGCCCAAGGATTCCCAATGGCGACGCAAGTCGCAATCCCCGCAAGGCCGGTCGCAGCGCTGCCGCCCGCGGTGGGCTTTGGCTCGGCGAGGAAATTGGCGGACCACGTCGCGCCGAGGGCCGTCTCTGCGTTTCCCCGCTACGCCGGCTTGGCGAGGCTTGCGGCTGCCGAGCAGCGCGTGGCTCGGCGCAACGCGCTCATACTCGGCCTGCTTCCCTTGGTGAAGCGAGTGGTGTACCAGATGCGCGAGCGGCTACCGCTGCACGTGGAAGTGGACGATCTGGTGAGCACCGGAGTCATCGGGCTGATGGACGCCATTGGCAAGTTTGATGGCAGCAAGCACGTGGCGCTCGACCAATACGCCCGGCATCGGATTCGCGGCGCCATTCTGGACGGACTGCGCAGCCTGGATGCCGCCTCGCGCGACATGCGCAAGAAGGGCCGGAAGGCGGAGAAGGTCTATCGCCAGCTCGAGGTGCAGTTGGGACGTTCGCCCAGCGATGCCGAACTGGCCGCAGGGTTGGGAATCACCTTGGACGCGTGGTACCGCACGGAGCGGGATCTCCAAACAATGGGGATGGACTGGTTGCGACCTTTCGGCTCGGTGGGAAGGAAGGAACACGGGCCGTCCCACGCCGAAGCGCTCATGGCCAACAACCAAGGCCATCAGTTTAATTCCTGTTACCGCCGGGAGCAGCGGGAGGTTCTCGATCACGCGCTGGCCCGCATCCCGGAACGCGAGCAGCAGATCGTGCGGCTCTACTATCGTCAGGAACTCACCATGCGGGAAATCGGAGAGAGGCTGGGAATTGACGAGTCGAGAGTTTCCCAGCTCCATTCCCTCGCGCTTCGCCGGTTGCGCCGGCGGGTGAAAGCAATACTCTGCTCGCCGCCCCGACATCTCGGAGCGCCACGCTTGGCCTGGTAGCGAGGCGTCTCAACCTGCTTGCCTTCGCTGGGACAAACCAGGCTGCGGCCCGCCACCGTTTCACTTCTTAGCGCCGGCCTGCTGCTTTCATTCTTGCATGATATCCGACTGATGACCCCAGCGTGGTACCATCATCTTCGCGTGTGACCTGAGTCGTACGCAATACCCTCTTTCGGGTTGACAATGGTCGCGTAGATTGCCGGGAAGGAAGGTGAACGATGCTGACTCTGCACCGACTCTTCATCAAGACCGGCCTGCTGTTTCTGGTTGTCGGCACGATCATGGGCGCGATTGTGCAAGTGCGCGAGGCCTTCGGCGTCGGCGCAAGCTTCGAGGTGGAGACGGTTCACATCCACCTGATGGCGATTGGATTCGTGCTGATGCTGATCATGGGGGTGGCGTATTGGATGTTCCCGCGCCCCTCCGGGGCGACTCCGCGCGAGGCAGCGCGAGACCCGCTAGCCTGGACGAGCTACTTCCTGCTCACGCCGGGACTCGTGCTGCGGGCCATCGGTGATCTGTTCCTGTCTCCTCCTTGGGCCAAACCCGTCCTTCTCCTCTCCACGGCGCTTCAGGTGGGAGGGATATTTTGCTTTCTCCTGGCCATCTGGAAACGCGTGGGGATGCCGCGCGCCTTCTATCGCGAGAAGGCGGAGTTGGAGAAGAAAGCCGCCACCGACAAATAAGCAGCCCTCGCAGGGACTGTTCAGGGCGAAGGGCTGGGGCCCCGATGGATGCATCGGGGGGACCCGCCCGTGAATTGGAGCGCCGGGCTTGAGCCCGGCAGACGCCGCTGACGGGCGGCGCTACGGGCCACGAGATTGCGTGGGTGAGCCCGGAGGTGTTAGCCTTTGTTGGTTGTTCCTGAGACGCGCGCGATCCGCGTCAACACGCAGAACAGGTGGCGACCGACGATGACGCGACACGAGAACAAAGTCTTCGAAAACCAGCACCTCGTCCTGGACGACGGCGTTTTCATCAACTGCACGTTCAAGAGCTGCAGCCTGGAGTACTCCGGAGGGGACGTTTATGTGCAGAATTGCCAGGGCGAAGGCTGCCAGCTTGTCTGGCGCGGGGCGGCGCAGCGCACGGTGATTTTGCTCCAGGGACTCGGCCTGATGACCCCTCCGGCGCCCACAGCTCCCGCGGAAACGACCAGCCGCGTGCAATAACAACCCCGCACCGATGGCTGGCGCAGACCGCTGATCTGTGGGGTCTGCGATTTCCCGGTCTGCGTGGGCGTGCGAGAAAGGGGAGGGTTTGTCCCTGGCCAAAATGGCGTGGCGTCGAAAGAGCCGCCGCAATTCAGTGGCGCGCTACCCGCGTGGTTCGTAGGCATCAAGAGATGTTGTCTGCACCGGCCGTGGTCAGGGCGTTCCTGGCCGCGCTTGTTGTCGCTGGCAAAAACCCACGATCAATCACCGAACACTTGATCCAGGCGACCCTCTCCGATTCCCGGTGGAAACCAACTGGCTGTTGATAATCTTCTCGAACTCCGCTTCCGGCTGCGCGCCGTTGACGAACACACCGTTGAGGAAAAAGGCTGGGGTGCCCACCACTCCTGCCTTGGTGCCATCCTGCACATCCTGCTCAATCGAGGTTTTGAATTTACCGCCTGCTAAGCAAGACCGGAAAGCGTTTTCCTCCAGGCCAAGGCGGCGAGCCGTTTCGGACAGTCCCGTCTCGTCGAGTTTGGGTTGGTCTGCCGCGAACAGCGCATCATGATACTCCCAAAATTTCCCTTGCTCCTCGGCGCAGCGGGCGGCTTCCGCCGCAATCTGCGCTTGCGTGTGTAAGGTGCGCATCGGGAAGTCGCGGTAGGCCAGTTTGACCTGCCCCTTGTACTTGGCCAGCAGGTCATTCAGAGTGGCGTCAGCCTTCTTGCAGTAAGGACACTGAAAGTCTGCGAATTCCACGATGGTGACGGGAGCGCTGCGGTCTCCCCGGACGCGGGCAGGGTCATAGCTCACTTCGACTTTGGGCGGCCGCAGCAGAACCACCACTTCACTCTCCGAGCGCAAGGAATCCTCATACTCCTGCCGAGCCTGTTGCGTTTTGAGGGCTCTCAAGGCCTTTACGAGCTGCGGCTTGATTTGCTCCAACGGCTGGTCGATCTGATTTTTGATGGCCAGATAATAGCCCTCGACCTCCGCGTCGCTGGGCTCGCTCACTTTGGAGTCAACCTCCTGCTTGAGGAGTTCTTCAGTTGAGACGCCCCGCTCCTTGGCCTCGGCTTCGAGGAGCTTCTGGCGAATCACGTCCTGGAGGGCGGTGTTTTTGATCTGGTATTCCTGATTGTGCAGTTGCAGCAGCTTCGACCCAATCTCGGGGGCCAGGTCCCGCTCGTAAATCGGCTGCCCGGCGATGATCGCAATGGGGTCTCGCGGGCTACTTTGGGGAGCCGCTTGGGCATAGCACGCGCTCGCAAGGGCCAGGCAAGAAACAACATTTCGCAGCAAAACTCTCATGCAGTTATCCTTGATCGTGAATTCTGACATTAGCACGCTCCGAGCCGGTGCGGCAAGGTGGGGGGTAGCTCCTCGCTCTGCCAGTCCCTGGAGGCGGTGCAAGAGAGACATCCTGACTGCTTGGGGGCAGGCCTCAGCTATGCGTGCGGAGGTCTACCCCCTTGCAGTTGGCAGCAGCGCGGACGCGGCGTTGTAAGCCGACGCTGATTTCAGAACGAGAGCGTACCGTTCTGCTGGAAGACCTTCGTTTGGGTGACGGTAAGAATGCCCGGACCCACGCAGGACTCTGTGTGACTGGTGCCGCTGTTGTTGTTGCCGTTGCCGCTTTCGGTGCCTATCGTCGACCACGACGCCCGGATCGTGTGTGGACCGTTCGGCACTTGGGCGACGAAATCATAACTGTGAGCCGACAGCGTGCTCAAGATCAGGTCGAAGTCGCAGTTCGGGTTGGGTCCAACGCAGACGCCAGAGGTGGCCCCGCTGGGGATGCTGCAGGTGAAGCCAGTTCCGAGTGAGGCGCAATCGGCGTCCGCCGTACAGGTAGTGGTCGTGGGGCTTTGGGTGCACTCCGCAAGCTGTGAGAACAGGTTCGAGCTGACTTGCTGGAAACGTTCGTCGTAAATGATGCAACTGGCGGGCTTCACTACGTCACCGTTGCCGTCCACAGTTACGCAGACTTGAATGCCAACGTCTGCTGACGATGTTGGGACCGTGGTGGAGATTTTCGTGTCGGTGAACAGGCCGGTGACGAGCGAGGGCCTGATCAGTAGAGTCACGCCTTGGCCGTTCGAAGTTTGCACGGTCGTGGTCAAGACGCTGAGACCCCCGACGCCGCCATTGAAACTGCCGCCTTCCCCAATCGCGCAAGCGGCATTCGTGCCGGCGGCGTTGAAACTGCCGCTGGCTTGCGGGAAGGCCGTGGTACAAGCCAGCAACATCACAGCGGCGAGCAAAGCAATCCTGGGTTTGGTCATCTTTGCCTCCTTACAATTTGTTGTGTGGCTTTTCAGCCCCCTCATTGCGGGCAAGGGTGGAGATTGCATGTCGCGCGAGGCTGGCAAGAGGAGTTGAGTGCGGAGGACATTGTTCGTCAGACAAGCTGTCTGCGCGCCAGCGTCAAAGTGTTTCACACCTTTGCGTGCCTGAATCTTGAGGTCTCGACGGTCTCTTCGAATGCTGTTTCCTCGTGCGCAATCGGACGGCCAGCGCGGGCGCGTGTAAACAGCCCGACAAACAGAGAGTTATCTGCGATGAAAAAAGTACACGCCGTTCGCGCGCGTAAGAATTACTTTTCGCGGGAAATATCTGCTGGGATTATCGGAACAGCGCGAGATTCGCGGCCCAACATGAGGTGGAAATTTTTTCTCGGTCGAGCTTGACAGTCGCGGTTAGAAGTTCCCTGACAGCAAGTCTTCTTCGACGGTAAATGTCCACAACAGTCAAGCGCACAACGACTGCTTGACGGTGACTGCATACTTCACCGTTACGCTGGCTCCGCGAGATCGCAGGCCGTTAAGAGCGCCGGTCCGCTCCAACCGGCAGAGGTGCTCGAAGGGACGCCGGCTCAGTGGTAGCCGCGATCCCGATGCACTTCATCGGGATGTCGCGGGTCCTGGGCAAACCCGCGACGCAAACCGCACCATCGCGGCTCCTCAAGCCGAATAGGCGGGCGTGAACTCAGTGGCTGAGCGTCTCGTTGACGGTGATGTTTCCGTTCGCGGGGACATCGATATCCTTTTGGGCCGACTGATATCCCGCGAGGGAAATGGTCAGGATGTGATGGCCGGCGGTAAGGCGGAGGTTGGTCGGCGTGGTACTGCCCGCCGGTTGGCCGTCCACCTGAAGCGACGCCCCGGGCGGGTTGGAATGAACCTCGACCACTCCCGTAGGAGCCTGGATGCTGCCGCTCAGTTCCACCCGTTTGGTGATCATGTAGCCGTTATATTTGATTTCAAAGGAGCTCGTGTACGGGTCCATGCCGGGCAGCCGAAGGGCGAAGGTGTGTTTTCCCACGCCGACGGTCTTCTGCACAGGGCTGCGTCCGACGGCTTGTCCGTCGATGAGGATCTCCAGGCCGGGTGGGTTGGTGACGATGTTTATCTCGCCCATGGGCAGCGTCAGCTCAGCGTTGTAACTGGCCGTCCTGCCGGGCTCGATGGTGACGCCGCTCTGAGCTGCGTTGTAACCGTCTTTCGCAACGGCCACGGAGTGTGTTCCGGCGGTCAAGCCGGAGATCGTAAAAGGCGTCACCCAACTAGGATCGGCTTTCCCGTCGACGGTGATCTGCGCTCCGGACACACTGGACGTTACAAGAAGGTTGCCGACTCTGGCCACTGGCTGCGGACGAGCTGCAGCGGGCTGTCCAGAAACGGTGGGCTCATGGCCCGCCGGCGGCTTCGACTCTTGCGGAGCAGGCTTGCCGGGCACCTCCTGCGGCACACCAGTCGCGCCGGTCGCGGGCGCCGCCGCGGTCGCGACACCTTGAGCAGGCTGTCCCTCGGGAACTACCGTCCCGGGCGCCGCGGCGGTGCTCGATTCGCCCTGCGGATTCGGAGATACCTCGGTTGACTCCACGGGCGTAGCAGTTGCCGGAGCCTGCGGTTGTGGCGCTGAAGTCGTTTGGACCACCGCAGGGGGCTGCGGTTTGTGGAGAACGAAGAAATAGTAGCCACCGCCCCCCGCTCCTATCAGCAAAAGGATCAGCAATACCCAGACGGCGGGCGGAGTCCCTCTGGGCTGCGGCGCTGGGGGTGGAATCACCTGGACAGATAACGGCCGCGGGGGCGGGAGCTCAACTGGCGGCAAGGGCTGAGCGGGTGTGGGCGTCGCATGGATTGCCACTTCGTCCACTGCCGGTCGGCGCGCGGTGTCCGACAGCCGGGCAGCCAGCGGAGGAACACGCACGACGACAGTCTCCGAAGGAGCGGCGGCACCCCCGAGATTCTCGTAGTTCTTCAGATCCTCCGCCAATTCGTGGCAGGTTTGATAACGTTCCTCGGGACTCTTGGCGAGCGCCTTCTGGATAATGTAACTCAGTCCGGGATGGATCGACGCGTCGAGCTCACGAGGCGGGACGGGATCTTCGTTAATGATCCGATAGATGACCGTGGTGATGTTCTGCCCGCCGAAGGGTTTCTCGCCCGTAACTAGTTCGTACAGAATCACGCCGAGCGAGAAGATGTCGGACCGGCCGTCAATCTGCCGCCCCTTGATTTGCTCGGGAGACATGTAGTTGGGCGTGCCCAGGATTTGGCCCGCCTGCGTCATGCCCATCGACATGATTTTGGCGATGCCGAAATCCGTAACCTTGACCAGCCCGCTCTCCAGAACCATGATGTTGGCGGGTTTGACGTCGCGATGGATGATTTTGTGCGAGTGAGCGTGGTCGAGCGCACCGCAGACCTGCTCAAACATGGGGATGATAGATTCCACAGGCAGAACCGCCTGCGCTTCCACGAAGTCCTGGAGCGACCGTCCCACCAGGTACTCCATGGCCAGGTACAGGACGCCGCTGTCCTCGCCGAAATCGTAGACGGTGACGATGTTTGGATGGCTGAGGATGCCCGCCGCCTGGGCTTCGCGTTGGAAGCGGGCCTTGAAGTCCTCGAACTCGGTGGCTGACAGGCCTTCCATTAGCATGGTCTTGATCGCAACGGTGCGACCAATGACCGGATCGAAGCCCTTGTAGACAACACCCATCGACCCGCGACCGATCTCGGATACGAGCTGATACCGGCCTGCCTTTGTCAACGGCCCGGGCATTCTGCCCTCGCGTTCTTCGCCGGTGGCTGGGAAGGGGCGCTTCGTGGGCTGGGGCTGACCCTGCAACCTGCGGTGCCGCCAACGCACCCGTGGGCTACTTTCCGCCCTTCCTTATGATACCTTTAGCTGGCCGAAGCCTAGCGCAAGAGTTGAGGCAAGTCAATCGCCCGGAAGTACTGGTGCCGAGGCCTCCTAAGGTCGCTGCAACGTGGCGTCGGGGGGTCAGTGACTCGGCCTTTCGAGGTGCGCGACTGGCCGAATCGGGCGAGATGCAAGCTCGAGCGCCGGTGGATTGTCGTACTTCACGAGGAGTGTGACGGGTTATGCGAAAGCAACCTTGTGGGTGTCGGGGAACGCGGGAGCGAGTAGGAATCCAAGCTGATGAGCCGGCGTGGTGGCTGGCAAGGTTGTTGGCAGTTGTCATCGTCAGTTCCCTGGCGGGATTGGTGCCGGCTTCGCCTCTATCCGCCAAGGTCGGCGAGAATAGTGGCGTGACGCTGCCCGCCGGCACGGTCCTTTACTTGCGCCTGGAGACGCCGGTGAGCACGACGAGCTCCCATCTCCATGCTGCCGTCGCGGCACGGGTGGTTCGAGACGTTCCCGCCGGTGAAGTCGCGGATCATGTGGCGATTCCCATCGGCGCGTTGGTGAAGGGCTCGATTCAGAAACTGATTCCGACTTCCAGCCCAACCGACCGCGCGCGACTGACCTTGCGCTTCGACCAATTGGAGATCCCCGGCCGACCCGCGTTGGCCATCGAAGGCCACATTCTCGATGTGGAGAACGCGCGCGAGATGATTCTGCCTGACGGCACAGTGCAGGGTGTGCTCGCCAGCGAGCTGCCTCTGACCATGCTGGAGGGCGCTCTCGGGAAGCTGGCAAAGACGAGTCCCAGCATGGGTGGGGAAATGCAGAAGACGGCCCAAAAGAACCTCGGCAAGAGCGACACCTCGATTAACTACCCTGCGGGCACGGATTTTTCCATCACCCTCGATAAGCCTGTTGTCCTGGAAGCGCCTTCTCCTGCTACCACTGCTGCTGAGCTTCCTGCTGGGATCGCCGAGCCGGTCGAGCGCCTCCTCGCCGAGGCGCCGCAGCGGGCGGCGGGAAAAGACGGGAAGCCCGGCGACCCGCTGAACTTGATCTTCATTGGAAACGCCGATCAGATTCACCAGGCATTCGAGCAGGCGGGCTGGGCGGAGGCGGAGAAGCTGACCGGGAAGTCGGTCCTCGGGACCGTACGCGCCGTCATGGGGAATCAGGGGTACGGCACGGCTCCAGTTTCGCAGCTCTATCTTTATGGCCGGGCGGAAGATATGGCCTTCCAGAAAATGCTGAACACGTTTGCGAAGCGGCACCACCTGCGCGTCTGGCGTACCCCTGCGACGACCGCCGATGGCAGGGAGATTTGGTTCGGCGCGGCCACGCACGATGTGGGGTGGGATATTCGTCCCGGCGTAGTCTCGCACGCCATCGACCCGGAGATTGACCAGGAACGTGAGAAGGTCGGTGCCGACCTTGCGGCGACGGGACACGTTCGCGCGGAGCGCTTGGTGGCTCGGCCCAACCCGCTTTCGGAAGGCTTGACCGCCACCGGTGCTACTTGGAAGACGGACGGGCGCCTGCGGGTAATCGAGCTCAAGGCTCAATAGACCCCCGCCCGGATCTGGCCGCGATTGACGAGACTCCCGCTGCCATTGTATGGTTTGGGCTCCGAATACCTTACCGAGGCAGGTAATGATGTCCACACCCCCACCGACCACGGCCGTGACGCCGCGAATCCAGGGAACAATCCTCGAAGCCGAAGTCAAGGCGAGCGTAGATGCGACGCGGCCGCTGCCGCTGGTGTGCGGCCTGTACGCCATCGAGTCGGCGGATGGAGTCTGGCTGTGCGCGTACTACGGTATGAACCGCAGCGTTTTTGACTTTCTTCCGCAAAAAGGCGCGAGCATCGACGAATCGGCGCTCGGCATTGTGTTTCACGTGAAGGAATTTGTTGCCAAGGAGAAGTATCAGCCGACCGTGTGGGAGGAATTCAAGAAGACACGGATGATGGCCTATGGCGGCCACGGGGAGTGAGCGGGCAGGAGTGTCGTGCCTCAGAAATCATGACCCCACTGCACGTACTGGAAGGATTGGGAAGAAGGGGCGGCGCCCTGTATAAGGCCTGCAAAAGGGAGGCCCATTGACGGTGGGGATGCCCGTGGCCCTTCGACGAAGAAGAAAAGGCAAGAGCGTCGCCAGGTTCTCAGGTCGAAGAGTTCCTGGACAAGCCAGATTCCATAAAGGAGGCAACACCCATGATTCGTACTCGAACGGTTTGGATGGTTGTCGGAATCCTTCTCGCGCTGGCGCTGCCGGCGTGGCCGCAGCGCGGCCAGGGGGCGCCCCAAATCCCGGGAGGGGTCTTCAAGCCCGTTGTCGGAGCGGGGGCGCAATACGCCGTTACTGCAAAGGATGGGCAGAAGCACTTATGGTCTTATGCCGTCGTGGGGAAGGAGACCGTGGAGGGTGCGGAGGGATACTGGGTGGAGATGCGAATGGACTCCGGGGGGGAGCAGCGGATGATCATGAAGATGCTGATGGCCTCAAGCGGACCCAAGCCCGAACTCAAGCGTACGATTATGCAGATGGGAGATCAACCTCCCATGGAGATGCCGCTGGGAGGCATGATGGCCAGGATGAGGCAGGGACGAGAGCCTATCCAGGAGACCCCCGGTCTGGGCGAGAAAGTGGGGACGGAAATGGTGACCGTACCGGCGGGAGCTTTCCTCTGCGATCATTATCGGACGCAGGATCCGAACGGCAAGTCCGACCTCTGGATGTCGACGAAGGTTTCACCCTACGGGGCGGTGAAGGTGATTTCGACAAACATGACCATGGAGCTGACCAAGCTGCTCAGCAACGAGACGTCGCAGATCAAGGGTGAACCCAAGAAGTTCGAGATGCCGCGATTCTAGACTAGTGTTCTGTTACATAAATAAGTGTAACATGGACCGATGTATGGTATAAGGGCTCAT
>JAIQGH010000139.1 GCA_020072655.1 Terriglobia bacterium | reverse complement strand
CCGCGCCCAGGTGTTGGATAATGACCGGGAAGAAACTCGGTCGCGTCGCCAAGTAGAAGAGCCGGTTGCCCGATGTCCCCCGCTCGTGGTCGAGGCGTTCGAGGAGCCCCTTCAGTTGTCCATAGGCCGCCGGATCGCTGAAATTGTCGGCGATGTAGAAGATTCCTTGACCAAAACCCTGGATAAAAGATTCACTTTCTTCTCGCGGAAGGGCGAGAAACTCGGTGACTGCGTCGCGCATCTTCTCCCGAAACTGGTCATGCGTGAAGCGAGTGCGCGCGCATCCGATAATCGAAAACCCCGGCGGCAGCAGGCGCTCTCGCGAGAGGTAGTAGAGCGCCGGAACAATTTTCCTCTCCGTCAAGTCGCCGGAGGCGCCAAAAACCACCATCGCGCAAGGCTCGGGCGAGCGATGTGCCTGCAAGCCTTCTCGCAGAGGGTTCTTCAATAAGTTGGCATCGGTCGTAATCGTTCCTGCAACCATATCTTGTCGAGCTGCGCCGAGCGCAGTTCCTTTCATCCTCGGTTAGCCGCTGATGTTCTGTAGCTTGCTCAACGCCGCCTTCACCAGGCTGGCGAGGCTATCCAAACCTGCCCGAATCGTCGTCCCCAGGTGGAAGCGCAGGACCGGCCGTCCCCGGCTGGCGAGAGCTTGAAAGTCTCCGAGTGCCTGAGCCTGTTTCAACACGGAAAACGTATAGGGCTGGCCCGGCACAGGGAGGTCGTGCCGGTCATCGGCAGTGATCAGAATGAAGAGGCCATTGGCCGCTCCACCCTTGTGCAACTGGCCCGTGGAGTGCAGGTAGCGCGGGCCGTAGCCCACCGTTGTCGCCAGGCGAAGGGCATCGCGGATCCCAAGGCGCATGGCCTGAATGGCCGCTTTGTGGCCGCTGAAAGACTCAAGGTACGGCAGCAACGCTACATAACTCCCGGCCTTCCCCTCCTCGAGAAACGCTCCCACCAGTTCCGCGGGCGAGAGGCCTTCGCGCACCCGGAGCTTCTCCTGGAATTTTGTATAGAGCTGGGCAGGGCAGAAGACCTTTACACACTGGTACTCTGCAGCAGGCGCGCCCTCCTCGAATTGACCTTGAGCGCGGTGCTGCGCCAGAAGACGGTTCGTGTTGTCTTTGCTCTCCTGCACGTTGGGCTGGTCGAAGGAATTGATCCCCAGGAGCGCCCCGGCCGTGGCGGCGGCAACTTCCCAGCGGAAAAACTCCTTGCCGAGGTCGTACCTGTCGGCGAGCTGGATGCGCACCACCGGATGCCCCGCCGCCTCAAGAACCTCCAGCCTCTTCTGGACCGTCTCATTCACCTCCGAGCTTAACGTCATGTGGATAAACACGCGGTCGCTGCCATAACACTCGGGCGGATTGATATACTCGCGCACAACCGGCACGAGCCCCTTCCCTTCCTTGCCCGTGCTTTCCGCGAGAAGCTGCTCCACCCAATCCGCGAATGTGTAAATGCCGGGGGACATCACGAAGGTCAGCTTGTCTCGCCCGGCGCGCGCTGCCTCCGCGAGCAAAGCACCCAAAGCCACGCCAGGATTCTCTTCAAGGGGCTTGGCCGCCGCGCAGGCTTGCGCCATCTCCACGGCGCGACCTAGCAGCTTTCGGACGTCCACACCCGCGAGTGCCGCCGGCGCCATGCCGAAGTTGGAAAGGGCTGAGTATCGCCCGCCGATATCCGGCTGGCCGTAAAACACGCGGCGGAACCGCTTCTCGCGCGCCAAACTCTCGAGCGAGGTGCCCGGGTCCGTAACAGCAACGAAATTCTCTCCGGCTCCAGCGCCTCTTACCTGCTCGACGCGCTGGCGAAAATAGGCGTAGAAACTCAAAGGCTCGACGGTACCCCCCGATTTGCTGGAGACGAGGAAAAGGGTCTTTGGAAGGTCGATAGACTTCTCAACCTGCGTGATGACGGCCGGAATGGTCGAGTCGAGAACATGAAGATCGAGGAACCCCGGCGAAGTTCCGAACGTGGCCCGGCAGACATCAGGGCAAAGGCTGCTCCCGCCCATACCCAGCACCACTGCATGCTTGAACCCTTCGCCTCTGACCTCCTCGACGAACTGCTGCAATGAATCGAGGGCAGCAAGCATCGTTTCTGGGACCGAAAGCCAGCCAAGCGCATTCTTGATGATCCGCTGGTGCTCCGGCTCCGCCTTCCAGAGCGAGGGATCGCGCTCCCAGAGGCGCCGCGCGAAATTTCCTCCCTCGAGCTTGGCGAGCACGCTGCGAGCGGCTATATCTAATGCCGTCAAAGACTCCTCCCCTTCTACTCAGTTGTTAATGCACAGCCCTGGGATTCTAGCGGCCCAACAACTCTTTTGCCTTGTTGATGATATGGGCCGCAGTGAATCCAAACTTCTCCGCCAAAATCTTGTAAGGCGCGGAGGCGCCGAACCGCGTCATGCCGATCACGGCACCCTTAAGTCCAACATAACGCTCCCATCCAAAGGGCGCGGCCGCTTCGATGGCCAAACGAGCTATCACGGAATTCGGCAGGACTTCCTCCCGGTAGGCCGCCGGCTGCTTTTCGAACAAGTCCCAGCTCGGCAGGCTCACGACGCGCGCGGCAATTCCCTCCCGGCTGAGCTGCTCGTACGCTTCGAGCGCCACAGCGACTTCCGACCCGGAGGCAATCAGAATCAATTCCGGCGTCTTGCCCGTCGCGTCGGCCAAAACGTATGCCCCCCGCGCCAGGCCTTCCGCAGAAGCGTACTTCGTGCGATCAATCACGGGCAGCCCTTGGCGCGTCAGCGCCAGCGCCACCGGTCCCTCGCGCCGCTCGATCGCAACCCGCCAGGCTACAGCCGTCTCGTTGGCATCCGCCGGGCGAATAAACGTGAGGTTGGGGATGGCCCGTAGCGCTGGCAGTTGCTCGATCGGCTGGTGGGTCGGCCCGTCTTCGCCCAACAGAATGCTGTCATGCGTGAAAACGAAGATCGAGTGGGCCTCCATCAGCGCGGCCAAGCGAATCGAGGGGCGCGCGTAGTCCGAGAAGATCAGGAAGGTGGCGCCGTAAGGCAAGAGCCCGCTCAACGCCACCCCGTTCAGGATCGAACCCATGCCGTGCTCGCGCACACCAAAGTGCAGGTTTCGCCCGCCGTAATTCCCTTTACCGAAGTCCCCCAAGCCCTTCAAGTAGGTGTTCGTGGACGGCGCGAGGTCCGCGGAGCCGCCAATCAATAGTGGCAACGCGGGGGCAATGGCGTTCAGCACTTTTCCGGATGCTTGGCGCGTGGCCAACGGACCGTCCGCTGGTTTGAAAACCGGAATCTTTTCCTTCCAGCTTGGCGGCAACTCCCCGCGCGTGAAGCGGTCCCACTCCGCAGCCAGCTCCGGGAAGGCCTTCCGATAGGCCGCCAGCCTTGCTTGCCACTCCCCTTCTGCCTCTTCACCCTGGTCCAGAGCTTTACGGAATTGCGCCAGCGCTTCGGCAGGCACCAGGAAATGCGCCTCCGGCGGCCACCCATACACTTGTTTGGTCAGCTTGATTTCCTCTTCGCCCAGCGGTGCTCCGTGCGCCTCCGCCGTATCTTGGGCGTGCGGCGCGCCGTAAGCGATGTGCGTTCTGACCGCAATTAACGAGGGCCGGCCGCGCTCGCCTTGCGCAGCTTGGATCGCCCTCTCGATTGCCTCCAAGTCGTTGCCGTCGGAAATCCTCTCCACAAACCAGCCGTAGGCCTCGAACCGTTTGCCGACGTCCTCCGTAAAGGCCAAATCAGTTGAGCCCTCGATGCTGATGTGGTTGTCGTCGTACAGATAAATGAGGTTGTCGAGTCCCAGGTGGCCGGCCAGCGATGCGGCCTCCGACGCCACGCCTTCCATCAAATCGCCATCGCTGACAATGGCGAAAATCCGATAATCCACCAAGTTGTGACCCGGCCGATTGAAATGCGCGGCGAGATATTTTTGCGCGATAGCCATTCCCACGCCGTTCCCAAAGCCCTGGCCCAGCGGCCCGGTGGTGGTCTCGATGCCTGCCGCGAGCAGGTTTTCCGGGTGGCCGGGAGTTTTGCTCTCCCACTGGCGAAATTGCTTCAGATCCTCGAGCGAAAGGTCATAGCCCGTCAGGTGCAGGAGGCTATAGAGAAGCATCGATCCGTGGCCGGCGGAGAGAACGAATCGGTCACGGTTCGGCCAGCGCGGATCACGAGGGTTATGCTTCAGAAAGCGTGTCCAGAGAACATAAGCCATCGGCGCGGCGCCCATCGGCATTCCGGGATGCCCGGATTTCGCCTTCTGGACGCCATCCATCGCCAGGCAACGAATGGTGTTGATGCAGAGTTGATCGAGTTTCGCGCGGTCAACCGCGGTTCGCAACGTGGTGGCTTCACCGGGCACGTGATGTGTCCTCCCTCCGACTATTTCTGCGCGCCGGGCTCGCTCTTCGGCACATGCCTTTTTCCACCCTTGATTAGTTGGATGCAGCCGCCCGGCTCGCGCGTTTCAAACCAAGCGTGCGATTATATAACGTCAACGAACTCACGCGCAGCGAGAATCGGTTTAATGTGGCGCCCCGATTCTTCAGGGCAGGCGCCGGGCTCCCTGCCGGTCGCTCAGAGAACTTCCAGCCGCCGCTGCTCGCTTCTCTCGCGGCATTTCTGATATCCTACCGAGGGGTGTAAACGGAATCACAACTTCGGAGATGAACTGATGAGCAAAAGACATCTGGGTATCATCGGCTTAGGCGTGATGGGGCGTAACTTGGCACTGAACGCCGCGAGCAAGGGTTTTTCCGTCGTCGGCTACGACGCGGACGCCGCCAAAGCCCATCAAGTCGCCGAGGCCACGGCCGGCCAGGACATCGCGGTGGCCCCCTCGCTCGCCGAGTTCGTGGACTCGCTCGAAACGCCGCGCCGCATCTGGATGATGGTCCCTGCGGGGAAGCCCGTGGACGCCGTCCTCGGCGACCTCAGGCCCGTCCTCAGCGCGGAAGACATCGTCATCGACGGCGGAAATTCCCACTTCAAGGACACTGAACGCCGCGCCAAGGACTGGGAGACCGTCGGTCTGCGCTTTTTCGGAATGGGCGTGAGCGGCGGGGAAGAAGGCGCGCTTCATGGGCCCTGCCTCATGCCCGGCGGTTATGAGCCCTCCTATCGCCATCTCGAGCCCCTGCTCACCAAGATGGCGGCGCAAACCGAGGACGGCGCGTGTTGCACCTATCTCGGACCCGGAGGCGCGGGCCACTACGTGAAGATGGTTCACAACGGGATCGAATACGGCATCATGCAGACGATCTGCGAGGCCTACGATCTGTTGCGAAGCATCCCGGGCCTCAGCGGAACGGAGATTCACGACGTCTTCGCGCAGTGGAATGCAGAAGAGTTGAATTCGTTTCTCCTCGAGATCAGCGTGGTGGTCCTCAAGAAAGTGGACCCCGAGACCGGCCAGCCGCTCGTTGACCTGGTGCTCGACACCGCCGAGCAGAAAGGGACGGGCAAGTGGACGGCCGAGGACGCGCTCGACTTGGGCGTCGCCGCGCCCACGCTGACCAGTGCGGTGCTGGCGCGCATCATTTCCGGGCTCAAACAGGAGCGCGTCGCCGCCTCGGAAGTTCTGCGGGGGCCAAAGCGCAAATTCGCCGGCGACCGGAACGATTTCATCGCCCGCCTGCGCGACGCCTATGCGCTTTCGGTGATCGCTTGCTACGCGCAAGGCTTCGCGCAGATGCGCGCTGCGTCGAAGGAACACGGGTACGATCTCAATTTCACCGAAATTGCGCGCATCTGGCGCGGCGGGTGCATCATCCGGGCCAAACTGCTCGAGCCCATTCGCGCCGCCTTCAAACGCCGGCCCGACTTGGCCAATCTGATGCTCGACCGTTACTTTCGTGGGCTCATCAACAGGACGGGCAGGAGCCTGCGCAAAATCTTGAAGCTGGCGATTGATTACGGAGTGCCCTGCCCCGCGCTTTCAAACTCGCTGACCTATATCGACAGCTACCGCCGGGCTCGCCTGCCGGCCAATCTGCTTCAGGCCCAGCGCGATTACTTCGGCGCGCACACCTATAAACGCATCGACAAGGAAGGTACCTTCCACACGGAGTGGGACAAGTGATTGCCGATTGGCGATTGCTGATTGCAGATTGAACCAGCGATGCCTGGGGACTACTCCCGCGGCTGCGCTTCTGCAAGAGTCCTCAGAAGCCGCTCTCGGACCTGCGGGCGCAAATCCAGACCGTCGTCGGGATCACCGAGCAGTTCGCGTAGTTTTTCTTCGACAACCTCACCAATCAGAGCCTTTAGCTGGTCAATCGTGAGGTCTTGAATACTGGCCATGGTGTTGTTACTCGATCCTTATTCTACACCCCGCCCTTCGGGCACTCCAAATGAAACCCATTTCGGACCCACCTTTTCGGCCCCCTCCACCGCAAGATCCCAGGCGCAGTGCGCCAGCAAGGCGCGCCACGCCCCTGTCCCGCTGTGGCACCGCCCTCCCGCCCGTGGTGTAAGATGGCCGAGACGGCCGTGCCCCGTCGAAAGGAGGGCACGTTTCACACGGAGTGGGACAAGTAGACTCTTAGTGGTCGGTTGCAGTATTCTCGCATCGCTCCATCTCATTTCGCGGAGGCTGTCAAATGAAAAGAGTCATCGTTCCAGCTCTGCTTCTCGCTTTTCTCACCTGCGGTGCCTATGCCAAGCCGCCAATCACTTTTGAAGAGCTAATGAAGGTCCAACGCCTTTCCGACCCGCAGGTCTCGCCGGACGGGCGCTGGATTGCCTATGTCCAGGGCACAGCGGACATGGAAGCCAACAAAGTCATCCGCCACATCTGGCTGGTCCCGGCCGAAGGTGGCGAGGCACGACAACTCACGCGCGGCGACGGCTTTAATTTCGGTCGAGGGGGGAGAGGCGCAACAACTAACCCACATTTCAACGGAAGCCGATGGGGTCGTCTGGGCGCTGAAAGGTAACACCTTGCTCTTCACCTCCCAAGTCTATCCCGACTGCGCCGATGAGGCGTGCAATGCGAAGCGTCTCGAGGATCGGGAGAAAGGCAAGGTGAAAGCGCAAATCATCGACGAGCTTCTCTTCCGTCATTGGAACGCATATCGCGACGGCAAATACACGCACTTGTTCGCGATTTCCTCACAAGGCGGCGAGGCACGCGACCTGACACCGGGCGCCGTGGATTCGCCCACATTTTTCCTCGACGCGGCGGATGGCTATGCGATTTCGCCGGACGGTAAGGAGGTCTGCTTCACCTCCAACCGGCCCGGCGGCTCGCGCACAGCGTGGAGCACCAACAACGATCTCTATCTGGTGCCGGCGAGCGGCGGTGAGCCCAAGAACATCACCCGGGACAATCCCGGTTCCGACGCATCGCCCCAATATTCGCCGAACGGGCGCTACATTGCCTACACCTCCCAGGCGCGCGACGGTTATGAATCGGACTTGTTCCGATTGCGCGTTTACGACCGCGAGACGGGTAAAATCACCGACCTGACCACGGGTTTCGACCAGTGGGTAAGCAGCTTCGCTTGGGCTCCGGACAACGACACCATCTATTTCAACGCCCCCGAGCACGCCCGACAGCCGGTTTTCAAAACATCTCTCAGCAGGCCGAAAGTCGAGAAGGTGCTGGACGGTTCGACGGGAGATCTGCAGATCACTCCCGATGGCCAATGGCTTGTCTTTACGCGAAGCAGCTTGACGCAGCCGGTGGAGGTTTATCGGGTCGCCCTCGCGGGCGGGACCACCGTGCCGCTGACGCACGCCAATGATGCGTTGTTGGCTGACCTCGACCTCAATTCCGCTGAAGACTTGGCCACCAAAGGTGGGCTCGGGGCGCAGATTCAGAACCTGCTCGTCAAGCCGCCCGGGTTCGACGCCAGCAAGAAATATCCCGCTATTCTCCTGGTTCACGGCGGGCCGCAAGGCGCCTGGGACGACGCCTGGGGCTTCCGCTGGAACGCGCAGATGTTTGCCGCGCACGGCTACGTCGTGCTGATGACCAACTTCCACGGATCCACCGGCTATGGCCAGGCATTCGTCGAGGAGATTTCCGGGGACTGGGGCGGCGCGTGCTTTCAGGACTTGATGATGGCCACCGATTACCTCGCATCGCTGCCCTACGTGGACCCGACTCGCATCGGGGCCGCGGGAGCGTCATTCGGCGGGTACATGATCAATTGGATCGCCGGCCACACCACGCGTTTTAAGGCGTTGGTTTCTCACGACGGCGTCTACGACAATCGCAGCATGTACGGCGAAACGGAAGAGCTCTGGTTTGACGAATGGGAGTTCAAAGGCCCGCCGTGGGAAAAGCTCGGCGGGGAGCTGCGTGAGAAGTCTTCCCCCTCGAATTTCGTTCAGAACATTCAGACACCAATGTTGGTCGTCGAGGGCCAACTGGACTACCGCATACCGACCGGCCAGGCATTCCAGCTCTTCACGGCACTTCAGCGTCGTGGCATCCCCTCACGGCTGCTCTATTTTCCCGATGAAGGTCATTGGGTCAACAAGCCACAAAACAGCCAGTTATGGTACAAAACGGTGCTGGATTGGCTGGATAAGTATTTGAAGTAGTCGGCAGTTGGCAGTCGGCAAATGCGGTCAACAATCAGCGGGGGCACAAGGAACACCGACTCCCATCCTGTACCGGAGAAACCATGCAGCACTTCACCGAACCCAAGGTTTGGCAGAGAAGCGACGCACTCGTTTTAGGGTCCGCTCGCAGAAACTGAATACCTTGTCATGGTGAGGCGGGACCTGGGATACTTGAATACCGAGAAAAGCAGGCTGCCGTCGTCCGAGATTTCTTAGATTGCCGGCATGTTACACAATCTGCGCAGGAACGTAGAAGGCGGTAGCGCGTAGCTGCTAACCGCCGACTGCCAACTCTTTGAAGGACCACAACCATGACTAAAGACGAAATCATCCAAAAGCATCAAGCGTATGTATGGAAATGCACGACGACGTACTACAAGGACCCGCTGGTGATTGACCATGCCAAGGGGCAATACGTTTATGATCTCGACGGGCGGCAGTATCTGGATTTTCTGGGGGGCATCGTCACGATCAGCGTCGGACACTCGAATCCCAAGGTGACGGAGAAATTGAAAGCCCAGATTGACCGCGTGCAGCACACCTCGACGCTTTTCCCCACGGAAGCCCTTGTTGCCCTCGCCGAGAAGGTGGCGCAGATTGCGCCCGGAGACCTTAAGAAGTGCTACTTCACCAACAGCGGCACGGAAGCGAACGAAGTGGCCGTGCTGGCGGCGCGGATGTTCACGGGGAATTATGAGCTCGTCACGCTCCGCCACGGTTACAGCGGCCACTCGCAGCTCACCAAAGCGATGACGGGGCTGCACACTTGGCGCAAGGCCGGTGTGATCCCATACGGCATCGTGCAGGCGCCGGGACCCTATTGCTATCGTTGCCCGTACGGGCTCACGTATCCGAGCTGCGATCTGCATTGTGCCAAGGACATCGAGGAAGTTATCAAGACTTCGACGTGTGGCGTCATCGCCGGGATGCTCGCCGAGACCATCCAGGGCCTGGGGGGATTCATCGTTCCGCCGCCCGGCTATTTCAAGATTGTCGCCAACATCGTGCGCAACTACGGCGGCGTGTTCATCGCCGACGAGGTGCAAGCCGCCTGGGGCCGCACCGGCAAGAAATGGTGGGGGATCGAGCACTGGGAGGTCGTCCCCGACATTATTACCAGCGCCAAGAGCATGGCCAACGGCTTTCCCATCGGCCTGACGCTCGCCCGACCCGAGATCGCCGACGCTTATAAGGGCTTGACGATTTCCACGTTTGGCGGCAACCCCATGGCCTGCGTCGCGGCGAAGGCCACAATCGATCTTATTGAAGAAGAGCGGCTTATGGACAATGCGCACGAAATGGGCAACCGCTTCCGCGCCGGCCTTGAGGCGCTCAAAGAAAAGCACGCCATTGTCGGCGACGTGCGCGGCATGGGTTTGATGCAAGGCATCGAGCTGGTGAAGGACCGCAAGACCAAGGAACCCGGCACGGAACTGGCTGGGAAGTTTATGGAACGGGCGCGGGCGAACGGCCTGATCGTCGGCCGCGGCGGACTGTACGCCAATGTCATCCGCATGTCGCCGCCGCTGAATATTCCCAAAGCGGACATCGACTCGGGACTAACAATCATCGACAAGAGCCTGGCGGAAGTTGCGGCGTGAGGCGAGCCATGGGGTGGTTCGCGAATCGCCCCGACGTCGCCCGGCCCAGGTAGGACGCAGCCGCAAGCTCCCAGGAGGTTTCATGCGCCGTTTTGTTGTGGCACTTCTGTTGGCGGGAGCAGGAAATCTCCTCGCTTCGCCGCAAGCCGGACCGTCGCCCGCGCTCCTGGGTTTTTCCGAAGACGCGGCGCGCATTGAGCACCAGTGGGAAAACAAATTCACGGCGATTCCTCAGCCAGAGAACCTGCGCGAATACATGCGACGACTCTCGGCAAGGCCCCACCATCTTGGCTCGCCCTACAACAAGGAAAGTGCCGAATGGATTCTTGCGCGATTCCGAGAATGGGGCTGGGATGCTCACATCGAATCGTTCGACGTACTCTTCCCGACCCCTAAAGAGCGCCTGGTCGAGATGGTCGAACCCACTCAATTTGTGGCCAAGCTGGAAGAGCCGACGGTACCCGTTGATCCCACGTCCGATCAGCACGACGAACAACTCCCCACCTACAATGCTTATTCCGTCGACGGCGATGTCACCGCGCCGCTGGTTTACGTCAATTACGGCGTCCCTCAGGACTACGAGCAACTCGAGCGGCTGGGCGTCTCCGTGAAAGGCGCAATCGTCATTGCCCGCTACGGCGCGTCCTGGCGAGGCATCAAGCCCAAAGTCGCCGCTGAGCACGGTGCGGTGGGATGCCTCATCTATTCCGACCCGCGTGGTGACGGATATTTCGATGGCGACGTTTTCCCGGAGGGCGCCTGGCGACCGCGCGAGGGCGTGCAGCGCGGCAGTGTCATGGACATGACGATTCATCCCGGAGACCCGCTCACCCCCGGCGCCGGCGCCACCCAGGATGCGAAGCGCTTGGAGCTGAAAGACGTAACAACGCTGACCAAGATTCCGGTCCTGCCACTTGCCTACGGCGACGCGCAGCCGCTTCTGGCGGCACTCAAAGGGCCGGTGGCGCCGGACTCCTGGCGCGGCGCTCTCCCCATCACCTATCACCTCGGACCCGGACCCGCCAAAGTCCACCTCAGGGTGAAAGCCAACTGGGACATTAAACCCCTCCATGACGTGGTCGCGCGAATTCCCGGCGCGGCCTATCCCGACGAGTGGATTGTGCGTGGCAACCACCACGACGCCTGGGTGAACGGCGCCGAGGATCCTGTCTCGGCGATGGTCGCGGAGTTGGAGGAGGCCCGCGCCCTCGGCGAGCTCATCAAACAAGGCTGGCGCCCCAGGCGCGCGATCATCTACTGTGCCTGGGACGGCGAGGAAGAAGGGCTGCTGGGGTCAACCGAGTGGGCAGAGGCGCACGCCGAGGAGCTCCGCCGAAAGGCTGTCGCTTATATCAATTCCGACGGGAACGGCCGCGGCTACCTCGAGCTGGGCGGCTCGCACACCCTCGAGCGTTTCATGAACGGCGTGGCGAAGGATATCGTCGATCCCGAGAAGAACATCGCGGTTTGGCGGCGCTTGCAGCTTAAGCGCATCGCGGACGCCGACTCGGCGGAGAAACGCGAAGAGGTTCGCACGCGCGCCGATCTCCGCCTGGCCGCCCTCGGATCGGGGTCCGACTTTACGCCCTTCCTGCAACACCTCGGCATCGCCTCGCTTAACCTGGGTTATGACGGCGAGGACGGCGGCGGCATCTACCACTCGATCTACGACGACTTCTATTGGTACACCCACTTCTCCGACACAACCTTTGTCTATGGGCGGGCGCTGGCGCAAACCGCGGGTTTGGCGGTCCTGCGGCTGGCGGATGCCGAGCTGCTGCCGTTTGAATTCTCCGACTTTGCCGAAACGCTGCAGACTTACAGCGACGATCTCAAGAAGCTCCTCAAGACGAAGCAGGATGAAATCCGCGAACGCAACCGTGAGCTTGATGAGGGGGTCTTTACCGCGACGGCAGACCCCAAGCGGACCCTGCTCCCACCACCACGCGAAGACGTGCCTCCTTTCATCAACCTTGCGCCGCTCGAAAACGCCGTGGAGAACGTCACGCGCGCGGCGAAGAAGTATTCCGCAACTCTGGAAAAGGCGCGCCAAGGCGGGACTTCTGCCGCGGACCCTGCGGCGATCCAGAGAGTCAACGCCTTGCTCATGGAGAGCGAGCGCAAGCTGACGCTTCCCGACGGCCTACCCGCGCGGCCCTGGTACAAGCACCAGATTTATGCCCCGGGGCTCTACACGGGCTACGGCGTCAAAACTCTGCCCGGCGTTCGCGAGGCGATTGAGCAGAAGAAGTGGCCAGAGGCGGAGCGCGAGATCCTTCGCGTCGCGGGCGTGCTGGACGCCGAGACCCAGCTCATCAACTCCGCCGCCGTCGAACTTGAAAAGGCGCTGCGCTAGCCCTCCTCGTAGTGCCGGGCGGAACTCATCCCCACCGACGGGCGGCAAGCCCGGCATGCCCCGACCAATCGCGCCACTACATGTCGAAATAATGAAACCCATCAATAGCCCACGGTGTCAATAAGAGTGGAAGAGAGAAGTGGCGGCCGCCAACCTCTCCGCAAGGCAGCCAGTCCGCCCCGCACGGGCTGGCGGACGGAGGTGCCGCCATGTTCGAACGCTCTCTACTCGATAGTTCCACGCCCCGGAAGACGTTACCGCTCGCTTGCCTCCTTGAGTCGGGACTAGTTGGCGTGCTGATTCTCGTGCCGCTGATCAACACCCGAGCGCTGACCTTCAACTCCATTCGCACCGTCGTCGACGAGCCGCCACCTTCGGGGCCATCGGAAATCTGGCTGCTGGGCGGAACCGACCTCCGCGGGAATGGTGGAGGAGCCGACGCGATGATTAATCGCCTTCTCGCCGGGCAGACTCCCCCACCGCCTCCCCCGCTCACAAATCGCGTGCAGGCAGTCCGTCAAATCCGGGTTGGTGGGGACGTCATCGCAGCCAAAGGTATCTATCAGCCCGCGCCCACGTATCCTCTGGCGGCGCAGCGAGCTCGCCTCCAGGGGGTCGTGCGCCTTGAAGCGCTCATTGCCACGGACGGCACAATCCAAAACTTGCGGGCTCTCGGTGGCCACCCCTGGCTCGTTCCGGCAGCGCTGGAGGCCGTAGCGCGCTGGCGCTATCAGCCCACGCTCCTCAATGGCGAGCCGGTGGAGGTGATCACCAATATCGAGGTGAAGTTCACGTTGGAGGAATGAGGCGCGCGGACCGCGGTCCCAGCCGGCTCAGGGCTTCTTGGTGGCCGGACCGGCAGGTGGGGCGGCGCTGCTCTTCGCCGCAGGTCGCGGCTGGGACCCAGCGGCGCGCGGGGGTCTGGGCTTCCGTAGTCCCTTGAAATTGGGGCGGACATTCTTCAGCGGGGTGACGGGTTGCGGGTGACTGCTCATGGCGAAGCTCAGCTCGTGCTGGCAGGAAGCGAGGTTCGTCTGGTTGGCCAGCAAGAGCTGGTCCTGGTTGCGTAAGAGATAAGACAGATAGGGCTGCAAGGCCTGTTCGAGATCAAAGAGCTGGTTTCCCGCCTGACTGAATTGCGCGCCCAAGCTGGCGTTCTCCCGCTGAGAAACCATCTGCGCCACGGCGTCGAGGCGTGGCAGCAAGGCGTCGATCGCCGCGTGGGTCATGTATTCCAGGTAGATGCTGTCGGGGCGTGCCTCGAGCTGGCCGCGCCATTCTTCCAGCGAATTCATTTGTGACCGCAGCGTGTCGAACGTCTGCTGGAAAGACCGGCGAGCTACGTCGCCGAGCTTCCAGCGCTCAGGATGCACCTCCGTGAGCAGATCGTTGGTGCGAAATTCGGCGAGCCAAACGCGGTGAAGGAGTTCCTTCACCTGCGCAGGCTCCATGAAGCCTTCCATCGCCGGACCGGTCCGTGCTGCCGAAGGCGCCGAAGGCGCGGCCTCAACTTTCTCCGTCTGCGGCGCCGTCGGCGTCTGCGCAGTTCCGGGCTGGCTCTGCGGTTGCGCCGCTTGTTGAGCCAGGAGCAACGGACATTGAGTGAGGAGAAGGAACAGCACCGGGATGGCAGGCTTCATAAATCCTCCCCAAATGGCCAGAGATGAAGGATGGCAGGACTCAGTCGGATTCGTCCACAAATTTCTGCACGGCCTGGCGGACTTCTTCACTGAGCTCGCTAAACATCACGCCCATGCCCAGTCCCTTGATAGCGTAGGCGACTTTCCCTTGGCAGGTAAACAGCGGAGAGGTCGGAGCAATCCGAAAGGATAGACTGACCAGCGAGTCCGCCGGGAACGGGTCCTTCTCGGTGACGAACATCCCACCCACACTGATGTCGCGCGTCACCATGACCCCTTCCCGCCCCAGCGCCTCGCAGCGGACTCCGGTCAGCAACTTGACGCGGCGGTGTTGGCGCTTCTCGATTTCCGGAGTGACGTACTCGCGGGTTTCCTGTTCCACAGCCATACCCTCGCGCGAAATATCCGCTAAGCGGCGGGAAGTTCCTGAATCTCGATGCTGGCTTTGAAGAAGGGACGTGGATAACCGCGTCCCCAGCGATTGGTTTCCCAGCGGGCCTTCAAGAACCTGACTTCAGGCCGCTGGCGCAGGTCGAGCGCGGCTGGAAACGCGCCGCGATAGAAATGCTGCGGGTACCAGAAGAGGGCCTTTTCGCCCCATTGTTGTCCGTCCGGCGAGCCCCAAATCGAGACATGCAGGGATTCCTGCTCGATGATCTCGTCGATGCGCAGGACGACCAGGAGAGGCTTTCCCGTGAGCGCACCCAGTTCGAGCGCCTCACCCTCGCCATCGGCCTCGATCACCGTATCCGGCTGGACCAGATATTTCAACGGAGATTGGATCGTCGTCGCGGCAGCCATGCAGACATTCCCGGTGATTCGGACTCAACCCGGAAGCACCTCATCCTAACACAGCCCGGCGCGCAAAATCGACGGCTCCCGCGCGGCAAGCGTCAATGCATCCAACCGCGGTGAGTCACGACAGACAATCAGAGTTAACGACACTTCGCGAATCTTGCCTGGCCGGTCAGCAGTTGACGATAGATTTCCGCGTCTCTCAGCACCCACTCCACGTAGGCGCGCGTGGAAGGAATGGGAATCGTCTCCACGAACTCCACGGAATCCCGGAAGTTGGTTTTGCTCACCCACTCTGCAACGCGCGCGATGCCGGCATGATAGGCTGCCATGGCCTTGGCGGGATCCCCCTGGAGCTCCTTCAGCAGGTCCCGCAAGTGGCGCGTGCCGAAGCGAACGTTGTAGGCAGGGTCATAGAGCCTCCGTGCGGCGCGCGCGCGTCCCCGGCGCGAGCGGCTGACAGTCTGGGGAAGAATCTGCATCAAGCCCCGCGCGTTGGCCACTGACAGAGCACGCGGATTGAACGCCGACTCCTGGCGGATAAGTGCCATGACGAGATAGGGGCTGAGGCGGTTGGCGTGCGCCTGCTGCCGGGCGAGCGGCCAGTACGCCTCCGGGTAAAGGAGCCGCCAGACCTCCTCCGGCAGTTCGGAGAAGTCATAGACAGACGCATCCGGGACAGCTCGTTTTGCACTAAAAAGGGCCAGAGCGGGGCGCCCCTCCCCTGACTCCACGCGACTCAGCGCAAGCAAAAGGTCCAGCGAAGCCGGCCGGTCGGCAACCAACCCTTTAAGGTAAGTCTCAGCCAACTCGCCCAGGCTCAGATTCTCGAGGGCCAAAGCGGGCCGCAGGAGGTCACTGGGAGCATTCTGCCCGCAAGCCGGAAGTGGCGCGGAGGGGCGGGACGGGATGCTCGTGAGCAACGCCACGGTCGCTCGGGAAGGCTCGCTGCCCGGCCCTCCCTTCCGATCCGCAAGGCGCTCAAGCCGGCTCACGGCTTCCGACGCGTAGTAGCTATGAACGAACCTCCGGCGGAGCGCACCGTAGAAGGCGACTGCATCTGCCGGGTCGCTTTCCTGCTCCGCAATCCTGCCGAGCCAATAGAGCGCCGCCGGGATATGCTCCGAGTCCGCATGCCGTGGGATATAGCCAGCTAAGGCTGCCTTCGTCCCCGCCAGATCGCGCGTCAGGTAGTGAGACCATGCGAGGCGCCATTCCGCCTCCCGCCCCAAGTCCGTCTGCGGGGAAAACTGCGCCAGCGGCTGATAGAAAGTAGCAGCCCCGGTCCAATCGCTCTGGCGGATGCTGTAGTCACCAAAAGAGGAAAGCGCTCGGGCGTAGGCCGGCGTGGTGGCATAAACCGTCCGGAGTTGATCGAGCAGCAGCCGCGCCGCGTCCGGATCCGATTTCTGCAAGTAAGCCTGGACAAGTGTCGCCAGCCGCTGGGCATCGTATTCGGGGCTTTGAGGAAGGCTCTCGGCGAGCGAAGCGATCACTTCGCCCGGTTCCTGCAGGCGAAGCAGCGAGCGCGCCCGCCCGACCTTCCAACGCGGCGCCAGCGGACTCGCCGGCCGCCGTGCGAGCAGCGTGTCGTATTCCCTGACAGCTTCGTACAGTTGTGAGCGGCGGGCCAGTAGGTCAGCGCGACCGGTCTGGATCTCCTCGCTCACCTCGGGGAATGCCACGCCGAGCTCGGCCCGCAGGCGAGTGAGCGCGCTCTCCGCACTGGACGACTCCGGGGAGGTGGGAAAGGCATAGTACACTTCCTGGAAGATGCGCGCTGCTTCCTCCAGCCGCTTTGCATCCCCATAGGCTTGAGCCAGCAAAACAGCGAGCGAAGGCCGACGCCGCGTGCTCGGCTCCGGCCTCAGCACCTGGATGGCTCGTTCGGGCTGACTGGAATCGAGCCAACTCCTTGCGGCCAGCGCCAGCGCGTCGAAACGCAGCGGGCTTTGCGGATGATGAGCGAGGAAGCCGTCAAGAATCTCCGCCGCTCGCGCCGGCTGGCCCGCGTCACGCGCGGCAGACGCTTGGTAATACAGTGCGACGTCGCCGAGCGAGAACTCGGTTTCCACCGCGCGCCGAAGGTCCTCGGTCGCGGCGGAGAATTCGCCTGCTTCGTGCTCGCGGTACCCGAGGACCAAAAACGCCTGCCCGCGCTGCTCCCGGTCCTGGGTGGATTCCGCCCAGCGGCGGAGCGCCGGCCAGGCGCTGCGCTGCTCGGCGCGCGCCGCCAATTCGCGCAGATTAGCCGCTCGGACGACGCCGGTCGCCCCGAATGCCATCACGAGCAGCCAAGCGAGCCCACCCGAGGTAACGGCCTTGATTTTTGCTTGGAGTTTCAAACAGTGGGTCCAGGGTATTCTGGCCCTAGGAGCACAGATTCGTTTCCTGCGAGTGTTCGCACCAACTCCTCGTGGAAGTAGTCGTGCTGTTTTCCCAGAGTCTTTCCGAAACGTTTTTCGTAAGTCTGGCGGCTGCGGTCGATGTCCGTTTTCAGGCGTTTGTAGAGGTCGGTGTTCCTCCGCCCCTCGGCGACCTTGGCTTTGTTGTAGAGTTCAATCTCGGAAACCAGCAGCTTCGCGAACCGCTTGGCATCGCGGTGAAGCTTCTGGTCGGCCTCGGTCAGTTGAGTGAGATCCACTCCCGCGGCCGGTGGCGGTAGAGGGGGTGGCGCTTCCACAATCGGCGACGGGGCTTCCGCGGCGGCCGGGACCGTTGCCTCGACGGCGGGAAGCGGTTCAGCCGGTGGCGTGGCTTCGGCAAAGGCGGGCGCAGGCTCGACCGCTTCGACCAAGGGCTCAGCGACCGGCATTTCCTCGACGGACGCCGACGGCTCGGCTTCGACGGCAGGGCTCTCAGGAGCCACAACCTCTGCTTCGGCAGCCTCTGCAGGCGCGGGCATCCCGCCGCTAAAAGCCATCAGACGGTCAAGCTGCGCCCCGGCGAATTCTGCCAGGATTTTCAATGCCTCGGCTGGCAATGCCTGGTGCGTGCCGCCCGCGTCCGCATAAAAGATCGCGGAGACCGCTCCGGCCGAGCGAACCGGCAGCAAAAGAATCGGGTCACTCGGGTCCGGCCGCAGCTTGTCCATGATGTTGCGGTTCTTCTTGAGGGAGTCGACGCTGGCGTCGACGTGGCCGCCGGTCTCGTAACACGTTCGGAAAGGATTATCCTGGGTCAGGGGAACAATCAGGCTCCGAAACGCCTTATCCGCAAGTCCCGCGAAGCCGGCCGCGGACGATCCCCAAGCCGCTTTGCCACGCACGTCGAAGACCGCCGTCCGCACGCCCAGTTTCTGCCCCTCCGCTGTGAGCACCTCCAAGACTTGGTCGGGCAGCGTGGCGGTAATCAGCTCCCGCACGGCCGCGAGCAAGCCTTCCATTTGGACGCGCCCAGTATCGGGGGCGGGAGGGGCCTCAATCTTGACTGCGGCTAATGCTTCAAGCTGCTGCTCGACCAGTCGCTCGAGCTGCCGCTCCCGGTCGCGGAGTGCCTGTACGCTGGCCTCGAGTTGCTGCAACTGCTCGGCGTGGGCGCGCAATTCCTGCCCCAGACGCTCCCGCGCCTGCTGGATGAATCGCGCTATGGAGTTATTTTCCGTTTCACTCAAGTCGGTCACCTCAGGGTGAAGCCTGTCGCGCCCACATTATGGTACAGGCGCGTAGGGGCATGTCAACTAGCATGTTCCGATGCTGATGGCGAGACAGGAACGGATGTGCCCACCCGGCGACCTGCCGTGCTAGGTTGCCTTGACACCCCCCGCCGCCGAGCGTAGTCTGGAACTGAGCGTGGGGGCGTACCGGTTTCGACGGGAGCGCTAGCGCTTAGAAGGCATGCCGGGGGTCCACACCACCCGTAATCGGCGTGGGTCAAAGACAACTGCCAACACGCAGTATGCCTACGCTGCCTAATTGATTAGGTAGCCGTCTCCTTCGTCAGGCCCGCAGGACGGAGAGAGGCGTCGCTCAGCGGGCTGATCCGGGATTTGCCGCCTGAGGGTCCCGGATGAGAGTCCCGATTCGTCGGGACAACAGGCTAGCCGACGGTTCGTTCTTGCCAGTTCCTGAGGGCCGCCGGCGAAAGCGGTAAGCGAACCGGCTACGCATGTAGGCTTCTAACCGTGAGCCTCTTCGGACGGGGGTTCGACTCCCCCCGCCTCCAAACTAATGCTTTATAGTCAATAGCTTAACGTGTTTGTTGCCCACAACCATAGGCCAGGACCCCGAAAGTATTCCCCTGGTCAAATCAGCTAGAGGCTGCCTCCGGCCAGCTGCCCGGCTCCTGTCTAGAATTGGATTCTCCCCAACGAAAGACCACTAGTGGCAGATTTCAGGTCAGCAGTACGCTGATGATCGCGGGTAGTCGCCAATGAAGGGTTCTTCTACTGCAATCTTACGCGAGTGTGACCGCTTCAACGGTTAGGCCGTTACACGACCACATGGATTACTTCGCAGTACGCCGTCACACGACCAGAATCGCGCTGTCGCCAGGGCATGTGCTTCATCTTCATTTACCGTCACCGCGCCTTCCACTGCCCAGTCGACCGTGCTCACATGATGAAGCAGTCTGCCCGGAATATGTGAGCTGCGGTCGAACGCTACAGACATAAAAGCGATGGCGCTCTGGCCGTCGGCGACTACGAGCCTTTCTTTGGGGTCAGAAAGTGTCTTGCCGCCCAGAGGCTGCAACATGGCTTCGAGTTGCTCTGCCTCAAAGGTCGCAATCGGTCGCGCAGCTCCCGCATCTGCGTCGAGCACCTCAATACGGCTCAGGGAAAAAGGAGTTGGCCCGAAGTTCGTCAGATGCAACTCGTACACAACATAGAAATGCGCTCCGCTTGGGAATGCTGTGGGCTCGAACGGTACACGCACTTCGAGCTGCAGTGGGAACGGAGCGGGCCTAGCTGCCGGGTTTTTGTTATCGGAGCGCAGATTCTGCGCTTGAGGATTGCCTGTCAACTGGTTGTCCGGTTGAGCAATGGCAGGACATGAGCAAAGGCAAGCAGCTGTGAGAAGGATTGACAGGCGCATGCTCATCGTACGCAAATGGCGACCACAAGGTTCCTCATTCTGGCTGGATGGTCGGCAACCCGGAAAGAATTCCAAAGGCTTGAGCTTTTTTAGACGGTGGCGCCCACTTGTTCGTCAACCGTCCTGGCTCACCCGCCCTGTGCTACCGAAAGGCGAACTTGTCCGAGAGGTCGACACCTGCGAGGGGTTGTTGGGATCGCTAGGGGCGGAGCCCCCATTGCCTTTGCCCTGGGGAAAATGCCGCTGCTGGCGTAGTGCAGTGCACCCCTCTAAACCAGCCCGCAAGAACGAGAAACGCCGTTGTTTCAAACACAAGCCTGTCATCGGTCCGGAGGCACTCCCCAGCTTTCACGAGCATTGACGACATCCTCCCCACCGGGTTCGCGCGAGGAGCGTTCCAAACTGGTCGTTGCCAACGACCGCAAATCAATTGCATGACGCTTAGAGCGAGAATCCGGACCATGAAAGAATTTCAAGGGCCCGTTCAGGCCGCGCAGTGCAGAAAATTCAGGCCGCCGGTCAGATTTGCTATGAAGTTATTTCCCAGCTTACTCCAACTGGTTGAAAGCAGGCGCAGGGCGTATCCATCAGGCCTCGGCCCGGCGATTGCTCCTGGGACGACGACACGGTCGGCTCCGCTCTTGCGGAATCAACCCGTCGCGAAGGGCAGATCACAACTTGGTCGGAGGTGAATATATGAAGCGACCACGAGTGCTGGTGTGTCTCTTGGCGTTCGGTGTGATCGTGGGGTTGGCGCAGCTTACGCCTCTCCGAGCGCACACGTCGGGGGCGGCAACAGTCTCAGCGCTGCACACGGCACAGCCGGCGAGCGCCAAAGACGCGGCAAAAACCTTCCTGGGCAAAATCGTCCAAGCTCGAACGCAGGACGGCCAAAACGTTTACGCTCTCCAGGAGGCTTCGAGTCAGGACCTATTCTTGCTTGACGATCAGGCGAAGGCAGAAAAGTTCGAGGGGAAACAGGTGAAAGTGACGGGAACGTTCGATATGGCCAGCCGCACGATTCATGTCGTCGACATTGAAGCTGTCTAGATTCCCGTCGTCAAAGCCATCCGGGTGGTGAGGAGTTGTACTTGAGGAGCGGTTCACTCGCCCTTCGCCAGCAGACCGTCTCAGCAGAGTGCAACTCCTCGCTGCCCAGTTTTCCTTGTGCAGAATCGGCCCCCGATTCCGGACGACAGAGGCGGCCGGCACGTGGCCGAGCTGCGCAGGAGGCCGGAGGGAAAACTTTCACGAGTTTGCCGCGCGCGAGCGGCAGCATTTGTCGGGGCGTCTCCAGGCAGGAACCTCCGATAATCATTAGTGCAGGTAGGGGCAATCCCACTGGCAAAACCATCCGTGCTCCTGAGGGCCCGGCAGGCGAAAACCGCAAGGCGGC